>NZ_JAUBOS010000013.1:0-47095 GCF_036700365.1 Microcoleus sp. w2-18bC1
CTCGTATGCTGCTTGACGAAAGTCCTTTAATCGTTCACTGTTCATTTAAGGAGTGGATAGGTTTTATTTTTCACCCTTATTCTCTCCTAGCGCGGTGGCTCTAGTTCTTCTGAAAGCCACCGTTCTCATCTTTGGTTAGTCTAAACTACAGTCAACTCTATAGCCACTCTTAATATACACATGGAGATAATAGACATCTTGACGGTAACTCCGAGATTGATAAATGACTTGTTCTTTAGAACATATTGCTACATTAATCACATTTGGCTTCTGATTTTTCGTTGTGAACTCTGCCATCCATTCAATAAAAAACGCAATCATTGCACATATTAAAAACACGCTCAATGGAACAATTAATGGAACTATTGCTAATAGTGTAAAAGCCAGCAATAACAAACTAATAATTATCCCAACAACTCCAATCACACGGGATAAAATAGCTAAACCGAGACCAGCCCATATCTCTGAACAAAAAATATTAGACTTCTCACTTAGTGAACGTATAAATGCTTCGTATGCAGCGTAAATCTTTTTCGATTCATTGTAGCTCATAAAAATATCCATTTCTCAAACTTTAGATGATACCAATTTTGGGGCTAAAGTTTTACATATATTTGTTAAAGCTTTTTGCAAAAAACGATTCTCAGTCTAGGAAGGGGGTTTAAATTTTCGGCGGTTTATGGATTTTAGGCGATCTCTACTCCACACACTGCCCGAAATAAATCGAAAGGTACTGTAAGGATCATCTAATATTTTCAAATCACGGCTCAAAAAATAACTTGTAGATTTGTGCGATCGCTCACGGACTGCTGCTAGAGCAATGCGAGATCAATTCATAGTGTCAATCTACTCGGTTCAGGCGATAAACGAAGCAATCATCATCACCGAACTTTCGGTACTCGATAAATTGAAAGCCAAGACGTTCATAGAAGTTGTGGGCCCGAGTATTATTGGCAAGCGGATCGACGAGGACAGCCTTCACCGCCGGATCTGCGAAACATCTGACAATTGCAAGCTGCATCATTTGTGTTCCATAGCCTTTGCCTAAATCAGCTTCTTGCCCAATCCAAATGTCAATAGCACGAAGATCCGCCGCCACATCACCCCAATAGTTGGTCTCCTCGCGTGCCGGATCGATGATTTGGATAAATCCGATGGGACGACCATCAATTTCAGCAATCAATTGTTCTCTCCAATCGGGCGCGCGCTCAAGTTCCACCTCCCAAGCCCAGTCATCGTTAGGATCTGACGAAATTACGTGAGGTTGCTCATCCCAGTGTCGTAACAGATCCAAATCAGCGGAAGTCGCGGAGCGTAGATTAATCATAACTTCACGTTTGAACGTCACACTTGTAATAGCTGAGATCCGAGTTTTCCGAGGTAATGTTAGATAGATCGCCTCGGGCGTACCCTAACTAAAATCATACTTCGCTTCCATAAATATTCCTATTCCTCTCCCTCTTCTTTTCCATCCTCTGCGCTCTCTGCGGTTTGTTCAATCTTTCCTGCATTAAACTCAATCTTTTTCTGGTGACGTTCCGACGCAGCTTTTTGCAGCATTTTCAATTTTTCTGGGTCAGCATTCGATCGCCAAAACAACTTATGATCCTTAATTTTAACGCAATTTTCCTCCAAACACTTCACCCATTCCCGATGCTTTTTAACTACGCCACGATCTAGAATCCCTAACTTTTCTTCTTGGCGGGTGAGTTTCGCAAACTTGTCGTAATGGGGATAACTAGCAGTAACAAAAGCTTCTTTTCTAACTAAAATTGGCGGATTATACACATCAGAATAGTCTTGATAGCTCACAGAAAGGTCGCGCAAATCGATGTGCATCGAAGTGTGAAGGGCTGGATGCGGGTTAGTGTCAAAATCTGGATAAAATAAATAGGAAATTTGAGGTTTGCGAGCGTAAAATTTGATTATTGTCGCGCCGTCAAGCCTGCCGATTGTGCGGTTGGCGCAGCCTTCGTAGAGCCTGAGCAAAGGGTCGAGTTCTTCTAATGCAGAGACGTGAACTGACAGGGAACCATGCTGTTTGTAGCCGATCGCACTATCTTCACAGCAATCGGCAACAATATCAGGTTTGCCCAAACTGTATAACATTAAATCTGCCAAAGTGCAAGCTTTTTGATAATTGTCAAACAAACCTTTGATGTCGTTGCGGATTTGAGCCGGGAGTCGGCGCATTGAAGGCCGCTCTCCCAAACCATTGAGAGCGAGATATACTAGCAAATCCTGGCGGCGCTTGTCGGCGATTCTCTCCCAATCATCCGCATCCGTTGCTTGCAAAATCACCCTCCAAGCGCGATTAAAACTGTGAAATTCCCCCTTAATCGCCGATTCTTCCGCTAGTTCGCCTTTAACCGGAAGCCGGCCTCGATCGCTCACAAAAGCCATCAAAGGAGCCAACATTTCCGCATAATCTTCAAAACGCTTAACTTGCGATCGCACCCTGGGAGTCGATAAGTGCGATCGAAACCGAGAAGCGCGAAAACCTTCACCCTCCGCAGCATCCCGAAACACAAAATAAATCCCCAAAGCCACGGGAATCGCATCAACATTCAAAACTTGGTCAATATAAACCTTCAACTCTTCTTGTTCGTAATACTTCTGAAAAGTATTCCGAGAAGTAATCACCCCATCCCCATAAGCAATTTGACCTCGATCGCTATCATCAATCAAAACCTGAGCCGCCACAACTAATAAATTCTTAGTTAATTCCCAAGCATTCAGCAACGCTTCTCGGCGTTCCGCCAAAGATTCAATCACATTAATCACATAACCAATATTCACAATATCAGCACAAATTCGCGGAGTATCCGGCTGATAGTATGGGTCCCAACCAGAAATAGCATAACCCTCTTGTGCAATATATTTAACATCCCCACCGTAACCGCAACCGTAATCAAAAAAAGTCGCCCCGTCCCTCACTAAATCAGCTTCTAAAACCAGACGCAGAGGTTTAGAAAGCGAGTTGCGTACCATTGCAGCTTTGTGTCGCTCGATCTTAGGAATTGATAGCTCACTATTCTCCTGTTTCAAACGCTCGACAACAGTATGATCTTGGATGTCTACACCGCAATATCCCAAATATTTGAGCCAACCCTCGCGAGTGCCGATCACGCTAGTGTTATCAAGCAGCCCCCACTTTTCCTCGCAGCGAGTCAGCCTTGCAAACTTTTCGTAATTGGGATAATTGGCAGCTACAAAAGTTTCCTTACGGTGCAAAACAGGAGGATTTTCGCTGTTGCTGTAATCGAAATATTTAACTTCCCCTGTTGCTAGATTAATTTGGATGCTGGTTTGCAAAGCAGGATGAGCGTCAGTATCGAAATCAGGGTAAAAAAGATAAGATATTTTAGGTTGATGGAGCAAAAATTTCACTAAAGTTGCTTTATCAATATTTTCGAGAGTGTGTCTGGCACAATTTTCGTAGATACCGAGGACAGGGTGGAGTGTCTGTAAAGCCGAAACGTGAACGTAAAAAGCCGTCGGTAATTTTTTGCCCACCTTGCTTTCGCGACAGCAGCGAGCCACTTTTGCTAGGAGATTGTCAACACATAAATTATTGTTTTCATCTTGCGGGTACGGCACAACATTTACAGAATATTGCTCAGAGATAGCCTCGTTTTCATACAATAAAACTTCCCGAGCAAAAACCCTCAAAGGCGTTAGCATTTTTTCATCGTTTTTTAATAAATTGCTATCTAAAATAGTGTTTGTACTGGTATCGTAATTCATAGCTAAATTAATTATTATTTTTAATTAACCGCAGAGAACACGGAGTGACGAAAGAAAGAAAGAAGATTTTCCTAGATTTTTTCTATTTAGGATGGACACTCCGTACCTTACCGCTCTATTTCTTAGTTTCTTAGAGAGAAACTTCGTTTTTGTAATGGCGATTTTAATTGCCGACTACGAGCAACTATGATCGAGTAAGATATTAACCAAATATTCGTGTTTCCACAAATTTTTGAACCCTAGCTAGATGACTGAACAAACTTACTAATATGTTCTCAACCCTCTCAATATTTAACAATTCCACATCTGGTGATTCAGATTGAAAGCTTCGCGCTTGATGCTCCAATTGTGCGGCCAAATCCGACATCAGAGCAACTCCTACATTAGCAGAAGTTCCTTTGAGACGGTGGGCTTGATATTCCACAGCTTGCCAATCTTTAGCTTCTACGGCTATTTTGGCAGCAGCTACATCAGCTTGCGCGCCTGCCACAAAAGCTTGCAAAAGTCGCTCTGGCAATTTAATATTAACTCGTCCGAGTTGCTCCAATCTGCTCTTGTCGAACAGTCCGTCGTAGTCTATATGTTCCCAAGTTTGAGGTGCGATCGCCCTTGGTGTCGGCCCAGCCACAACCTGCGCTTTTTCCATAACTTCTGTATAATTTGTTGCTAATTGAGATTTATTTGCCGAATTTATACTTTTAACTCCATACTTATTGTCACCCTGAACATTTAGGGCTTCATACTTTTTCAGAGCCGCCGCCAAAGCATCTAAATCTACAGGTTTACTGAGATAATCATCCATCCCCGCTGCCAGACACTTTTCTCGTTCACCCGGCATAGCATGAGCCGTTAAAGCCATTACAAAAGTATGCCGATCTCTTCCTTCAATTTGCCTCAACTTTTGCGCCGTTTTGTAACCATCAAGTATCGGCATTTGACAGTCCATCAGCACTAAATCATAGCTTTTTTTTGCCAGCAAATCCAGCGCTTCTTGACCGTTGACCACGCAGTCAGCTTGATAGCCTAAAACTGCCAACTGTTCGACAAGAACTTGTTGATTGATTGGGTGGTCTTCCGCCACCAAAATCCTTAGCGATGACAGCAAATTGGGAGTAACATATTGAGTATTAACTGGTGGCAACTTGTAAGTATTAGCAGCCTCCACTCTCCCAAAATCTCCCGTTCCCTTCACCGGCGCAAGCATTGCCTCAAGCAGGCGGCTTGGTCGCACCGGCTCGATCAAATATCCGTTAAAACCTCGACTGCAAAGCGATTCAGCCTTCGGCTGTTCCCGCAAAGCAGTCATGGCGATTAACGAGCCAACTGTCGAGGTCGATCGCACTTTCCTAGCAAATTCCTCCGCATCCAACTCCGGCATTTGCAAGTCCACCAGCACCACATCCCAGCTTTTTCCCCCCTCTCCCGAATTCTGAGAAATCCCACCCTGGGTATTTTTCAACCAACTCCAAGCCTCAGCAGCAGTTTCTGCCTCGTCGCAGCGGGCACCCCAACTTTGAGCGAGCGAGCGCACCGCTGCCCTCCTCAAAGCGCTTCCAGAGATTACTAATAACTTCTTGCCCGCTAGTTCGGGATCATGAGGCTCAACTGGCAACTGTTTTTCCAAAGGTACAGTAAACCAAAAAGTAGCACCGCTGCCTAGCAAACTGCGGACTCCAATCTCCCCTCCCATCATCTCCACTAACTGCTTGCAAATAGCCAAACCTAAACCCGTCCCGCCGTAAGGCCTAGTAGGAGAATCGTCTACCTGAGAAAAAGATTGGAACAACTTTGTTTGCCCCTGGGCCGAAATTCCAATGCCAGTATCTCGGACGGAAAATAGCAATCTTGCCCCTTGTCTACCCTCTGCCATTCGGTTGCCTTGTTTCACCGTTACGTGAACTAAAACTTGACCGCGATCCGTAAACTTTATGGCATTACCCGTTAAATTCAGCAAAACTTGCTTTAATCTTCCCGAGTCGCCCACCAACTTTTTCGGCACTGAGCTGTCAACTAAAATATTCAATTCAATACCTTTTTCTTCTGCCAAATGCGCTATAATTTCTATCACCGACTCAACGCAAGTATCCAAATCAAAATTAGCCTTTTCCAGCCGCATCTCTCCAGCTTCAATCTTAGAGAAATCGAGAATATCATTAATAACATTTAGCAAATGTTCAGCACTGCGGTAAATCGTCTGAGCACAGTCCCGCTGTTTCTGTTCCAGAGGAGCGCGCAGCAGCAATTGAGCCATTGCCAAAACCCCATTCATCGGAGTGCGAATTTCGTGACTCATGTTCGCCAAGAATTGCGACTTCACCCGGCTAGCTTCTAAGGCAGTTTCGCGCGCTTCCACCAACTCATTAATCTTGTCGGCAACCATCACAATTCCCCCTACTTTACCGTCTGGATTGTACCAAGGGTGAGCGGCCCAGCGCAGATAGATAACAGAGCCGTCTGCTCGTTCCCAAGCATCTTCGCTCACAGAAACTACCTTGCCTTGGAGCACTTCTTGGTACATTACTTTCCAGCGATTCGGCGTATCTGGAAACAATTCGTAATGGCTGAGATTATTTAGGGACGGCAAGCCCAAATTAAATTGACTAACCCATTTTTTAGAGTTAGCCATATAGCGCATTTGTGTATCTAACATCGCCATTGCTACAGGCACGCAAGTAATAATTTGTCTCAGTTGCTGCCGTTCCCTTTCCAGAGCATCTTCCGCCTGTTTCCGCTCAGTAATATCGCTAATCATACCGGCCATTCGCAGCGGTTTTCCTTGGGAATTGCGCTGAGCTTTTCCCTGAGAAGTGCAGTAGCGGTAAACACCGTTTGAGTGCAGCAGCCGAAATTCTACATTGTAATCTATTTCTTGTTCCAAGTGAGCTGCGATCGCCGCGACAATTCCCTCCTTGTCATCGGGGTGCAGGCGGTTATATAGAGCTTCCATAGTCCTGCCAAATTGCTTGCGCGACAAACCGATAATTTCCAAAAGGCGATCGTTCCAATAAACCTCATTTTTACTTAAATCCCAATCCCAAATTCCGTCGTTCACTCCCTCTAAAACTAACCTGTACCGTTCTTCGCTTTCCTTAAGCTTTTGACTGGTATGAAACGCCTGAAATTCGGCGCGGTAAACCCGCATCGCATTGGACAAACTGCGAGACAAACTTTCGGGAGAAAGCTTATTTTTAGCGATATAATCAGAAGCTCCTGCCTTCATCAATTCCACAGCAATTTGTTCGTCGCCTTGACCTGTGAGTACAATTAAGGGAACTTTCAGTCCAGCTTCTCGTAGATGTTTTACCAAACTCAGTCCGTCTCCGTCCGGCAATCCGTAGTCGAGGAATACGCAGTCAAATTTGCACTCAAATATTTGATTTAATAGCAGCCCCTGTTCTGTCTCCTCAAGCTCGCTTAAAGGTTGAGATTTATTTTGTTGGGAGAGTTTCGCGGTAGCCTGCGTAGAATTTTTGCTGACCGAGAGTTGGACCAGGGCATCCGCGCAGTCTTCTGCCTCAGTAACTTCTGCCGAAACACCAGCGGACTTGAGCGAGCGTTTGATCGCCATTCGATCTACTGCATCGTCATCAACTATCAGAATTGTGAGAATTTTGTCCATAAAAACCGAATTGTGGATTACTCCGAAAAAGCTGCTGTCGAGAAAAAGGAATTCAAACAACTGCATCGCTGAAAAATTATAAATCTTCTTTGAAAAAAAATATTCAAATTTCCCTATTTTAGGGAATTTCGCTCAGCATCCAGTATTTGTTTAGGGTAGCCATCACTTCCACAAAGTTAGAAAAAGTAACAGGTTTAAGAATATAGCCCGCTACATTCAAATTATAAGCTTTTACTTTATCTCTATCTTCATTAGAAGTTGTGAGGACGATTACCGGAATCGACCTCAAACATTCATCTAGTCGCAATTCTTGCAAAAACTCGATCCCGCTCATTCTTGGCATATTCAAGTCCAGCAAAATCAACCGGCGCGCTTTAGGCATGGGAGGATCTATTTTTCCTTCCCCACGTAATATAGCTAGAGCTTCTAATCCATTGGCAGCAATGTAGAGGGGGTTGACGATGTTATTTTTTTTGAAAGCTCGCCGGACGTTCATCACATCAACCTCATCATCTTCTACCAAGAGAATATGAATTTTTTTGTCTTGCATAAATCAGCCATTTTCTAGATGTTTTTTTAAGCGCCCGTCTCGTTTGCGAGGTTTTGTCAGCACGGATCGCGAACCCAGCAGGTTTAATATCTATTGTCCTTTGTCAAGAATCATTTATGCCGGGGTCGATGACAGTATCTACCTGCAGGCGTACTTGCCCGTCATTCGATTTGAGATTTGAGATTTTGGATTGACCCGACGGATAAATGCGGGGGCTTGAGGATTTTAGATTTGAGATTTGGGATTGATTCCACGGATAAATCCGGGAGCTTGTACCATCACGAAATTCTTGGTCAGAGCATGAGCGGTGCAGCGGAGATCCAAAAACTCGCCAATAACACCCGATCGAGCTACGGTAAAATCTAAAACTCATCTACCTTATTATTAATCGCCATGTCAGCCGATCGCAAACTCTACGAAGGCAAAGCCAAAATCCTCTACTCCACCGAAGACAGCGAAATTTTGCTGACCCACTTCAAAGACGACGCCACAGCCTTTAACGCTCAGAAACGCGGCAGCATCGTCGGCAAAGGCGAAATCAACTGCGCCGTATCCGCCCACCTGTTTCGGATGCTAGAAGCCAAAGGCATTCCCACCCACTTCATCGACACACCGGCCCCCAACGAAATGCGAGTCTGTCGCGTCCAAATCTTGCCATTGGAAGTCGTAGTCAGAAACATTGCCGCCGGCAGTCTGTGCAAGCAAACCGGACTCGCCCTGGGCACAATAGTCAATCCGCCGCTGGTCGAGTTTTATTACAAAAACGACGATTTGGGAGATCCGCTGCTGACCCGCGACAGGCTGCTGCTAATGCAGCTAGCCACCCCCGAACAAGTAGACCAACTAGAAATCGCCGCCCGCGAAATTAACGAAATACTCAAAGAATTTTTCAGCCAGTGTGGCATCACCCTGGTAGACTTCAAACTAGAATTCGGTATCGACCAACATCAAAATCTGATCCTCGCCGACGAAATCAGTCCCGACACCTGCCGCCTCTGGGACAACGCAGAAGCCGACCCCGACGCCCGTGTTATGGACAAAGACCGATTCCGCCGCGACTTAGGATCGGTAGAAACCGCTTACCAGCAAGTTCTCCAACGCGTTCTCGCTCAGAAAGTCTAGAGGCCTTGGTAATGCGCTAGAATTGCACAGTTTGTCACCCTTCTGCTTTCAATGTCAGCAATCAGCGGTCAACAGTCATCAATTAGCGGTCAGCGCGAAATTCCACCGACTTATATAACTAATGACTAATGACTAATGACTAATGACTAATGTGGTGTGTGGATTGCCCAAAAAAGTGAACAAAAATGCGTTTATCTGCTGTATTGGTGGCAGTTTTTACTGCCTCAGCAACATTCGGGTTATCAAATTCTGCTTCCGGCCAAACATCCTACTCTGAATCAGCAGAGGAAGCTTTGGCTGCAGCCCGGCCCGCCCCGCCGATCGAATTACCCGATCGCCCCCTTCCAGAATTAACCCCAAACCCTCCTCAAAACCGCAAAGCCGCTAAAACCAGCAAAGGGGAAGCCCTAAAAATAGCGGAGGCCCCTGCCAGAGGAGGGAACGACCGGGAACCCCCAAACCAAGTCACAGACCCGCCCTCCCCGGTTTCACCTCCGATCCTTGAACTCAAACCCGAGCTAGCATCCAACCCTTCCCCCGCCTCTAGCAGCCAAAACGCCCTGCCAGAGGCGCAACAGGAAAGCTCGCTCCCCCCATCGGAAGCGGCGGTAATGCCCGCCTGGATCGCAGCAGAGCTAGGGAAACCAGATGAATCCGGGGCGATCGCTCAAAACGCCCAAGTTACGCCCAGACCGGCCCCGACGGGACTACCCGCTAACACCGTTCCCTCTTTGCCCCCTGGCCCAGCACCGCAGCCGAGACAAGCCCCTGCACCCGCCGGGGCGGCAGAACCGCAAGTGCTAGTTGCAGAAGTGACAGTCACCGGGGCGACGGAAGACTTGGAAACCGAAATTTACCGAGTCATCAGCACCCAACCAGGACGCACGACCAACCGCAGCCAACTGCAACAAGACATCAACGCCATTTTTGCCACAGGCTTTTTCAGAAACGTGCGGGCAGTACCGGAAGACACCCCGTTGGGCGTCCGGGTGACTTTTATTGTCCAGCCAAATCCAGTGCTGCAGGGAGTGACAATCACCGGCCAGCAAGTCCTGCCCCAAAGCGTAATTGACGAAAGCTTCCGCGATCAATACGGCAAAATTCTCAACCTCCGCCGCTTTGAGGAGGGAGTGAAAAAAATTAATGCGTGGTATCAAGAGAACGGCTATGTTTTGGGCCAAATTACTGATGCCCCGCAAGTAGCAGACGACGGCACTGTCACCCTGGTAGTGGCAGAAGGCCAGATCGAATCCGTTGATGTCCGCTTCCTGAACAAGGAGGGAGAGGCAACAGATCCCACGGGTCAGCCCATCGGAGGCAACACCCGTCAGTTTGTCATTACCCGCGAAGTAGAACTCAAGCCCGGAGACATCTTTAACCGCACCAAGGCGGAAAGGGATTTGAGACGGGTGTTTGGTTTGGGAATTTTTGAAGACGTGCGACTTGCCTTGGAACCGGGAACGACTGACCCCCGCAAGGCAAGGGTAATTGTCAACGTCATTGAGAAAAATACCGGTTCTCTGGCGGCGGGTGCGGGTTTGAGTTCTGCGACGGGTTTGTTCGGTACGCTGAGTTACCAGCAGCAAAACTTCAGAGGTAGGAACCAAAAGTTGGGCGCGGAGGTGCAAATAGGGGAACGCCAAAATCTGTTTGACTTGAGTTTTACAGATCCCTGGATTGCGGGCGATCCCTACCGGACTTCTTATACGATTAATGCGTTTAGAAGACGATCAATCAGCGTGATTTTTGACGGCGGCGAACGGGAAGTTAGATTGCCCAACGACGATCGACCCCGCATCAATCGCACCGGGGCCGGCATCAATTTCACCCGTCCCCTGTCGCGCAATCCTTTTGCCGATTCTGAGTGGACTGCTTCAGTCGGCTTGCAGTACCAGCGAGTCTCAATTACCGATCGCAAAGGCAGGCGCGAGTCCGAGGACGAACTCGGCAACCTGTTGAGTTTTAGCGATTCGGGCTCGGATGACTTGACAACTTTGCAAGCAGGTGTTGTGCGCGATCGGCGCAACGACCCCCTCCGCCCCACTAGCGGTTCGCTGCTCAGGTTTGGGATGGAACAATCGATTCCTGTAGGTTCCGGCAGCATCCTGTTAAACCGCCTGCGGGCCAGCTACAGCTTGTACCTACCAGTCAAGTACACTAACTTTACCCCCGGCCCTCAAACCCTGGCATTCAGTTTTAGGGGCGGCACCGTATTCGGAGATTTGCCTCCCTACGAAGCCTTTGCCTTGGGCGGCGCCAACTCGGTGCGCGGATACGACGAAGGCGACATGGGAGCCGGCCGCAGCTTCCTAGAAGCCAGCGTTGAGTACCGTTTCCCGATTATTTCGTTTCTCGGCGGAGCGCTATTTTTGGATGCTGGCACTGACTTGGGTACGGGCAAAGATGTCCCAGGCGACCCGGCAGGTATCCGCGAAAAGCCCGGTAGCGGTTACGGTTACGGCCTCGGCGTGCGGATTCAATCTCCTTTAGGGCCGATCCGGATCGATTACGGTATCAACGACACTGGCGACAATCAAATTCACTTTGGAATTGGTGAACGATTCTAAGTTGGCAGTTGACAGTTGACAGTTGGCAGTTGGCAGTTGACAGTTGACAGTTGACAGTTGGCAGTTGGCAGTTGACAGTTGACAGTTGACAGTTGACAGTTGACAGTTGGCAGTTGGCAGTTGGCAGTTGGCAGTTGGCAGTTGACTACTAACTACTGACTAATGACAGTTGACAGTTGACAGTTGACTACTAACTACTGACTACTAACTAATGACTAATGACTATTGAACGTACCTTAAAATCTGAATTTGAACTGTCGGGAATCGGTTTGCATAGCGGCACACAAACTCGCGTCCGAGTTTTGCCTGCGGAGGTTGGGGAAGGCCGCTATTTTGTCAGAGTTGACTTGCCTGGTGCTCCGATAATTCCTGCAAAAATTGAGGCGGTTTCTCAGACTGCACTTTCAACTGAACTGGCAGGTATCGATGCTCAAATTCGCACTGTAGAGCATTTATTAGCGGCTTTGGCGGGGATGGGAGCGGATAATGCTCGAATTGAGGTTGATGGGCCGGAAGTGCCGCTGCTGGACGGTTCGGCTCTGGTTTGGGTAGAGGCGATCACCCATACCGGCTTAGTTCCTCAAGAATCGAAGCAAGCCCCCACTCCCTCCTGCGTCCTAGAACAGCCAATTTGGGTGCGCCACGGGGATGCTTTTGCAGCGGCTTTACCCTCAGCCGAAACTCGATTTAGTTACGGAATTGATTTTGAGGAACAGGCGATCGGCAATCAATGGTACAGTTGGTCGCCAGAAGCAGAAAGTTTTGCTAGCGCGATCGCCCCAGCCCGCACTTTTGGACTTGCTCGCCAAGTTGACCAATTGCGACAAGCAGGTTTGATCAAAGGTGGTACCCTAGAGAACGCCCTAGTTTGCGATCGATCCGGCTGGCTCAACCCGCCTTTGAGATTTGCCAACGAACCAGTGCGCCATAAAATCCTAGACTTAGTAGGCGACCTCAGTCTGCTCGGAACTTGGCCAAAAGCTCACTACTTGGCTTACAAAGCCAGTCACAACCTGCACGTCCAACTCGCCCAAGCCCTGAAATCGGAAGCTCTAGCTACCCTAGATAAAAGTTAGGAAAAAACAAGGTGATATTCTGTTAAGATTGCATCTTCCTTCTGACTTCTGCCTTCTGCAATACCACACTCAAAATTCTTCAAGAAATGTCTACGCTGACTGAAGTTAACACCCTCAATACTGCTAATTCTGAATCCGTCTCCACCAAAAACGGTGAAGATTCTCCAGCGGTTAAATCTACTTTTACTCTCGAAGAAGTTCAGAAATTATTGCCTCATCGCTATCCTTTTGCACTGGTTGACAAGATTGTTGATTACGTGCCGTCCGAGAAGGCTGTAGGAATTAAAAATGTGACTTTTAACGAACCGCATTTTCAAGGGCATTTCCCCGGACGGCCGATTATGCCTGGAGTATTAATTGTCGAAGCGATGGCTCAAGTTGGCGGTATTGTTCTGGCTCAGTTGCCTGACATCAAGCAAGGATTGTGGATGTTTACCGGAATTGATCAAGTCAAGTTCCGTCGTCAGGTTGTACCGGGCGATCAGTTGCTGATGACTGTAGAATTGCTGTGGGTAAAACGCCGCCGCTTTGCAAAAATGCAGGCTCTGGCTGAAGTAGACGGACAAAAAGTTTGTGAAGGGGAATTGACGTTTTCGATGGTAGATTAAATTGGGGAATTGGTAACGGGTAATTGGTAATTTATAACTAAGAACAGCCAACAGACAACAGCCAACAGACAACAGCCAACAGTCAACAGACAACGGACAACAGCCAACTGACAACTGACAACTGAAAAATGCTTACTTTGATTCACCCAACTGCTGTGATTCATCCCCGCGCTGAACTTCACCCGACTGTAGAAGTGGGAGCTTATGCTGTAATTGGGGAAAGAGTGAAAATCGGGCCGGAGACTAAGATTGGCGCTCATGCAATTATCGACGGGCTAACAGAAATAGGCGCTCGCAATCAAATTTTCCCCGGTGCGGCGATTGGTTTGGAACCTCAAGATTTGAAATACGAGGGTTCTCTGACTAGGGTGAAAATTGGCGACAACAATCTCATTCGGGAATACGTGACAATTAACCGCGCTACTGGAGCCGGAGAAAGCACGACTATTGGCAATCATAATCTATTGATGGCTTATGTTCATGTGGGACACAATTGCGCGATCGCCGATCGAGTAATTATCGCCAATGCTGTAGCCTTAGCCGGACACGTTAAAATCGAGTCTCAAGCCCGCTTGAGCGGTGTTTTGGGGGTTCACCAGTTTGTCCAAATCGGCCGCTTGTCTATGGTGGGCGGCTTGAGCAGGATCGATCGAGATGTACCTCCTTATATGCTAGTCGAGGGAAATCCTTCGAGAGTGCGAGCAATCAACAAAATAGGCCTCGAACGCGCCGGTTTTACCCCAGAAGATTTGCTAGTTTTGAAGAAAACTTTTCGTATTCTCTACCATTCTGGCTACACTCTGAATCAAGCTTTGGAACAGTTGAATTTGTTGCCAGAAAACCCCCACTTGCAGCACCTGCAGAGATTTGTGCAGCAGTCTATAACCAAAGGGCGGCGAGGTTTGATTCCTGGCAAAAAGTGAATCAGGTAGAATAAACCTATGAACTAAGCGACTGTTGCCCTATGAATGTATATACTTCAGTCAAATCTACATCCCCTGAAACAGAACCAGATGGCTGCATCAGGTTCTCAGATGTTAGTTGGGAGCAATTTGAAGCGATAGAAGCAGCTTTTAAAGATTTCAGAGGTGTGAAATTTTTCTATCTCGATCGACTACTGCAAATTATGACTGTCTCGCCCGAACACGAAATCATCAAGAAAACTCTCTGTATGCTGCTAGAGGCATATATGAGAGCAAATGGGATTCGATTTTACGGCAAGGGCGCCCCGACTCTGGGTAACAGAGAATTAGGCGGTAGAAAAGAGCCGGATGATTCCTATGATGTAGGAACGCAAAAAATAGTCCCAGATATTGCTATTGAAGTGGTAATTACCAGTGGTGGGATAAATACTCTAGAGTTCTACAAAAGGTTGGGCGTTCGGGAAGTCTGGTTTTGGCAAAATAGTCAGTTATCTATCTATTACTTAACAGGTGAAAATTATCAGGAGATGGCCCGGAGTACATTCATTCCCGATCTGGACTTAGAATTACTGCTACGCTGTGCTAATATGCCCGATCAATATGATGCTGTTACCGAGTTATTAGCAAACATCTCACCTGTATAAATTCAAAATATGAAAATTTTTATCAGCACTGGTGAGGTTTCGGGCGATTTGCAAGGAGCTTTGTTAGTTGCAGCCTTAAAACGCTACGCTGTCGCCGCTGGTTTGGAGTTAGAAATAACCGGATTGGGCGGCCCTCGTATGGCGGAAGCGGGTGCTACTATTTTAGGCGATACTTTGGGCATTGGTTCTATGGGCCTTATAGAATCAGTGCCGTACATTTGGCCCACAATCAAAGTTCAGCAAAAAGCTAAACAATATCTCAAAAACTTCCGCCCGGATGCTGTTGTATTGATTGATTATTTGACTCCTAATCTCGGTATTGGCAGCTATATCCGTCGCTGTTTGCCTGATTTGCCCGTGGTTTGGTACATCGCACCTCAAGAATGGGTTTGGTCGATTTCTCCTCGCAATACTGATCTGATTGTCAGTATTTGCGACCAACTTTTGGCAATTTTCCCAGAGGAAGCTAGTTATTATCAAAAAAAAGGAGCCCAAGTGAGTTGGGTCGGTCATCCTTTGGTGGATAGAATGCAATCTGCGCCCAGCCGGGAAGTTGCCCGCAAAACTTTGGGAATTTTGCCGGAACAGGTGTCGATCGCCCTAATTCCCGCTTCCAGACACCAAGAACTCAAGTACCTGATGCCGGTTATATTTGAGGCAGCTCAAATTATTCAAGCTAAATTGCCGGAAGTTCATTTTTGGATTCCGCTTGCTAACAAAGCTTTCCGCAGCAAAATTGAACAGGCGATCGAGAATTACGGTTTGCGGGCTACTTTGTTAGAAAATCAAACTCTGGAAATCTTGGCTGCTGCCGATCTGGCGATCGCTAAATCTGGTACTGTTAATCTGGAGCTAGCTTTGCTCGACGTTCCGCAAGTTGTCGCCTACCGCGTCAGTCCGATTACGGCGATTATTGCTCGCCACGTCCTGAAATTTTCGATTCCTTTTATGTCTCCGCCCAATTTGGTGCAAATGAAGCCGATCGTCCCGGAGTTGCTGCAAGACGAGGCGACTGCGGAAAATATAGTGAACCATGCACTGGAATTGCTGCAAAATGCCGATCGACGCCAGCAAACTTTGGCGGGTTATCGGGAAATGCGCGAAAATCTCGGAGATGTGGGTGTGTGCGATCGGGCTGCTGCGGAAATAATGAAAAATGTCAAATTAAATACAGCTTCTTAAAGCAATTTTGGTATTGAAAGGTTATGTATAAACCTGGTTCCTTTGTGGCTGGCTCGTGGACAAACCCACGATTTATTACCAAAAACGCGGTTGATTTCCTTAATTTCTATTAAAGCAACTTTTTTATTGAAATGTTATGCCAAGCAATCGGAAAAAGCGACCGATCGCTGTTGATTTATTTGCAGGCGCGGGTGGCATGACCCTGGGCTTTGAACAAGCAGGATTTGATGTACTTGCCTCAGTCGAAATTGACCCTATTCACTGCGCCACACACGAGTTTAATTTCCCGCTGTGTTCTATTCTGTGCAAAGATGTCACACAGCTTACGGGCTCAGAAATTCGGAAAAAATCGGCGATCGGGCGGCGCGAGATAGACGTAGTAATCAGCGGTTCGCCCTGTCAAGGATTCTCCATGATGGGCAAGCGTGATGTGGACGACCCACGAAATTCTTTAATTTTTCACTTTCAGCGTTTAGTTTTGGAGCTAAAACCCAAGTTTTTTGTAATGGAAAATGTGCCGGGAATTGCATCAGGAGAACACAAAGAACTCCTGAATGTTTTAATTAGCTCTTTTATGAAACGTGGCTATAAAGTAGAAGAAAATTATCAAGTTCTCAACGCTGTTAACTATGGAGTGCCGCAAGCTCGCAAACGATTGTTTTTGATTGGGTGCAAAGAAGGTTATGAGCTACCAAAATACCCTCAGCAAACTACGATACTGCCAAAAATTAAAATTCCTAAACGCTATAAAAAAATTAATTTACCTACTGTCCCGACAGTTTGGGATGCGATTGGAGATTTGCCGGAAGTGGAAAAGTACAGCGAGTTGCTGCATCGAGATTGGGTGATGGCGGAGTATGGAAAGTGCAGCACTTATGGGAGTATAATGCGCGGAATTGAGGGTTTGGATGATGATTATTCCTACGATCGCGAATACGATCGACAAATCCTCTCTGGTAGTTTGCGAACTAAACATTCTCAGGAATGTATAGAAAGGTTTCAGGCGGCCAAACACGGCGAAAAAGAGCCGATCAGCCGTTTTTACAAGCTTCACCCTGACGGAGTTTGCAACACACTCAGGGCCGGAACCGACAGGGCGAGGGGGGCTTATACTTCGCCGAGACCGATTCACCCGATCGCCCCTCGGTGCATTACAGTCAGAGAAGCTGCGCGACTGCATTCCTATCCTGACTGGTTTAGATTTCACGTCACCAAATGGCACGGTTTTCGCCAAGTCGGAAATTCTGTACCACCGCTATTGGCGAAAGCTGTCGCAGCGCAAATTATTAGCGCTTTAGGGGTGACAGCCTTTAAGCCCAGTCTCAAACTGACATGGGGAGATGATTCGTTGCTTAAACTCAATTGGTCGGAAGCAGAACAATATTATCTAAAAAGTTAAGAATTAGATTGACAGCGTATATCCAGGGCTACCCCCATTAAGCGCGGGTTTAGCGTCCCCTGTATCAGTGAACACAGTTCGATTACCCGCACGAGATGTCCCCGGTAGTTCAACAAACCGGGAATGTATTCCGGGGCGCTGTGAAGTTTTTTCAAGGTAAAAGTGGGAACTATTTCGACTACTGGGCTGCAATCCAAGGCGTAGCGTCCTATACATAAAATAGCAAAATCAACATCTGGATATCAGAGGAGATTTGAGATTGTGAAAGTCTGCCGGAAAACATTGTGAGAAATTTCACTGAGTTTTGCAACAATTACAAGTCTTTTGGACTTCTAGAGCTATTGTGTAAAAAGTGTATTTTCAGGAGACTCAACTACTATGGGTTGGTTTAAAAGACTGTTCGGACTCGAAAAGCCTGCACCCCAGGCTGAACCGATGGCACAAGTAGTACAGCAAGCAGCACAAGCGCAATCCATCGCTCCTGCTAAAGTCGGCCCAGACGGAAATTTTGACGAAAGCGGCTTAGCGAAGCGGGTTGCTTTAGCTTTTGACGCCGATGCAGAAGTTGCTGATATCGAGACTGTTTATGTAGCTCAGCTCAGCAGCACCGTTGTTCTCAAAGGTCAAGTTCCTAGTCAGGCAATTCTCGACAAGTTGGTGGCGATCGCCTCTGCTGAAGAAGGTGCCACAAACGTGCAAACCGATCAGGTGACAGTCGGCTAGTTCTTCGGAACCGCAGCAGTTTCGCTCCGGGTGCTGCTCGAATTAGTCAAAAACTCGATTAAACCCGCTGCGGCGGGTTTTTTCTTGCCGTCTCTCCCTCAAAATATTAATTTTTGTAAAAAAAAGCGATTTATCTAAAAAAACAGTATAATTGAATACAGAAACTAAAAATGTTTTAGCGAAAAAAACCAAAGCTGACCTGATTGCCCTTTTTATCTCGATAAATATAAGGATCAAAAAATATGAAACTCACTTATCGCGGTTCAAACTACGAGTACGACATTCCGACAGTCGATATGATCGAAGGGGAAGTCGCAGGCAAATATCGGGGTCAAAACTGGAACTATCGGTATCCGAGACACATTCCCAACCCCAGAAAATACGGCGGCCCAAACCATACCAAAAAGCGAGATGCTCAAGCTGGCGATGTCGCAGCAGCTCGCGCCTCAGGGGCGGTGGATTATTACCCAACAGTTGTGGAAGTGGCGCAAGTCCATCAGGCGAATATTTGCAATATTCTCGATCGTAGAAAGGAAGCAGCCAAAGCCAAGGGCGATGAAACACTGCTGCGCTTGCTAGAAATTGAGTCGAGACAGATGGTCTGTTAGAGAAAAAGCTTCAGAAAACAAAGCGTTTGTCAAGAGGGGGGAAATCGAGTTAAGCTCAATTTCCCCCTTCTTCCCATAAAGCAATTTTTAGCTAAGGATCGCGAATTAAATAACTTACAATTTTAATTGTTATTGTGGGATGGGCGTCCCGCCCGTCCAAAAAGGACGGGCGGGACGCCCATCCCACTTTCAAGAGTGGAAGTTATTTAATTCTCATTCCTAAGTGAAGTACAAATAAACTGAGATATTGCACCATTCTCAATAATCCTTTTTTGGGCGGGCTAGAAGCCCAACCCCTACTCCCCACAAGAAAATCTACTCTTTGTGGAACAGGCATCTTGCCTGTTCATAAAAGGCTAATTGAGAATGGTGCAACATATAAAAGAATAAACCAGTTTCTGTCAACCCTTGACACAAACCACCTGCTTCAAAGTCGCCACAACTTCCACCAAATCTGACTGCTGACTCATCACCTCATCAATCGGCTTATAAGCCCCCGGAATTTCATCTAAAAATTGCTCATCTTTCCGGCACTCAACCCCCTCAGTCTGGCGCACAAAATCATCGAGAGTAAATACATTTTTCGCTTGATTGCGAGACATCAAGCGCCCCGCACCGTGACTGCAACTACAGTAACTTTCAGCATTACCCTTCCCTTTAACAATGAAAGATTTCGCCCCCATCGAGCCCGGAATAATCCCGTAATCCTCAACATCCGCGCGCACGGCACCCTTGCGAGTCACATACACATCTTCCCCAAAATGCACCTCTTTTTCCGCGTAATTGTGGTGGCAATTCACCTCTAATAACGGCTTAACAGATTTGCCGCCCGCGACGTGCTTTTCCACAATTCGCTTAAACCGATTCATCATTACATCGCGATTAAAACGAGCATAATCTTGCGCCCACTGCAAATCGTGCCAGTAAGCGGCAAACTCCCGCGTACCCGCTACAAAATAAGCCAAATCTTTGTCAGCAAGATTAATTTCTGCCAGTTTAGCTAAATCTTTAGCAGTCTCGATGTGCTGCTGTGCGAGCAAATTTCCAATGCCGCGAGAACCGGAATGCAGCATCAGCCAAACAAAGTTTTCAGTATCAACGCAAACCTCAATAAAATGATTGCCGCCGCCGAGGGAACCCATTTGTTTTAAGGCTTTATTGTTTTGGTGCTGCACACCTTGATGAAGTTCCTTAAACTCGCCCCATCCTTGCCAGTTGGTGACTGTTGTTTCTACTTCTTTGTTTTCGGAAAATCCGACAGGAATTGCGGCTTCGATATCGAGGCGAATTTGTTTGAGTTTGCCTTCTAATTTGTGAGCCTTGAATGGCATTTTAATGGCAGCAATCCCGCAACCAATATCAACGCCCACAGCAGCCGGAATAATCGCTTCTTTTGTGGCAATTACTGAACCGACTAAAGCACCTTTTCCTAAATGTACGTCGGGCATTAGTGCGACGTGTTTGAATACAAAGGGCAAAGATGCTACGTTTGCGGTCATCTTGGTTTCTTTTTCGCCTAGGGCGTGATTTGCCCAAGATAATACTGGTTTTGGGGCTGATATGTCTAATTTTTCGTAGGGCATTTTTGTTTAAGTTTGTTTTGCTTATTGTTATGTAGTATATATTGTAGCATAAATGATTTATGATGTCAAATTCACCTTACTGGGTGATTTTATTAGGGCGCGTCAGCTTAACATCAAATGCAGTACCAGTATTGTTGGTAAATCCGACAGCCCGACAGGGAATTCATTCCCTGTCTCATAGCAAAAGTCCTCTAAAAGAGGACTGAAATTGATAAGGCTTTCCCTCACAATCAGCAGTCGGTTTTTAACCGACTTTCGCTATGAGGCAGGGGTTTAAACCCCTGCCGGATTGCGGGAAAGTGCGTATTTGCTGACGCTACATTTTACAAATTCGCATTCTTTCTCCCCGCCTTCTGCACAGGAATAGCGACCACCTGCGGTTTCTTATTCCCTGCAAATATCCCGAAGAAATCGTGCAGCAAAATGTAAAAACACGGAATAATAAACAGGGTCAGCAGCGTCGCCAGCGACAAACCGGAAAACACCACCACACCCAGCGGTTGCAAGAATTCCGAACCGTCTCCAATGCCCAAAGCTAGGGGAAATAAACCCAAAACTGTGGTAATAGTTGTCATCAAAATCGGACGCAAGCGCTGAGGTGCAGCTTTAAGAATTGCTGTGGCGCGATCAACCTTTTCATCTTCCAGAATTTGGTTCGCCAACTCCACCATAATAATCGCATTATTTACCACAATTCCCACCAGCAAAATCGCCCCCACAATCACCGTTGCGCCGATCGCAGTTTTAGTCGCATACAACCCGAAAATCCCCCCAGCCAAAGCCAGCGGCACCGTTAACATAATCACCAGCGGATCGACAAGCGAATTGTACTGCACCGCCATCACCACAAATACCAAAAACGCCGCCAAAGATCCCAAAACAATCAGCGAACTTTGCAATTCCCGGTTAGTTTCCGCCGCCGAACTCGGTATAACTCGCACTCCTGGTGGCAATTTGATTTCCGACAAAACTTCATCCACTTGTTTCAAAGCCTCGCCCAAACTCGCGCCCTTATTAACATTCCCAGCAATCAGGAAAACTTGGCGCTGGTTAAGCCTTTGAATTTCCCCAGGCGCCTTTCCCAGTTCAATATTCGCCACATCGCTCAAGCGGATAATGCTGTTATCCCTAGCAGTTAAAGGGATAAATTTTAGTGCAGAAATCGATTGAACAGCAGCCCGATCGAACTGTACCCGCACATCAACCAAACGGTTTCCCCGCTGCAATTGGGTAGGAACAGAACCTTGAATTGCTGTCTGAATCGCCTCTCCAATTTGCCTCGCATTCAACCCGTAGATTTCCGCTTGTTCCCAGTTGGGGCGAATCTGCACTTCCGTCTGCTGCGGGTCTCCATCCGGGCGAAAAGTAGCTAAAGTTACCTTCTGATCCAAAGTTGCCAATATCTCGCGGCCAGTTTGCTGCAATATTTGTTCGTTTTCGCCCTGAAGTAGGACATCAACTTCCGCGCCCCGTACTGGCGAATTAGTTAAAACCAAACCCCGCACATTTTCTGGATTCAGACGCAAACGAGTATTTTTGGGCAAATCAATTTTTTTATTCAATTCTTTCGTAACTCGCTGCACAAAATCCAATGTATTGGTGCCAGGTTTCAGCGTAATGTTGCAGCCGCCGCGCAGCACATTCTCAACCGTATTGTTGCCGAACAACAGCCCGCCCACCGTCGTCAAAGTGTATTGAGTTTCTGGTTGGCTGAGGATAATTTTATCCGCTTCTGCCATGATTCTTTGGTTGGTTGCCAAATTTGTGCCGGCAGGAAACAAAGCAAACAATCTCGCTTGACCGGTATTAATTCTGGGCAATATTTCTTGGGGGATTTGACCAGCCATCAGCCAACTGCCACCGCCCAATCCAATAATCGCTACTGCAATGATAATCAACCGCCACCGCACTATGCCCGATAAAAATTTACCGTAACCGGCGGTAGCATTGGTAAAAGCTCGATCGAATGCCCGCAGCGGCCAAAAGTTGCTCAAACCGCTGGATACCCGCAGCGCTAGCAGTCGAGAAGCCATCATCGGTACAACTGTCAATCCGACAATCAGAGAGGCGGCGACGGAAAAGCTGATGGTAAGAATTAATTCGTTGAAAAGTAAGGAAACTAAGCCGCCTATTAGCAAAAATGGCAGTACAGCAACTAAGTTAGTGATGGTGGAAGCAAATAAAGCTGATTCTAATTCTTGGCTGCTTTTTTCTGCTTGCTGCATCAACTGCTTGTTACTTAAGCGCTGCTTGCCATTGGCACTGTTTTTATTGCTGGTTCCTTCGACAATATTCTCCAGCATCACGATCGAGTTATCGACCACAATTCCCACACCCAGCGCCAAACCGCCCAAACTGAAAACGTTCAGAGATAGGCCAAAAACTCCCATCAGAATAATCGCCATTAAAGTTGCGAGGGGAATTGCTAGGACAATAATCAAAGTTTGGCGAAGGGAAGCGAGAAAAAGCAATACAGATGCCCCCGCTAAAACAGCCCCGGTTAAACCAGAAAATAGGACATTGCTAATAGAATCGCGGATAAACTTAGACTCGTCGAAGGTATTGACGATAGTCGTGCCTTCGGGAATTACCCCGGATTCTTTTAATTCTTCTAGCCGCTTTTTGATGCCGTCTACAACTGAGATTGTATTCGCGTCCGGCTGCTTTTGAATGCTAATTTTTACGGCTGCTTTCTGATTGAGAAATACTTTAACTCGCTCTTCTTCTGTACCGTCAATTACCTGAGCAAAATCGCGCAAAAACACTCGTTTGGGTGGATTAGAACCCGATGCTTGAAAGGAAATTGCCTGAATTTCTTTGGCGTTCTTAAATCGCCCGACGGTACGGGTTAAAGGTTCCGCTGCTTCTTGCCGCAGGCGCCCGCCGGAAGTGTCGAGGTTGCGGGATTCGAGGGCTGATAAAACGTCGGAAATACTGACCCCTAAAGATTGCAAGCGATTTAAGTCAATATTTACTTGAATTTCTTCTTGCACGCCGCCGGCAACGTCAATTGCTGCGATTCCTGGAATTACGTTTAATTCTCTGGATAATTCTTCGTCGGCAAATACGCGCAAATCAACTCCTTGCAATGAGTTGGAAGTGAGGGCAAATTCGTAAATCGGCTGCTGGGAAGGGTCAACTTTGAAGAGAGTGGGCGATTCAACTGTATCGGGAAGTCGGTTGCGGATGCGGTTGACCGCGGCGGTGGCGTCGTTGAGGGCCTGGTCGATGTTGCCCCCGGGTTTGAAAAATAAATCGACGCTGACTTGTCCTTCGCGAGTCCGCGAGAAAACTTGCATGACGCCTTCAGTGGCGGAAAGTCCTTGTTCAAGTGGGCGGGTAACTTCGTCTATTGCTACTTCTGGGGAGACGCCTGGGGCGTTTAAGCGAACGCCGATGCGGGGATAGGTAATGGATGGTAGCAAGTCAACGGGCAGTTGGGTGATGTAGAAAAAGCCCACGATTATAATAGCAAGTGTCAGCATGAGGGTGCCAATATGGCGACGGATGGCGGTCGCGCTAATGCTGAATCCGGGTTTGTCGGGGGTCATTTGATTTTAGATTTTAGATTTTTGAATTGAAAAGTTTACCCAGTCAGCCAGCCTGCAAAGGAATGAATCGCGGGGCTGGCGACCAAATTGTTTTCGCTCAGGCTTTATTTTGTATAGGCAGTGAGAGAATATTTACGCTCTGCACCTGACAAGTAGTATAATAAATTTTAATAAATTGTCAAAAATGTTTTTTTGAATATTCCTTTAGAGGTAGTTGATCGCCCAAAATGCAGATTGGCAGAAATTGCGAGGGGATTTTGAATCTCTATAAGTTATCGCCATCAGGAACAGGCAAGATGCCTGTTCCACAACAAATAAACTTTTTGGTGGAACAGGCATCTTGCCTGTTCCTAAAGTTTTCTTCCCTTTTCTCTCTTCCTTCTTCTTCTTCTTCTTCTTCCGACTTCCGACTTCCATCGAACTGACATCCGTTACATCCGTTACATTCGTGGAGCGAATCCGTTGCCGAACTTCCTTCTTTTACTGTACTTGAGAGCCGTGGACGCGGGGGTCGGAGCTACTTGTTTTCACAGGCCCTGTGGGGGGAGTAAAATTAGAAACTTGACCGCCAGCTTGGGCGTGTGGCAGAGGTTTTCCTGCAATTAAAGCTTCTAAGTTAGCTTCCATAATACTGCGCGGCATTTCGCCCATCGTTTCAGCAACGGCGCTGCCTTTATCGTTCAAGTAGACAAAGTGCGGAATGCCGTCTACTCGATATTTGGTGATTTCTGGCAGCCATTTGTCATTGTCTACATTCAGCATCACAAAATTTAGCGGTTCGGCATATTTCTGTTTAATTTCGCTCAAATCGTTAGCCATTGCCTGACAGCTAGCGCACCAATTAGCATAAAATTCCATGAGTGTCGGTTTCCCATTTACCAAAGCTGTTTCTAATGGCGTTGAAGCTTTTGCCATGTCGGTGAGACTGCTTGACGGTGTTTGGGTTTGCAGCCCGAAGAAGATGGATATTGAAAGGGCGATCGCTGTTAACACGATCAATAAGTTTCTGATGCGCGTGGCGACTTTTGTTTCGGGATTTTTGGCGACGGGGGCGACAGTTGACTTGGGCGAATTCTGGGTCATAAAATAAATTGCGCTTTGATTTCTATGTTTTTATTTTAAATAATAGATTCAGATTATAGCACACTTTGAGATAATCAGACCCATCTCATAAAAATTTGTGCTAAAGGCAGTAATTAGATTAAGTGCGCTAAAACAGAAGATAACAAAGATTGTTTGTAAATTACCGAGGACTTGCAGGGTGAAAAAACGGGTAACACTGACGTTTCCCCAACGATCGATCCAAATGCCTGTCACCTATCGACTGGCAAAGGATTTTAATGTTGCAGCCAACATTATCCGTGCTCAGGTAGCTCCTAATCAAGTGGGCAAACTGGTGCTAGAGTTATCAGGGGACATCGACCAACTAGAAGCGGCGATCGACTGGATGCGATCGCAAAATATCGGCGTTTCCCTAGCCAGTCGGGAAATACTCATAGACGAAGATATCTGCGTTCACTGCGGTTTGTGTACGGGAGTTTGCCCGACGGAAGCCTTGACCCTTGACCCAGAAAGCTTTAAACTAAGTTTTGCTCGATCGCGGTGTATCGTTTGCGAGCAGTGCATCCCTACTTGTCCGGTGCAAGCTATTTCTACTAACCTCTAGAAACTGTACACACTCATCGGAAGCATCATCTTTTTTCCCTGGTTCTCCTAATTGTGCCATTGGATGAAAAAAAACTCTTGGGTTTCCCTAACTCTACTTTTTGTTACTTATTTCACTTTTGGCTGGAAATTATCGGAGTTTGATGTTCCCCCGCACCTGACTTGGTTTCTAGCCATAGCTTCAATTCTAGTGTTGGCGGCCGCCTTGTCGTTCCCGCTGAGAGACATAAAAGCCTTAATTTTTCGGTGGTTTTCGAGTGATATTGGTGCTTTTCTTTCTATTATTGTAGGAGCTTTTGTGGCAGTGGTAGTTTTTGCTTGGATGCACCTTTTTGCTACTTGTTTACTTTTGATTTCAGCCGGAGCTTTGGCAAGACTCGATATTCAAATGTCTGGTTGGAAGAATTGGCGGGCTTTTGCGGTATTAGCTACCATTGCTTTAACAGGTGTGGGGCTGGGCGGAACTCTGGAGTTTTGGTTAAAAACAGGCAGGCTCGTATTCTCTTAATGAGGAACGGGAAATTCATCCAACCAAATTCTATAACTCGCAACTGATATTTAGCCAAAAACTATCAGATCGCCCATCAATTCAATAAATACAGCTTATTTTTTTTCAATCCCTCACCGGATTAATTCCCCGTTCCGCGCCGTAATCATAGCAGTTTTCAAGCCTGGTGAGGTACAGCATCTCAATTGCCGATTCCCCGTTGGGCGTTACTAATTCCCAATTACTAATTACCAATTACTAATTACCGACAAACCGGGAGTGGAACTGAAAACCCCTAGGGCAGTATTGAACTGTAGCGACTGTTGCTCAAAATGTTATTGCCAAGAGCCCGCAAGTCCCGCAGCCAAAAACTTATCGCAATAAAAAAGCAGCTTTAGGGAGCTGCTAGTCAGAATGCATGAGGTATTGTTTTTAGAATAGGACAGGTTGAATTAGATCGGTGCTGGGTTACATTTTTTGATACGGGAGAGTTGATGAGTGAATGGACGATCGTAAAATCGTCACATAGCAGGGTATCATTGATGCTAAATTTCCCGACAATCAAGTTAGCGTTTAACTGTCCTTGCGCCCTACAGCCCTTCAGCGGTGGGGCCATTTTATTTTTAGGGATAACTCAATAGCCGGCTTTAACTAATCAGATGATTCTGGCATTAGTTCTTGTATAAAATCTCCGCATCGCCACATCCTCATACCTATAAAACTTACGCATTACATCCACTCAAACCCGGTGGATTTCAAAATATGGGGTAGTTAAACGGACACACTCAGACAAAAATCAGTATTTTTACCGAAGTCATACAATTTTAGATTTTAGATTTTAGATTTTAGATTTGGGGAATAACTGATGAAGCTGGTGGTTTGGAGCTTGCTTAGGGTTGCATTATTTTTGGGAACTAATATCAACAGTCTTTAAAAAGCTGTTATTTTCCCACAAACCCGGTTTCTGAATGTATCAATTGAGATCAGGCCCGGTTTCTGATTTGATAACTTTTTGGATTTCCTCGATCGCCCTAGTCGCCACTGCTTCAGGCCTTTCCCCCACACCAGCATAGACTCGGACATCTGCTTGAGTGTAGAAACGCTCTCGCTCTTTCAAAAGGCTTTGCAGCTTAGATTTGATCTCGCCCTCCTGCAGTAGGGGTCGAGCGGTGTCTGAACGCAGTCGATCGTACAATTGATCTACAGGCACATCCAGCCAAACCACGACACCGTAGTGCAAGTAACCCCAATTCATCGATCGCGTCACAATACCGCCGCCCGTAGCCACGACCGAATTTTGATACGCAGACAATTCGCCGAGCACTTTAGTTTCTAGTTCCCGAAAAGCCTCTTCCCCTTCTCGATCGAAAATCTCAGCAATTGACTGATTAGCAACTCGAACAATTAGTTCATCAGTATCAAAAAAACGGTATTTTAATTTTTTTGCCAAAATCCGCCCTACCGTTGTTTTCCCCGCACCCATCATCCCGACAAGATAGATATTTACTCCCCTCAACCCATCCACTGCCAAATCCTCCGATATTTTTCTATTTTTTCAGGTTAATTGATCTGCCACTGGGGCCATCATCGTCATCAAACTCATCACCCTCATCCAATCCCCAATCATCCTCTGCTTCTGCAAGAGGATTTATAGGTGGTTCATCAGCGGGTTTAGGACTCTCCCCTCCCGGAGGAACGATCACTCGATACTCGGCATCGTATACAGACTCAGTTTGTCCCACCCCAGACTGGCTCGGATCTCGATAGCCGTAAGAGTATACTGAGCCAGCCCAAGACTTGCTTTTCGGTTCCTGCTGAGCTTCGTAAGCCCTCGGATTTGCCGCTGGAACATCATTTACCTGCGGTCGATCGGGAAAATCGCGATCGTCCCCCCAATCGTCATCACCCCCTTGAGAGCCGGATTTTGAGCCATCTGAGACCCAATCGTCCTCATCGTCTGCTGCATAAGCCCCCGGTTGAGCGTAATTCTTCGCCCCATCCGGGTTCGGAGTTTCTTGCAGGAAAGTCCCGGCACTGTAACCAGCCGACGTGCCGTACTCAGTTCGGTAGGAACCAGCAGCCTGAGTTTGACTATTTTCCCTATTCAGATCCGGGTCAATTTCCAGCTTTCTAGGAGGGGGAGGCGGCGTGTAAGGCGTTCTCCTGTCCTCTGGGAAAGTATCGGGACGGCTGCGACTGGATCGGCCGGCGCGGTCTGCCGTTAGAGATAGGTAATTTGCAAAAGCCAGCAAACCAGAAATCAATAAAGATGTGAGAGCTCCCACCGCCATGCTCAGCAAAATCCAGATAGATAAGGGCACAGCAGGCGATCGAACTCCCAAAAACACCAGCGATAAGGCCGGCTCCACATTTTGCAGGGCAAAAATAGTTAGCCCCACCACAATTACTAGCAAAAATACAGGTCGCATATTAAAAATATTGGTAATTGGTAATTGGTAATTGCTAATTGGTAATTGCTAATTAAAACTAACAAATCATCAATAACAAATAACAAACTGTCAACTGTCAACGGTCAACTGTCAACTAACTCCCTTCTTCTTCTTTCCAGCGTTTGAGAGGAACGCAATCAATCCCCAACTGGTCTAAAGCGCGAGCCACCACAAAGTCTACCAAATCTTCAATAGTTTGCGGATTGTGATACCAAGCAGGAATCGCTGGTACAATTCTAGCTCCAGCTTCCGCCAAGGTAGTCAAATTCCGCAGGTGGATCAAGCTAAAAGGCGTTTCGCGAGGCACGAGTACCAATTTTCGCCCTTCCTTGAGCTGAACGTCGGCCGCTCTTTCGAGCAAATCCGAGCTCAAGCCAGCCGCCAACTTGCCCAGCGTACTCATGCTACAGGGAATAATCATCATCCCTTGAGTGCGAAAGGAGCCACTAGCAATATTAGCACCGACATCTTGCCAGGGATGACACCGAAGTTTACCCATTGTGGCTACTCCTGCTTGTTCCCGCCAGAATTCCTCTTGTAGCGTCGGTTCGGCGGGCATTCGCGTGTTCTGTTCGCTTTGCCAAACCATGTAAGTAGACTTGGAAGCGACCAGTTCGATCGCGCGATCGGCTTCCAACAAATATTTCAATGTTCGCACCGCATAAATCAGTCCCGATGCACCGGTAACTCCTACAATGAGGGGGTAGTTATTCGTCATTAGTTATTTTTTAGTTGACTGTTGACTGTTAGTAATTAGTTGTTATATCAAATCTGTTAGCATAGGAATTATTCATAAATCTCTTATCTTCATCTGCGTAAATCAGCGTCCATCCCTTGTCATCTGCGGTGAAGAAATTCTCTTTTTTAAACCGCAGATATAGGCAGATTAACACAAATTAACGCAGATAAGTTATATAAATTCCGGTTACACCGTCCGTGAGTGTCGAGTTTTGACGGGATTGTACGCCCGACGCTGCTACCGGATTTGATATTAGTCATGAATTATTTTTTGATGATTTTTGAGTCTAGTTGGTAGTCCATTAATACTTAGTTGCTAGACACTGACAACTAAGTATTAATAACAGTTAACCGTCAACAGTCAACTGTCAACTGTCAACTGATTATTCATCATCATCAAAAGCTTGACTGCCGCCACCAACTGCAACTAAATCAATTTGCTGGCGGTAGTAGTCAACACTCTTGACTTGAACTTCTACCCGATCGCCCAAACGGTACTGATTGCGGTTTTTGCGGCCCACCAGAGTTTGCTGGCGCGATCGATATTCGTACCAGTCATCCTTCAGCGAAGAAACGTGTACCAGTCCTTCAACTCGCAGAATATCGCTCTCCGGCGGCCGTACCTCAATTTCCACAAAGAAACCGTAAGACTGCACACCTGTAATCAAACCCTGGAAAGTTTGGCCGGTGCGTTCTTTCATCAATCCCGTTTTCTTCAATCCCTGCAAATCGCTTTCAGCATCCTCAGCAACCCTTTCGCGTTCCGTCAGGTGTACCACGGCCGATGCAAACTCTGTCTCAAATTCGTGGTGCAAATCTGGGGGGAGAACATTCCAAGTAATTTGACCGTGACAGGAGGAATGGTGCAAGTCAACTTTTTCCTTAGCCCGTGTTGTGCGGCTGCTGCGGCCTTGCTCGAACACCGCTTGCAACACCCGCAGTACCAGCAAATCGGCATAGCGCGAAAGCGGCGAAGTGCAGCGCGTGTAACCCTCTGACAGCCCCAAACCGAAGTGTGGCTTGGGAGTTGTGCTGTAAACAGCAGGCTTCATGGTGTCTTCAAGCAGGTAGGTGAGAACTCTTTCGGACTTCAGGCCGGCAAACTGCTGGGTAAATCGCTGAAAGTCCAAAGGCAAAACTTCTTCTTCGGTTTCGAGATACAGTTCGCCTCCGAGGTTGTTGGAGAGTTTGATGAACTCTTGAATGTCTGCCGGGTCTGGCATCGGCTGGACACGGTAAATTGCTGGGACTCCCAAGGCTTGCAGGTGAGTGGCGACAGCTTGGTTGGCGAGTACGACCAACTCGGACACAGCCGACTGAGCGGGGGGAGCTGTTGCAAAAGCTCCTAATTCGCCTTCGTCGTCGAAGTGAGAGTTAGCATCAGGCAAATTTAGTTCAAAAGCTCCCCGTTTGAGCCTTGTCTGTCTGGCTGCCTGTGAGGCGGCACCGAGTTGATCGAGGAAAGGACGGAGGGCGGAGGATAAAGGGTGCTCTTCGGCATCGCCTGGTTCGAGAATTGCTTGAGCTTGCTCGTAGGTAAGGTGGTAGTCAATTTGAATGACGCTGGTTTGAATTTCGTATTCTAGGAGTTCTCCTGATTGGTCGAGGGTGAGTAGTATGCTGAAGGCCAGCCGTTCGCTGTCTGGCAGCAGGGAGCAGCGCTCGTTGAGGGTTTCTGGCAGTACGGCGATGATTTTTTCTCCCAGATGGGCGGCGGTGCCTCGCTTGCGGGCTTCGCGGTCGATCGGGGTTTCTGGCTGCACGTACTCGGCGGCGTCGCTGATGTGGATTCCTATTTGCCAGCGGCCGGGCTTCAGGGTTTCGATCGACAAAGCGCGTTCCACTGGCGGATCGGAGAGGAAGGATGTCGGGTCAAACTCCTTTTCGCCTCCTCCTTCGGAGAGATTTTCCTCCTGGGCTTGAGGAGCATTGTTTTCGCTGTTGGTTGTTGCCGGTTCGTTTTTGCTGAAGCTAACAGTCAGAATGTTACGCAAATCTAGGCGTTTTTTGATGTCGGTTTTTTTGACTTTGCTGGGCAAATTTTCCGCTGCTTTGATGACGGCGGCGGGGAACGATCGCGGCAAGTCGTGTTTGCAGCATACGATGTCGAGGTCGTCAGCGGCTTCGGCGTCGGAACCGAGTACCTGTACTACTTTGCCGACTGGCCGATGGGTGCCGAGGGGGTAGCGTTTGACTTCGACGTGTACTAGATGGTCGATCGCCTCTTGGAGATTTGTGCCGTTTGCGAGCAAGTCTAGTTCAAACAACAGGCGATCGTCCAGGGGGATTGCTCTGTAGCTGACGCGGCCGGTGGGGGTGGCGGTTTGCTTGACTCGCGCCAGTACCGAGGGGTTGGCGCGTTCGAGGATGAGCATGACTTCGCCTTCGGGCGATCGGCGGCGGCTACCTTCTTTGATGATTTTGACTAAGACTCGATCGCCATTCCAAGCTGTCGAGAGGTGACTTTCCCGCACATAAACGTCTTCTGAGCCTTCGGCGTCTTGAATTGCAAAGCAAAATCCTTTGCTCGAACAGCGCAGTTTTGCTTCTACTACGTCGTCTTCAGCTACTCGGCGATAGCGGCCTTTGTCTTTGACTAATATGCCAATTTTCTCTAGAGCTTCTAATGCGATTTGAAGTTTGAGTTGACTGGTGGCGTCGTTGCAGTCGAGTTTTTTCTCCAATGCTTTTGGAGCCACTAATTTGTCTTCTGTAAAATTTGCCAGCAGTGCAGCGATAGAAAATTCCATGTAGCGATCGATCCTCTTGTTTCCAGCAATTAGTCTAAATTTTGGCGAAATCAGCCGCACCCCCTCGGGCCCTCGCAGTGCCTGCTTCCCAACAAATGCGCGGGTTGATAGGTGGAGACGCGAGCACAGCCACCTTGTTTCATCGCGAGTTTTTTTTGAGATTCTCTCCCGACACCGGCTTCGTGCTAATTGTCTGCTGTCTGTATTGAACTGACTGCTGACGGTGCAGAAAACTGTCCCGCACGCTATTCCCCAATACAATTTTTTAGCGTTGGTTTGTTTGCTTTTAGGTCAGCAGCGCCGAGCACTTCGCGAATTAGAAAGCCTCTGTCGGTTCTTAAAAGATGGCTCGATACTGAAAGCAACGGCTTGAGTCGAGGATGAGCCGATGGAGGGATGGAGAGGGAGAAAATGTGCATTTCTCGCTTCTGCCTTGTTTCCTTCTGCGTTGTTCCTTCTTCCTTTTGAAGTGCCTCTTGCCTCTTGCTTTAGCAAAGAACTTACCGGATCAAGGCAAAATTGCTAGTAGCTCGCCGCTGCGATGCCCCTGTTTTTTGCACGCGATCTGTCCTTGCGGACGGAGGTGCAACGAGCGGGCCGGGAGCAATCTGTGCTGTAGAAAGTGCAGGTACGCAAACCGGAGACTTTTACTACTTTTGCTTAGTTGCTGTGTCATCTCCTATAGGTAGAAATGACGCCCGATGCTTGTTAGCTTAAACCGCTGGATGTGGCATGGGGTTTAGTGGCGTTTAAGGTTGCGCGGATGACTCACCTTTAATTTATTGTATGTTGAATAGGTGCTTTCAGAAAATTGTTTTCTCAGGGCTGTACTACACTTAAGTCATAAGCCCCCTCTGGTTTCGGGGTCAAAAAATTATGTTTGCTGAATTTCGCGCCCTTTATCCCGCTGGACAGTTAATTTGTGAGTTGCTGACTGTTCATCACGGTAAGTTTGTTGTTCGCTGTCTGGTTCAGGTTGACGGCAAAACTCTGGCTACGGCTATGTCGGCTGCTGAGTCTGTTGAGGATGCTGAAGACCGCGCCCGGTTGCGAGCGATCGCTGTCCTTGGATTTGCTGCGCCCGATCGTGCGATCGCGAGTGTTGATCCGGCTCCGGTTGCACCAGTTGCTCCGATTGCTCCGGTTGCTTCCGTTGCTCCAGTTGCTCCAGTTGCTCCTCCCCCTCCCCCTCCTCCTGCTGTTCCGGTTCCTGTTGGGCCGACAAGTGTTCCTCTTCCGGTTCTAGAAATGCCTGTTGCCGACAAAGTGCCTGATACACATCAAAGCAATTTTGTCAAGACTGAAGCGAAATTAAATGAAGAGCCGATCGCACCTGTACCGGAACCGCTGCCGCCAACGGTTGATCGCGTCGAGGCTACTGGATTTGTACCAAAGCAGTTAGACTCGGACGCTTGGCTTTCTTCTAGCTACGGCGAACCCCTTCAGGAACTGGATGTACCGACTTCTAGCGAAAGTGAACTGCTACAGGGTGCGGCCGAAGTCAGGGAATTGCAACCGATCGCGGTGGGAATCCCCAGCGATGCGATCGAGGATAATTCTGATACGATCGCCCAAATAGATGCCATCCTCAAACGCCTGCAATGGAAGAAAAAACAGGAAAGCGACTGTCTCGAACACAATTACGGCAAGTCGTCTCAGAGAGAGCTTTCTACCGAACAGTTGGTAGATTTCCTAGAATATCTGGAAATCTACAGCAGAACTACTGAGGAAATCAAGCGGTTGAACTGGACTCCCAACCAAGGAAAAGATTATCTCAAACAAGGTTATGGCAAAGAAGCGCGCCATTTCTTAAATCAAGTAGAATTGCTCGACTTCCTGCAATATCTCGAATCTTTGCCTTAGTAATTCTGTAGGTTTCTAGGTGTGATTTTTTAAAAAAATAGCTACATATAGCAGTTTTCAATTGTATGAAAAACAGTAAGGATTTAACTATGATGCCGTATCATGGGCCCCAGCATCTGTAATTCACTCCACTGAAAACTGCTATATGATATCATTTCCGGTTACACCGGAATGATGTTGACTGTTGACTCTTGACTGTCAACAGTGGACTTGAATTTACTATTCCGATGCTAACGGATTTGATATGACCGTTAAAAATTAAAAATCAAAAATGAAGAATATTTCCTCATTTTTGATTTTTAACTTTTTATTTAGACGACAGCGGCGATCGGGCGGCTGGCGGAAGGACGGCGATCGATCACTTGATCGACTAATCCGTAGTCCTTTGCTTCTTCAGCGGACATGAAGAAATCCCGTTCGGTATCTTCTTCAATGCGGGAAAGCGGCTGACCGGTATGGTTGGCAAGATGTTCGTTCAGGCGACGTTTGTGGTACAAAATCTCTTTGGCCTGAATTTCAATATCGGTTGCTTGTCCTTGAGCTCCGCCTAGAGGTTGATGGATCATAATCCGGGAGTGAGGCAAACTCATCCGCTTGCCTTTAGCGCCGGCACTCAACAGAAAAGCGCCCATGCTGGCTGCCAAACCGAGACAAATAGTGCAAATGTCGGGGCGGATGTGGTTCATCGTGTCAAAAATGCCCATACCTGCTGTTACCGAACCCCCTGGGGAGTTGATATAGAGGTAAATATCTTTCTCCGGGTCTTCGGCGTCTAAAAATAGCAATTGGGCAACAATCAGGTTAGCCAAATCTGAGTCAACCTGTTGGCCCAAGAAGACGATGCGATCGCGCAGGAGTCGCGAGTAAATGTCAAAGGCGCGTTCGCCGCGACCGGATTGTTCTATAACTGTTGGGATCATTGACGCCTGCCTGCCTATTACGTATCTTTTTTTAATTTTAGCGATTAGGGCTCAGTTATAGTTAGCGATCGGTGGCGGGCGATCGAGAAATCGGCGAAATCCTTGAACTGGGCGGGGTTGGGGCGTTAATTTGTGGAAGTTGTGGCGGGGGTGCGATCGGAAATCCGATCCTGCAGGCGATCGATGTTGAGGAAGCGGACATCAATAAACGTTGTTATGTGGCGATCGTATCATTGCCAGAACTGAAATCGCTCGATCGCCGCTGACACTAGGAAAATGGTCTAAAAATTCATCGACCGAATCACCAGCTTCGAGATAATCAAGTAGAGTCTCGATCGGGACGCGAGTGGCGATTAAGACTGGATTTCCCCCTAAAATATCGGGGTCGCTATGAATGATAGGTAGTGTGGATGTCATATAAAAATTTTTGGGAGTCATGAATCTGATGACGGTGGGCGATCGTCCAATTCTACTAAAGTTAGTTTTACACAGGCGCGAACAGCACTCCAATCACGTTCGGATAAATGCCCTATCAAAATCAGGTTGGCAGAAGGCGGTAAAGTAAGAATGAAACTGCGGAAAACAGATACAATTCTCAAACCTACGGATGCCCAATCTTGCAGAGTATAGTCAGTAGAGCCAAGATTTGTTGTCTGGGTAGTGATTAACCCAACTATGAAATCAGGGCGGTTTCTATGATAAGTAGTCGAGGACAAAACCACAACAGGGCGACGTTTAACACCTGTGACACCAGGAAAATCTGCTGTTACTACATCACCAGGATTGAATTTCACTAATCCATCTCCTCACTCTCCGGGAAAAGTGTAGCTGCGTATTGCAAAGAAAAGGTTGTTACATCGAAACAATCTTCCTCACTCCAGGTATCACTTTGTTCGACGACAGCGACATTATGCTGTGATAACTCGTTGAGGATCAGAGTTGCCAAGCGTAACCGTTCCGTTGGTGACAAAGTGTGGACAACTTGAATATAGATTTCTTGAGCTGTAGTCGGCATAAAAAATCCTCCTGCCTTAAATTGTAACCTAAACAGGCGTCCCGATCGGAAGATATCCCTTTTCTCATATCATTAGAAGAGGTATATCCACTACAGACGAAACTACTCAAATTTTAATCGCCCAACGACGGCGGTACATTCCATACAAAATTAACCACCAAAATAATACCGCAGTCACCGCAAATGCTAGAGAACCATTCAGCGGCCCCGCCCACGGCACAAACCAGTTTTCATAAATCCAACTGTAAGTTGTTGGAGCATTTTCACCAGTACCGATATGAGTTTTCAACAGGATTCTGGCGACAATACCGGAAGCAACAAACAGAAAAATTGCATTCAATCCCATGATTTCAAACGGTTTCCCCCATTTCCAATCCTGCACTTCAATTGTTTCGTAGCAAAATGCTAGCAATAGTAAAGCCCAACCAGCAGTAAAAACTACATAAGAACTTGTCCAAAGTTGTTTGTTTATCGGAAATAAAAATCCCCACAAGTGGCCGATTACCACGCAACTGAGACCGCAGATTGCTAAGTTGATACTGGTGCGGGTTTTGATTTGCTGTACTCGCAGCCATTCTCCGGTAAAGTAGCCTGTGAGGACTGTGACAACTGCGGGTAAAGTGCTCAACAATCCTTCTGGATCGAAGGGGCCGCCTTTGTACAGGTGTTGGCTACCGAGAATTAGCCGATCGACATATCCTCCTAGATTCCCTTCTGGCGTGAGTTCGCCTGCAGTGTACCCCCCTACAGCAAATACGGTTAGTGCGCCCCAATAGCCCAAAAGCACGGCCACAGCGAGCAGTTTTTGATTGCGGGGCGGAAGGTTGAGAATAGCGATCGCACTGATGAAATAAGCTAAGCCGATGCGCTGCAATACTCCCATGATGCGGATTTTACCGAAGTTTTCCACTGGGGCGCTGTTGAGAAGTACGTCAAGGGCGATCGAAGATGTATTTAGCAGCAATCCTAATAGAAATAGAATCGCGGCCCTGCGCGCAATTCGCCAGTAAATATTTGAAGAAGGAAGAAGGAAGAAGGAAGAAGGAAGAGGGTTTTTGGCGGATTCTGATTTTTCCTTTGTTTGTGTAATTTTTGAGGTTTCTATTCCGGTTTTTGGATAATTTTGAAGATATTTAGGCAGCGAGAAAGACATCGCGCAGCCAACGATGAACAAGAAAAACGGAAATACTAAATCTGTCGGGGTGCAGCCGTGCCATTCTGCGTGCTCTAGCGGTGGATACACCTGTTTCCAACTGCCGGGGTTGTTGACTAGAATCATCGAGGCGATCGCAATTCCGCGAAAAACATCAAGGGATGTGAAGCGCATAAATTAAGTTATTTGTTCACTGTTCACTGTTCACTGTTCACTGTTCACTGTTCACTGTTCACTGTTCAGTATCTTAGCTGATGCCCATTCCCTAATTCTTTTTGGCCCCATGCCCCATGCCCCATGCCCCATGCCCCATGCCCTATTCCCTATATCTCTATCCCTTCCAGAGTCATAATGACTGCATTCTTCATCAACATATCGCAGCGTTCTGCATAAAAAGATGCTGCCTTATCATATTTGTTGATTTGCAAAACGCGCAAAAACATTTGCCTTGCTTGCGCGAATTGCTGCTGGTAGTGAAAAAAAATTCCCTGTTCAAAATAAGTTTGAGTTTGTGCTTTTAGTTCGATCATTGTCGGCGAGTCGCCATCGTAAATTTCAAATACAGCAACAGGTGTTTGTTTTCCTTTGACTTGAACGCGATCGAGAAACCGGCACTTGTAATGTTGAGGATCGTCTATTCGGCAAAGGGTTTGGACACTAGCTACAATAGCAACTCCATAAAGCTTTGTCAATCCTTCCACGCGGGAAGCTAAATTAACGGCATCAGAAATCACCGTACTTTCCATTCGTTCCGCTTCGCCAATCGTACCTAACATTAAAGTCCCCGTATGCAAACCAATCCCTATCGAAATAGGTTGATAGCCACTGTTTTGCCTGTGTCTATTATAAATTTTCACTTGATGCTGCATCTCAATTGCTGCTTGCACAGCATCTTCAGCCCTGTTAGGAAACAAAGCCATAATCCCGTCACCAATGTATTTATCTATAAAACCGTTATACTCGCGGATAACTGGGCCAACTCGACTTAAGTAAGAGTTAAGAAATTCAAAATTTTCTCGGGGAGACATACTTTCTGACAGACTTGTAAATGAGCGAATGTCGGCAAACATAATCGTCATTTCTGCTTGTACAGAGTCTCCTAGTCTGGCATCAACGATGCTTTCTCTTTTGAGAAATTTCAAAAATTCACGGGGTACAAAACGGGCTGAAGCAGCAGCTATTTTTTCTAGTTCGCTTTTGCTGGACTCGATTTGATTGAGTGATCTAAATGCTCTCAGTGCGGTGACTACTGTGGTAAATAATTTTTTATTAGTAAGTTCTGTTTTTGTTTTGTAATCATTGATATCGTAGCTGACAATTACTACATCTTCTGGTACTTGTCCGGGCTGTCCAGTGCGTAAAATAATTCGCACAATTTGATTATTTAAAATATCGCGAATGTATTTAACTACTTCCAAGCCTGCTTCTTCTGTTTCCATAACTACATCGAGTAAAATTAATGCTATGTCGTAGTTATTTTGGATTATTTCTTTGGCTTCTTTTCCTGAGTACGCGCTGATAAATGTTATACTTTTACCTTCAAACTTAAAATCGTTTAACGCTAGTTTAGTAATATTATGAATTTCTATTTCATCATCTACAATTAATATTTTCCAACTTTCTTCTAGCGGTTGTTGTTCCGCCTCGTCTTCCTCGGCAAATATTAATTCATCGTCGCCCGCCGCGATTAATTCGTCATCGCCTGCAGCCAACAGGTTTTTACTAGCTTCTGACATATATCGTTCTCCTATATAAAACTTATATCCATGTTGGCGGTCTAATAACTAACTGCTCATTTTAGCGGGAAATTCAATCATAAATCTTGTGCCTTTATTTACTTGACTTGTGCAGCTAATTGTGCCTTTTAGTTTTTGAGTAACAAGGTTATAAATAATGTGCAGTCCCAATCCCGTGCCTCCCTGACCTCTTTTGGTGGTAAAAAACGGTTCAAAAATTTTACTGAGATTTTCTGGGTCAATTCCTTTGCCGTTATCGGCATATTCAAATATTAGCCGATCGCCCTCTAGTTTGAAATCAAAAGCCAGAACTCCTTCGTCTTCTACATCGTAGGCGTGAATTAGCGAATTCAACACCAGATTTGTCACAATTTGACACACTACGCCGGGATAACTGTCCACTACAATATTTTCATCACACTTAATCTCTATTTTGTGCTTAGTTCTTTTGAGTTTGGCACTTAAGGATGTCAAAATTTCCTCTAGATAGTTTTTAACATTAAACGTGCGTTTTAACTCGCTTGACTGATCCACAGCTACTTCTTTAAAACTGTGAATCAAGTCGGCTGCCCGCGTGAGGTTAGATAAAATCATATTACTGCTTTGCACGGCGGTATCCAGAAACTTTTCTAACTCGGAACGTTTTATTTGGCCGTTACTGTAAACCTCAAAAAACTTTGTGGCTTTTTCAGCAAGCAGGGAGGCGGCGGTGATGCCGATGCCGATGGGAGTATTGATTTCGTGGGCAACACCTGCAACCAACCCTCCGAGGGCAGCCATTTTTTCCGATTCTACCAGTTTATTTTGAGCGGATTTTAAGTCTTCTAAAGTTTGGGAAAGTTCGGAGGTACGCTGCTGTACTAAATTTTCGAGATTCAGATTGAATTGGTGCAAGTTGGCGTAAAGTTGGGCATTTTCGATGGAGATAGAAATTTGAGAAGACAGCAGTTTTAATATTTCTAACCTGTCTTGGGTAAAAGCGCCTGTGGTCAGATTGTTTTCTAAATATAGAATCCCAGTGAGTTGACCTTGATTAATTAACGGAGTGCAAAGAATTGATTTAGGTTGAACCGCCCTTATATAGGGTGTGCGAGTAAATTGTCCTTCGCGGGTGGCATCGTTTAAAACTATACTTTCCTGGGTGCGGGCGACGTAATTCACAACGGCAACTGCCAGCAAAGTTACTTGTTGATCGTCGGCTACAAAATCTATCGGAATTGATTGCATGACAGCAACGCGATCGACATCTACAGATCTTGATGCTTCAATCACCCATTGACCCTCTTTTTCTAGTATTAAAAACCCTCGTTGCCCCCCGGCATTTTCAATAACAATTTTCATCATTTTTGCCAGCAGTTTGTCTAGAACTATTTCGCCGGCTAAGGTTTGCGAGGCTTTAACTGCTGTGGTCAAGTCTAGCACGCCTGCACTATCGTTCGTAGTGGAAGTGCTGCTGGTAGATTGGTGAGTTTCAATATTAGTTGAAATCGAGCCGGAAGTTAGCAAGTGCGAGTATTTCGATTCTAAATGCGCTGCTTTGGCTGTTGCTCCCCAGCGCTGATAGCAATAACGCGCTTCTGTCAAGTAAGTTTTAGCATTTTTTTCTCGTCCTATGGATAGATAAAATGCTCCTGCCAATTCTGCTGCTAGTGCTTGTACTTGTATGTATCCGTTTTCTTCGGCTCCGTCAATTGCGCGATCGTAATATTCCATTGCTCTCTCAACATTGCCCAAAACACGCGCTTTTTCTGCCGTAAGTAAGTCGCATTTGGGCTGAAGATTCATCGGCGCAGAAAGCGCTTTTTGTTGCAGTTTTTTTCGGTTACTCACAGCGTAAAAAATATGCTCTTCTTGTTCCTCTTCTGTTGCCGATGGATAGGCAGCTAGGCGGGCTAGAGAATCGTAAAACTGGTATTCAGAAACATTAATAAAGCCTGCAACTCCGTCTAAATATACTTCGGCTTGCGCTGAATTTTCTAGCGCTGTAGCGGTATCTCCAAATAAATAGGCTAGTATTAATTTTTGCAAATAAAAGTGCTGTAGTCCCACCCGATCGTTAGCTTCCAACAGCAGCGACAGCAATTTTTCTTCGCTGTATACTTCACCTAATACCAGGTGTGGGCTTTCCAATTTTCCCATCAATTGCAAAATAGTTTGCCGATATATTTGATTCCAAGTCAATACAGTGTCTTGCTTGAGTTGAAACAGCAAATGGTTGTAAGTTACCATTCTCCGTTCCAGTTGTGGCAATTCTTGACCGATGAAATACAAAGACTGACAAATATTTACGGCTGAATATCCGACAGATTCTAAATCCCCATTTTCTAGCGCGCTTTGATAAGCCTCCTCTAATAGTGGCAATGAGTCTTTAACGTGATGCTTGCCGTTCATCAAAATAAATGCTACTAAATTAAGCGTTTTGCTTTTGAATTCTAACGCATTTAATCTATCGCTCAAATTTAAAGCTAATTGACCAAAGCGATCGCCCGATTCAATATCTCTAACTATTCCTTTTAAAATTGCTCCGTAATTAGCATAACCGAAGGCAGAAAAAGTAGAGTTTCCGTAATTAATAGATAAATTAACTTGCTCGCACACAATCAGTGGCAGAAGCACAGGTTCAACTATAAATGTAGCTGACAACATACTGGAAAGCACGCGCATAGTTGCTAATTTGTGCGGATTTGTCATAATTGGCAAGTCAATTAAATCTTCTATTTTTTTTTCTGTTAAATAAGCTGCAGTTTTAGCCATTGCTTGCTGAATGTGGAGGGGAATCGGCGATTCGGGAAATTGGATTCCTAACATTTTTAGTGCTTCCCGACCAATTTTTACCGATTCTTGGAGTTTGGTTTGCATCGCACAAGCTATGATTCTGATTTCAAACACTTTGATTTTGTCTAGTTCATTTGTTGCGTGTTGCAGGACAATTATCGCCCATTTTTCCATTGGTTCAAAGTCGGTATTCAGGTAAGCAGCTTCTGCTGCTGACTCGTAGAGTGCCAGAGTTAAGTCGTAGTCAGTTTGCCAACTTTGGGGAGGAAGCAGTTCAATACCTGCAGTTAAATATTTGAGGGCAAGTTCGTAAGCTGCACTTGCTTTTGCTTTGCGGCCAGCAATTAAATTTAATTGGCATAATTGAAATTGTTCTAATTGGCTGCTGATAATTTCTTTCGCTAAATTTAGTTGGTTTACGGTATCAAAAATATGCTCTTCTAATTGCTCTGGCGGTGAATTATGCAGGAAAAAGTTGCCTATTTTGAGATGGATTTTTTGTTTTTCATAATCGGATATTAAAGCATAAGCTGCTTGCTGCACTCGCTCATGCAAAAAATTGTAAGTGGCGCTAGGAATATCAGCCACTGGTAGGGAAAATTTATCTGTAAAGTCTCTAGATATTGTGTCTGTTACTTCTGTGCTTGCTGCTAGTGCTATCGAAATTTTGTAGGCGTTATTCACGAGCAAAATCAGACCGGACTGAAGTGCCTCCCCGAGGTCTGTTGCTGCGGACGCCAGAGGTTTATCGGCGATTGTCGAGAGAATTTTTAAATCAAATTTGTTCCCGATACAAGCGGCTAATTTAAGCAGTTCTTGGGTATTCTCTGAAAGCTTCTGAATGTTATCTATCATTAATTCTACAACATTGTCAGTTATTCCCATTTCTTGTATTTGTTCGATATCCCACTGCCACTCGCCGATAATTTGGCATTTTTTCACAATTCGCTCTGAGATTGGTTGCGCTAATCCCGACAGTTTAGGTTCAGCTAACTCGACCAAATTCTCAGAGGATGAAAGTTTAAATTGAATTAAACCTTTTGAGTAAATAAATTTTATTAATTGAGTTAAAAAGAAGGGATTTCCAGCGGTTTTTTGCCAAAGCAATTCTGCTAAACTTAGGGATTTTTCTGGGCCGCAGTTCAAAGTATCGGCAACAAATTGGTTGACGCTACTTATATCTAAAGGCGAAAGGGCGATCGCCCTCACAGTCCCGCCTGCTTTTTTAATTGCTTCGGCGGTCAGCGTTAGGGGATGATTTGCATCTACTTCTTGCTCTCTATAAGCTCCAATTATTAATAAATATTGAGTTCCCAGGTCAGTTGCTAGCAGTTCTATTAACTTGAGAGATGCTGAATCGACCCACTGCAAGTCGTCCAGAAAAATTACTAGGGGGTGTTCTTTTTGAGCAAAGACGCGGATGAAGTTTTGAAATACTAAATTAAAGCGATTTTGAGATTCATTTGCTCCTAAATCTGGGACGGGGGGCTGCGGCCCAACAATTAGTTCTAATTCGGGAATAGCTTCAATAATTACTTGGCAGTTACCGCCGAGTGCTTTTAAAATTTTTTCTTTCCAAACATGGATTTCTGCGGTATTTTCGGTGAAAATTTGTCGCAACAAATCTTGAAAAGCTTGGAGCAAAAAAGCGTAGGGAATATCGCGCTTAAATTGCTCAAATTTGCTGTCAATAAAATACCCGTTTTCCGGCCGAATCGGCTTGTAAACTTCATATACTAACGACGATTTGCCCACACCTGCAGAACCAGCAATCAGCACAATTTCTGTATTGCCTCGCCTCATCCGCTGGAAGATACTGAGAAGCATATTAACTTCTGCTTCTCGCCCGTAAAATTTTTGGGAAATTTGCAGGTGACTTGACTGATCTTGCTCGCCGAGGGTTATGTGGGAAATTTCGCCTGTAGTTTGCAGTTGATCGAGACAATTTTCCAAGTCGTACAAAAGTCCAAAAGCACTTTGATATCTGTCTTCGGCGGTTTTTGCTAAGAGTTTTATGACGATATCGGAAACGACTTGAGGAATCTCCTTGGTTTTTACTTGATTGATTCTGCCTTCGATGCTTCTGCTTTGTACTTTTTGCTTTCTGTTTTCACAAGGAGAAACGGGCGTTTTGGCAATATGGGAGTGTACTAATTCCATAGGATCGATCGCCTGAAAAGGCAATTCGCCACAAAGCATTTCATAAAAGGTGACGCCTAAAGAATAAAAATCGGTACGGTAGTCGATCGCCCGATTCATGCGTCCCGTTTGTTCAGGAGACATATAGGCGAGAGTACCTTCGAGTAAATGGGGATGGCTGGGGGCGGTGTTTTCGCCCGGTAGCAGGGAGGCGATCGCAAAATCAGCTATCTTGACATCTCCTGTCTCGATATTGACAATAATATTGCTGGGTTTAATATCCTTATGGATGATGTGGTGTTCGTGAAGTTGCCCAATAGTTTCTGCTAGTTTGATGGCAATATGCAGAAATTGTTGTAACTCTAGCTGGTTGTTGCTGAGAAAGTCTTTTAGGGAAATCCCACCAAAATCTTCTAAAACTAAAACCGGAAAGTGATTGTAGGTTTCTATTTTGTAAAGCTTGACTATTCCCGGTAAATTCAAATTTTTAAGAATTTCTGATTCGTGCAGCAGTTGAGATATTTGCGCTGGGCTAGGATATGGCGGCGTGAGAGTTTTGAGGATAACGGGTTTTTGTTCCTCAAGCTGCATCCCTCGATAAATAACTGTGTGAGGGTTTGTATAAAGTTCTCCGTCAATGCGGTATCCCGGAATAGAAATCATGATGGTTGGGGGTAATTTCAAAGATGCGGTTAGACAATTTTAGATTTTAGATTTTAGATTGGGAATGATTAATAATATAATGGTTTGGAGCGCGGGATTATAGTTGCATTCTTTTTGGTCACAAGTATTATTAAGTAAGTGAAAATACACAGCGTCGGTCGAGTGCGGTTTTTACGGCAGTAAACTGGCTACTATGATATAGCTTAGCTAAATCCCTCCCTAAAGAGTCGTCCTAGATACTTTTTTTCTCCTTTATTTAGTTATCTATATTTTAGTCTTCAAAAAATCAGAAGTCGCACTTTGCTATCCCGCCAGTGGCAAAATAAACGGGTGCGTGCAAATCAACAGCTAAAATCTAAAAAAATCATGCAGAATATAACTGCCTCAAATCCAGCTAATGCGACCGATCGCGCTTTTGGCACCGCAGACATTCAATTGCTGGTAGTGGATATAGACGGCACGATCGCAGGTTTGTCAAATACCATCCGAGAACCAGTCAAGCAGGCAATTTTAGCTGCCGAGTCGCGGGGAGTGAAAGTGGCCGTCGCTACGGGCAGGATGTACCGATCAGCTTTGCGTTTTCACCGCGACATCGGCTCAACATTGCCACTGATTTGCTACCAAGGCGCGTGGATTCAAGATCACGCGACTCAAAAGCGGCTGCGGCACTTGCCGCTGTCGAAACAAACTGCTCTGCAACTGTTAGATTATTTTGAAGAACCGCATTTGCGACCGCTGCTTTCGATCCATTTCTACATTGACGACCAACTTTACGTGCCGGAAATTACCGCAGCTACCCGAATTTATGCCGAAAGATCGGGCATTGAACCAATGGTGATTAAAGATTTGCGGCGAGATCTTCCGGGGGAACCGACGAAAGTTTTGGCCTTGTGCGAGAATCCGGGGGTACTCGACGGCTTGCTCAGCAGTATGCGACTGCGCTACACGCCTGCAGAGCTTTATTTGACTCGATCCGTTGCTACTTTTTTTGAGGCTACGCATCCTGTGGCGAATAAGGGAGATGCGGTGCAGTATTTAGCGGAGGAACTTTTGGGTTTGCAGGCGGCGAATGTGATGGCGATCGGCGACAATTTTAATGATGTAGAAATGATTGCCTACGCGGGTGTGGGCGTGGCGATGGGCAATGCTCCTGATGGCGTGAAGGCTGCTGCTAATTGGGTGGCGCCGGATGTGGAGGAAGATGGGGTGGCGGCTGCGATCGAACAATTTGTTTTGGGCGATCGTTGATATTTGTAGCACCAATACCACAGGGGCGGGTTTGCCAACATCTGGATAAAATCTAGAGCGACCCGCCCCGACCCAGCGACAATTTATTATTATATAACTGTCTAGTTTTGACTTCTATGCAATCAAATTTTGATGATCTAAAAAGATCCACATTTTCGGATTTTTCCCGATCGAGTGGAGTCAATTACTTTTTTTGCAAGATCAGAATATTTATTTAACGAACCGCGAAGACGCTAAGAACGCGAATGAAGAATGGAAGAAAGCGGGGCGGGCTTACCGATCTTCTGGATGTGAATTAGAGATAATTTAAAACTCTTAAAAATGCCTTGCAACAGAAAAAGCACCGACGACTGGCCGTGTTTCGTCTCGGTGCTTCTTCTGGTTCGCTCCTCACACGTCCATCAATATAGCTGACTCACTAAATTGTGTCAATACTTTTTCCAAAAATTGTTTTTTGAGTCGGCTGCTGCGGGGGTGTCGGTGCGGTGGAGCGAGGCCAAACTATTGCAATGCAAGGGTTTGACTCGATCGCCCAAGGGTTGGCTCGATCGGAAAAATTTTACTTCAATTCCAGCAGCCAGTCCAAAATCAGAGCGTTGACTTCACTCGGCCGCTCGTCGTGGGGACAGTGGCCTGTGTTGGGAATTGAAACAAATTTCACTGGTTTATCGTTGGCGGCCAATTGTTGATAAATCTGGCTGCCGGCGATGGGCGTCCAGGGGTCGTCTGCGCCCCAAAGTACCAATAACGGACGATCGACTTTGGGCAGCAATTCTGACGGTTGAGGGCCTGGAGGGGCTGTGAGAATCGAGGCAAACACTTGTTGAGCTCCGGGCTCGCAGGAGGGGGCGTGGAGGAGTTCTACGAGTTCGTCAGTGATGGCTTCGCGGTTCCCGTAGACTTGGCGCAGGGTGTTGCGGATACGGTGTTTTTGGCGGATGTTGTTGAAGACAAAGGGGCCGATCAGGGGCGATCGAACTAATTTAGTAAAAGTCCCCATCACTACTCGCAGCGGGAAATTTAGTTCGTCGGGCCGATGGTTGAGCCCGCCAGCACAGTTGATTAAGACACCGCCTGCTGATATTTCTGGATGGTTGGCGACTACCATCAAACTCAGCAAAGCGCCGATCGAATTCCCGACAAATACCGCCGGTTCTAGTACCAGATCCGCCCAGAAATCAGTCAGCAATTCTTCCCACAATTCCAGAGTGTAATCTAGGGCTGGTTTGGCGGAAGCACCGAATCCCAGCAAGTCCAAAGCAAATACGCGATAGCCGCCGGCTGCGAGTACGGGGATATTTTGCCGCCAATGTCCGATCGAAGCCCCAAATCCGTGAATCAAGATCAGAGGGCGGCCGGTTCCTTGGACGGTATATTGGATTTTGTGACCTTTCCAAGTCCAAATTAATTTTTCAAAGCTGGTTGCAGATACTAATTGTTGTGCAGTCACGGCTATTATGTAAAGTTTCGTTAACTACTTTCATCATAGCAGAAGTCAGTAGTCATGAATTATTGGTTATTGGTTATTGGTTATTGGTTATTGGTTATTGGTTATTGGTTATTGGTTATTGGTTATTGGTTATTGGTTATT
>NZ_JAUBOS010000013.1:47105-110310 GCF_036700365.1 Microcoleus sp. w2-18bC1
GGTTATTGGTTATTGGTTATTGGTTATTGGTTATTGGTTATTGGTTATTGGTTATTGGTTATTGGTTATTGGTTATTGGTTATTTGTTGTAATGCCCAATGCCCAATGCCCGATGCCCAATGCCCGATGCCCCATTCCCAATTTTTACTTTTTTTGTAGCAACCAATAAGTCATCATATCCCCCTTACCTTTTACCGGAATCACGCCTCGCCTCTCAAATAAATACTTATCTTTCAAAAGCTCATAAGTAACATCAGTAACTTGAATGCTGCCTGCAAAACCCGTAGCTTCCATCCTCGCCGCTACATTCACCGTATCTCCCCACAAATCATAAGTAAACTTGCTCACACCAATTACTCCCGCAACCACTGGGCCGGAATTGATGCCGACGCGAATTGCCAGTTTTTCCCCTGTCTCGGCGCACAACTTTGCTATTTTTGCCTGCATTCCCAGGGCCATTTGGGCGATCGCCTCGGCATGATCCTGTCTCGGCGTAGGCAATCCCCCGACTACCATGTAAGCATCGCCAATAGTCTTAATTTTCTCCACACCGTACTTTTCAGCTAACTGGTCGAAGTGCGAAAAAATTACGTTCAAGCGTTTTACCAACTCGGTGGGAGACATTCTAGCAGATAACTCAGTAAAGCCAACAATATCAGCAAATAAAACACTTACTTGGGCAAAACTGTCGGCGATCGTGCTTTGCTCTGCCTTCAAGCGTTCTGCGATTGGTTTGGGCAAAATATTTAACAGCAACTTCTCGCTTTGTTCTTGTTGAACTTTTAGCGCTTCTTGCGCTAATTTGCGCTCTGTAATGTCAGAAACAGTACCCTCATAGTAGATCAGATTACCTTTTGAATCTCGAACAGCCCGAACATTTTCTGACACCCAAATCCGGCGCCCGTCTTTGCGACACACCATAGATTCAAACCCCGAAACGGCATTTTCAGCATCCATAGCAGCCACAAATTCGAGGCGGCGTTCCGGGTCTACGTACAGTTGCTGAGCAATATTGTTAATCTCCGACATCAGTTCTTCTGGCGAGTCGTAACCGTACAATTTTGCCAAAGCTGGATTAGCGCTGAGATAGCCTCCTGAAGGCGTGCTTTGAAAAATGCCTTCCATCGCATTTTCTACAATGCTGTGATATTTTTCTTGAGCAATACGCAGCAATTCTTCTGCTTGTTTGCGCTGAATCAAAGAACCTAATTGAGTGCCGACCGCATTAAAAACGTCTATAAATCGTGCGTCTTTCCCAGCAGACGAAATTTTAAAGAAAACTAGCACTGCCAATACTTCATTGCCTACCAAAATCGGTACGCCAAAACCAGCTTTGAATCCGAGTTCTAGTGCTATTTGACTTCGGAGAAAATGCGGGTATCCCTTGGAAATATCTTCTACCCATTCCGGTTGCTTGGATGCCCAAACTCGTCCCGGCAGCCCTATATTCATGGCAAATGTCAGTTGTTCGCTTTGCTTGCGGAACGCATCCATCCTCGCGTTGCTGGCATACCAGCCCCTGGCAGATTGCAGCACAATTCCTTCTGCATCGGGAATCCAAGCTTCTCCGACATCCCATCCGATTGTTTCGCCCACTTGGTGCAGAATTACTTCTAAAGCTGAGTGAAAGTCTACAGCTTCGCCGATCGCCCGCGTCGTTTCCAGCAAAAACCGGATTGATTCTTCAGCCCGCTGCCGTTCTGCGATTTCTTCCTGCAATCTAGAATTGCGATCGTGCAGTTCCCTAGCTTGCAGTTGCAGTTTGGATTGCAGCGAACGAAGGGAAAGTTGGTTTTGGACGCGGGCTAAGACTTCTTCTACTTGAAACGGTTTAGTAATATAATCCACTCCTCCTACTTGAAAAGCTTTAACTTTTTCCAGCACGTCATCTAGCGCACTAATAAAAATTACCGGAATATCTTGAGTTTTTTCGCTTAACTTTAACTGCTCACAAACTTCATACCCGTTCATTTGCGGCATATTAATATCTAGTAAAATTAGATCGGGAGGAGATATTTGTGCCCCTTGCAAAGCCAAGTGTCCGTTAATAGCCTTCCTGACATGATACCCGTAAGATGTCAGCATAGTGGATAAAAGTCGCAAATTATCCGGCATATCGTCAACGATCAGAATGTCTTTAGGAGTCGCTGGTAATGGATGGTCGTTCATCATAATATAATTGAGTTAAATCGATAATGATATCTATCCGAAAATTATCGACTAAATCTGTTAAAGCGTTAGCGAGATTTGCCTCAGTTTCGGGAATTGCCTTGATCAGTTCGAGGATGCGGTTGTCGTCCACACAAAGTGCTGCTCGGTGCAACTGGACCACCCAGTCTGTGGGCATTACACTCAAATCCTCGGTGGTCAAACTTTTAAGCAGCGTCGGTGTTGAAAAAGAAGTAGATAAGTTTTCTTTCTCATAAATATAACGCAGGTTGAGATGATGTGCTATCTTTTCAAAGAGTACCTCTTCCCGAAAAGGTTTACATATCAAATCGTTACAACCAGCAGACAAAATTATTTGCCGCTGCTCGTCAAAAGCACTCGCAGTCAAGGCAATAATTATTGTTTCTTTACCTTCTAGAGTTTTCTTAATCTCTCTTGTCGCTTCATACCCATCCATCACTGGCATCAGCATATCCATTAATATCAAGTGCGGCTTCCAAGTTGAATGCAAAGCAATTGCTTCTTGACCGTTAGTTGCTTCCCGGACTTCAAATCCCAGAGGTATCAGGAGCTTAAGCAGCAGTTGGCGATTTTCTGCTACATCTTCAACTATTAATATCCGATAAGTGTCTTGTCCGGCTTCTAAAGCAATAACTTGTTTAATCGGGGATTTTTCTTGTTCATCACTTTGTGTTACTAAGTTAACCCAGATATTAAAGCTAAAAATTGTGCCTTGACCGAGTTTACTTTCAACAGCAATATCACCTCCCATAATTCGGACAAACTGTTGGCTGATCGGCAACCCCAGACCCGTGCCCTGCATGGATTTTCGACCAGTTTCGGTTTGTACAAATGGCTTAAATAATGTGGCAAGTTCCAAGGGAGAAATGCCGGGACCAGTGTCGGCAATTTCAAAATACAATTGGGATTTTTTTTCTTCTGTGGCGTCTTTGTCAGATTGGCTGCTGACGCGCAAAGTCACGGTTCCCTGCTGAGTAAATTTAATCGCATTGCCGAGTAGGTTAATTAAAACTTGCCGCAATTTAGCTTCGTCTGTTTGAATGTATTGTGGCAAATCATCGGCATTTTCAAAGATTAGGTGCAAACCTTTTGAGTTGGCTTTTAGTTGCAGCATTTCTTTGAGACTGTTGAGAAGGTTGTAGAGATTGAAGCGGCTGGGATTGATGGTAATTTGACCTGCTTCTATTTTGGACATGGACAAAACATCATTGATGAGTTCCAGCAAATGTTCGCCACTCCGGTTAATAATTTCTATGTATTCTTTTTGTTCTTCCGTGATAGAACTGTTGCGCGCCATGACTTGGGAAAAACCGAGAATGGCGTTGAGAGGTGTGCGAAGTTCGTGGCTCATGGAAGCTAGAAATTGGCTTTTGGCGCGGTTGGCAACTTCGGCGTTTTCTTTGGATTTAATCAGTTCCATGGACTGCCTTTGAGTGCGGGCGAGCAATTCCGCTTGCTGTAATGCTACTCCTAGCTGAGTACCTACATCAACTGCAACGTTGATTTCTGCTTCACTCCACTGGCGGGGAGCAGAATTTTGATAGGATGCTAGTAATCCCCAGAGCTTTTTGCCGGAGAAAATTGGTACAATAATGTAGGATTTAGCTTGAAATTTTTCTAGCAATTGGATATAACAATTATCGAAACCTTGCTGGTAAATATCTGGGACACAAAGGTAAGTTGTACCTCGGCTGTAGGCTCCGCCTTGGGTTTGTTGCAAATAGGTATCGCGTACTTCTTGTGAGGGGCTATCTAATTCTTTGACGACGCAAAGGTCGCTGTTTAAAGCGCCTTCAGTAAGGTGAGAATCGATCTCCTGTGATTGGATGAAAGAAACCCACTTGCGGTCAAGGGATTCGGCTACAAATTCGCCACTCCAGTCTGGATTGAAACGGTAAATAGCGACTCGATCGCACTTCATTGTTTGGCGCAATTCTCGGGTTGTGGCGTGAAAAATTTCTCGGATATCTAAAGTCTGCCGCATTCTTTCAATGATGCGGGCGATCGCTCTTTGTCGTAAAGCACTTTCTTGCAGTTCGGTTTCTGCTTGCTTGCGTTCGGTAATATCTACAGCCATTAAAGCAATGCCGATCGCTGTACCGTTATCGTCAATTAGCTGAGTATTGTACCACTCGCAGATGATAATTCTGCCGTCTTTGGTCAGATTTTCGGTAGTGCCGCTGGATTTGGCATTCAAGTCATGATTGAAAATCTCAGATAATTGCGGGTGATAGCTTTCAGGTACGATCAAATCGGAGGCGACTCGACCAATCGCTTCTTGCTCACTGTAGCCAAAAATAGCCACGGCTGCGGGATTCCAAGTGATAATTTCTAAATTGAGGTTTAATTCGATAACTGCGATCGGCGTTTGCTGCAATAAAAATGAGATTCTTTGTTGGGATTCTAGCAGTTTTTCTTCGGCTAATTTGCGGTCTGTGATGTCATTAGCAGTGCCGAGAATTTGTTTGGGTTTACCATCGCTTGTTCTGAGAAATACTGTATCCCAACTGTGCATCCACCGCCATTCACCGTTTTTGTGTTTCATTCGGTATTGACATTCAATGACATCACCGTCTTTGGCTTGATCTACTTTTTGGATGCTTTCAAAAAAATTTGGCAAATCGTCGGAGTTGAGCAGAATTGGCATCATTGCTGTACCCATATCTTGTATTTCTTGGGCTGTGTATCCGAGCATCGTCGAAATTTGTCGGTTGCTGTAGACATTCCGCTGTTCAATTAGATCGTAAACGTACAACAGGTTGGGATTGGAATCGGCGATAGCTTGAATGAAGTGCTGGCTCTCTCTGAGTGCGGATTCTGTTTGTTTGCGAACGCTAATATCTCGCGCCACGATAATCACTGAATCTGCAGTCAGCGGAGAAACTTTAGCGTCGAGGCAAACGTCGCGCTCTCCGACTTTAAAGCTATATTCAACATTAATGCTTTGCTTAGTTTTTAGAGCTTGTTGGATGGCATTTAATACTAAATCTGCTACAGGTTTAGGCAAGACTTCATGAGCGGTTTTGTTAATCATTTCGCTGGGAGGTTTCACCAAATTTGTTGATGCTGTCGGGGCAATTTTGATGCAGCGCCCTTCTGCATTTCTCACTAAAACTGTGTCAGTCATGGCGGCAAAAATCGCCCGCAATTCTGTTTCCGATTCTTGCAGAGCTTGCTCGGCGCGGACACGGGTGCGAATTTCTGCTTGCAGCACTTTATTTTGCCGATCGAGCTGCTGAATTCGGTTTTTTTCTCGTTCGATCAGTTTAGCTTGAGCGATAGCGAGCCCTACTTGAGCCGCCACAGCTTCTAATAAGTCGATTTCCTCGGAAGTCCATTCCCGGTAGCGATCGCACTGGTGCAAACAGATAGCACCGTTTGCCCTGCCTTGGTAAGAAGTGCGAATTGCCAGCATCGATTTTAACCCAACCTTCTGGCAAATCGGTTGAGCCGCTTGCAACAGAGGGTCTGAATAAACATTGTTGGAGGCGATCGCCAGATCTTGTATCATCATTTGTATGACGTGAGGATTACCCCAAATTGGAACAGGTACGTTCCGAATAGATTCGCAATCGGGTTCGAGATACTCTGCCGCCAGAGGAATATCAACTTGAGGGCTAGTAACGTAAGTATGAATCAAACACCGATTGACGCAGAATGCCAGACCGATTTGAGTAGCAGCTATTTGAAATATTTGTTCTGGCTGCAAGCTGGAGCGAATTTCTTGAGTTATTTTTGCGATCAGCAATTCTCGCTGCACTTGCCGTTCTAAAGCAGCTTTAGCTCCAGCCATTTCTATTTCTGCGTGCTTGCGCTCGCTGATATCAAAAAGTACGCCATACCAAACAATATCGCCATTATCACGCATTTCTGGCCGAGAATTAGATTCCAGCCATTTAAGTTTGCCCGACGGTGTAACAATCCGCCATTCACAGGCAAAAGGTTCTAAAGTTTGGGCGCTAGTAGCAATTTGTTTCACCAGATATTCTTGGTCATCTGGATGATTTTGATCGAAGCAAAAGTCGGGATTTTTTAAAATTTCGTCACTCTCTAATTCGTAAATATCTCGACAAGCATAACTAATATATTCAAACTTAAAACTTCCATCAGGCTTCTTCATGAATTGATAAAGAACTCCCGGTATATTGACCGCCAATTTCTGCAAACGCGCTTTGCTTTCCCGGAGTGATTGTTCTGTTCGCTTGCGGAATTCTACCTCTTTTTGCAGTTGGGCATTCTGCTGTTTTAATTGTTTTGATAGCTGTTGTATAGTCAGTTGACTTTCGATCCGCACTAAAACTTCTTCCACTTGAAAAGGCTTAGTAATGTAGTCAACACCGCCGACTTCAAAAGCTTTAACTTTGTGAAAAGTTTCCTCAAACACACTCAAAAAAATAACCGGAATTTCCCTCGTTTTTTCGTTGGATTTAAGTCGAGCACATACTTCATATCCGTTCATTTTTGGCATAGCAATATCTAGCAAAATCAAGTCTGGGAGAACGGTTAAATTAGCATTGACCGCCATTTCTCCCGAAATCGCCCGCTGAACTTTATACCCTTCTTTCGTCAATATGTTTGATATAAAGCGCAGGTTTTGGGGCTGATCATCAATAATTAAAATGTGAATACTTTCTTTGTCAAATATCATTTTTTGTCGGGTTATGGTGATTTTTTTAGTAATAGCAGCAGATTGATGATTTAATAAATTTAGCGATTCCTTCCGATCCTAATTATTTATTAAACCTTTTCAAACTCAGCAAATAGAGGATTAACTTTAGATAGTAGCCATCAACTAACGCACCTTCTATTTTTTAAACTTATTGGTTGCTTGTCTTAAGTTTGCCACTGAAACTAACCGTACTTAACCACATTTTATTGCCCCCAAAAATCGCCTGATTTTCTGTACAAATTAAGTCTGCCAAAAAAACCATCATTGCTTAGGCACTCCAGACCAAAGTAACCGGGTGTTTTAACTTTGTTCAATAGCTGCGACAAAGTATTTTGGTATAACCCGGTTGATGCGCCCAGGACTGTTTTTTGCTTGACTTTAGGATTAAAACTCCCAGGAGGATAACGCAATTTTCTGGACATTCTGCTGCCACATTCAAAGGGTTTTAGGCGAGATACACACCTAGACATACCACGAGGCAAAGAAACCGTTTTTTTTACTCTTGTCGCTGCAACAAAGTATGGCTGTGAAAAACCTTGGTTTTGACCCAGCCGCCCATCAGTCTTAAGATATTTATAGGTAACTAAGAGTATAGATGCGATCCATCCATTGGCACCCACAGCCTACCATATAAAATATTTTCTCTGTCTTTTCTATGCCAGCAATTCCTTAAGTTTAGCAATATTTTCATTGCTTAAGTAAATTTTAATTTCTAGTTCTTGGTCGGATTCCCACAGCAGCAGCAGATTATCTTCGCCCAAGGCGATTTCGGGATTGTTTAATTCAAGTGTTTGATATTTAACTTCGGGAATTCCTACGCGAATTACCAGTTCCGCTTCCAACTGAGGATAGATGTACAATTGCTGTTGCAAGTTGTCAAGTTCTAATTTGTCAACAGTGTTGTTACGTTGGACAGGAGAATCGGGTATGTACCAATAGAGAGTTTCCTCCCGAATTTCAGGATTGACTATCACAAATGTTTCGTCAAAACGCTGGGGATGCCAGTGAATTTCGCTCAGACCGCCGATTTGCGGAATCAGTCGCTCTACCCAGCTAATTTCTTTCCCGTTCAGGTTTGCCCACCACTGACTAATATTATCGAGATTGTCAGCATTTTCGGGGTCGGTGCTGCCGGACTGCCAGACTGTTTTTAGTTGTTGCATATACAGGTTCTCCAGCGAATTTTAATTTGAGATTGCAGGTGTTCAATTGGAGATTCATTCGTTATACAATAATTTTAATGGACTTACCAATTATTTACCACGAAGATTACGTTGCACCTCTGCCATCGGCTCACCGCTTCCCGATGGCAAAGTTTCGGATGCTTTACGAGATGCTGCTCGCGGACGGGGTAGCAGATAAATCGCAATTTCACGCTCCCGAACTTCCCCCTCAAGAATGGATTGAATTAGTCCACGACCACTCCTATGTTCAAGCTTACTGCAACGGGACGCTCGATAACAAAGCGACTCGGCGAATTGGTCTGCCTTGGAGTCGGGCTCTTGCTAATCGCACTTACACTGCGGTTGCAGGAACTGTACTAACTGCCAAGCTCGCTTTAGACTACGGTTTGGCTTGCAATACTGCGGGCGGAACTCATCACGCCTTCCCTGCTTTTGGGTCTGGTTTTTGTATTTTTAATGATTTGGCGATCGCCTCTCGCGTCTTACAAAAAAATGGTTTAGTTCGCAAAGTTTTAATTGTCGATTTAGATGTCCACCAAGGAGACGGAACCGCTGTAATTTTCCAAGATGACAGTAGCGTTTTTACTTTCTCGATGCACTGCGAAGTCAATTTTCCCGGCATCAAACAAAAGGGCGATTTAGATGTACCTTTGCCTGTAGGTATGGAGGACGACGAATATTTACAAACCTTGGATAAATTCCTACCAGATTTGCTGTCAAATGTCAAGCCAGATTTAGTTTTGTACGATGCTGGAGTAGACCCTCATCACGGTGACAAACTGGGAAAATTAGCTTTAACTGATACGGGCTTATTTCGCCGGGAAATGCAAGTTTTGATGGCGTGTTTGGCTGGTGGCTATCCCGTTGCCTGCGTGATTGGCGGGGGCTATTGCGATGACGCTAAGGGGTTAGTTTATCGGCATTCGCTGCTGCACCGAGCTGCCAGTCAAGCCTATAGGCAGTATCGACTTTGATCCAGAGGGGCGAGATTTAAAATTGACTTCAGTATTGTTTGGCGATATGATTCCGTGTTTAGGGTGTCAATTAATACTAAAAACTGGCTAAGCTGTTGTGCATTTAATTTGTATTTTGAGGGCGGGCTTTCGGGCCCAACCCTACTCCCCAAAAGGGGAAAAATTTATTTTACTATGCAATTTAAATGCGGATTAGCTGAAAGTGGTATTAAAATAGATATATCGCATTTAATTGTAGTGTATTTTATGAACTCCAACTCGTTAAATATCACAGAAGATGGAGATAAAGAACCAACTTTGATGCCCATAGACAAGCGCTACCTGCTAGTCCTCAACATCCCATTGTTCTGCGATTTCAAAGGCAGCAGGTATCTCGATTTAATGTGTGTGGGCTAAAGACATAACCCAACACTTCAAGTATTTGAAAAACTTCACGCTAGCATCTCCGTGCGTGCGAGAACCCCCCCCGAAAATACAATAAAGGTGGATTCGGAAACATCATTTGCTGATGCTAAATTTATTGACCTTCCCTCCCCAAATAGCTTTGCCAAAGCAATATTGCTGCTGCCGGCAACGGTTGCCCAGCTTTGGGGCGCGATCGCATCTTCAGATATCGTACATAGTGCCGTAGCAGGCTGGCCGATTCCGATGGCATGGTTAGTGACGCCAATAGTCCTGATACAGCGGAAACCATACCTGCTCATAGTTGAGTCCGCACCGTGGCTGCTGCTGCCGGGCCCCCCTGCTAGCATTAAAGCCAAAATTCAAGCTTACATATACGAAACATATAATCGCTGGTGCATCAACAGCGCCGACTTGACAATCTTTACACAGGCAGAATATCAGCAAAGTTTATTAAACAAACGACACAAGCAAAGTCAGATAATTCATGCTTCGTGGATAGATGAAGAAAATATTATTTCGGAAGCAGAGGCGACTAAAATATGGCACGAAAAACTGTCAGCCTCGCCCAAACAACTAAAAATTCTATTTGCGGGCAGATTGGTTCCAGAGAAAGGCCTGTTAGTTCTCCTAGAAGCAATGAAAGTCTTGGAGGAGGAAAACATTCCCGTCAAGCTGGACATACTAGGTGAAGGCGAACTGTTAAGCAACTGCCAAGCAGCCAGCAAGGCAATGCAAAAATCGGTACAGATAGAAATTTTGGGAACTATTCCTTACGGCAGAGAATTCTTCGGCCGGCTGCAACAATATCATGCTGTTGTGGTTCCCAGTACCTCAGACGAACAGCCCAGAATAGTATACGATGCTTATTCCCAGGCCGTATCGGTACTGGCAAACAACACCGCCGGACTCCGCGACTGTATCGAAAACGTTATCACAGGCTTGATCGGTAATTGCAATGACCCAGTTGATTTAGCAAACTTGCTCAAACAGTCGGGAGAAAACTTGAACCTACTTCAAAATATGGGCATGGCAGGTCTGAAATATGCTCACCGCCTGACTCACGAAGAAATGCACCGGCAGCGGTGGCAGCTTTTGTCAATTATGTTGGAGCAATCAAAAAAGTAAGTAGGTAGGCGCAAATAAACCGGGCTGTGTAACCGAATGTAAAGCTGCCAGAACCTTTGGGATTGCTTCGTTTCACGGAGTGACCCTCGCTTTTGACTACTTGTGTATTTTCCCACTCATGTACTTAGGCGATACCTGCACTCCGGGCGATCGCTCCAGCTTGCCAGATGGATACAACTTGAGCTAAAAAGTTGTTAAACCAACAACGGTACTTATGTCGAAGGCCAGCGAGTCCAATCACCCCTATCCACTGCTGGTTGTCATTGTTAACTACCGAACCTCTAGTTTGACAATAGACTGCTTGCGCTCTCTAGTTAGCGAAGTTCAATCGCTGCCCGGTATGCGAGTTGTAGTTGGCGACAATGCTTCAGGCGATCGCTCCGTCGAAGAAATTAGTAGTGCGATCGCCTCAGAAGGCTGGAATGAATGGGCATCCTTCCTTCCCCTAAACCGCAACGGCGGATTTGCCTTCGGCAACAACGCCGTGATCCGTCCCGCCCTCCAATCCACCAATCCTCCTCCTTACTTCCTGCTGCTCAACCCAGACACCATAGTTCGCCCCGGTGCCTTAAAAGCCCTCGTCGATTTCATGGAATCCCACCCCGAAGCCGGCATCGCCGGCAGCCGCTTGGAAGACCCCGACGGCACGCCCCAAGAGTCAGCTTTTCGGTTTCACAACCTCTTTACCGAACTCGATTTTGGTTGGCGGACAGGCTTTATATCCAAGTTATTAGCCAACTGGGCCGCAGCGCCTCCCATTTCTCAAAAAACCTGTCAAACTGATTGGGTAGCTGGAGCCAGCATGATCGTGCGTCGCGAAGTATTTGAAAAGATTGGCTTGATGGATGAAGCTTATTTCATGTACTGCGAAGAAATGGACTTTTGTCTGCAAGCGAACAAAGCTGGCTGGAGTTGCTGGTACGTACCCGAAAGTCGTGTTGTCCACTTAGTCGGCCAAAGCTCAGGCGTCACTGACACCAAAAAGCCCGCCAAGCGGCTGCCCACCTATTGGTTTGATTCCCGACGTAGGTACTTTATCAAAAACTACGGCTTGGTTTACACAGCATTAACTGATATATCCTGGGCTTCCGGTTTTGCAGCGTGGAGGGTTCGCCGCGTACTTCAAGGCAAACCCGATGGCGATCCACCAGAATTGCTGAGGGATTTTGTATTAAATAGTGTATTTTTTAAGGGGGGTAAGATTGAAAAATCCAAAAACTTTTAAAGGGAGTTGGTAAATCGGTAAAAGCTAACTAAACCAGGTTAACCTAGGCAAGCAAAATATTTTAGGATGCAGCCGAGAAATTAGTATTCTCGATCGATAAAACCGGATTGCTCCTTCCTCAGAAACCTGACAGACCCATTAATATCGTCGGCATCTAGCAATAGAGTAAACAAGAAATAGCGTGAATTAGAGCTTATGGTAACTGAGCAAAACTTAATCACCAGTGAAAATCAAGTAGAAAGCCCCGGCCTGGGATTGTGGCAGCAAATTAAAGAAGACTGGATTGCTCATGGTCGAGATTGGACAAAACCGGGATTTCGCGCCGTAGCAGTGCAGCGTTTTGGCGTCTGGAGAATGCAGGTAGAACCGAAATTACTGCGAGCTCCTTTGAGCATTATTTATCGAGCACTCTACCGAAAAGTCCGCAATAGTTACGGGATAGACTTGCCTTACACTGTGAAGCTCGGTCGTCGCGTAGTGATTGAACATCAAAACGCTATTATTATTCACGGATATTGTACGATCGGCGACGACTGCATTATCCGCCAAGGTGTAACGTTGGGAAACCGCTATTTGGACAAGCCGCTGGAATCCCCTCAATTGGGCGATCGGGTTAACGTCGGCGCTGGTGCAAAAATCCTCGGCAAGGTTAACCTAGGAGACGACGTAAATATCGGTGCCAATGCTGTAGTTTTATCAGATATTCCCGCAGGCCAAACTGCCGTTGGTATCCCTGCCAAAATTATCAAATCCCGGCCTGCTGAAAACAATGCTTAAATCATTTTCTTTCTTATAGATTCTGCTAGCACTCTGCGGAGATTAAATAAATCTCCCTAGTCAAGTTAGAGATTAATCTTAAGATAAACCACACAAATAGGCACAATTGTCTACATCATCAAAAAATTGTACAAACAATGGTTGAGTCAATCACTAAGTCAATCATTTCTGCTACAGAACCAGACTGGAGCCGCGAAAAACTTAGCAAGTGGTGGGAACCCAGTCGCCAACTGCTCAAATCTATCCGCAACTATCAAAAGTGGCAGCAGCAGGGTGGAATTGGAGGATATATTTTATGCCGTTGGAACGTGATCCAGCATCGATTTTGGAGCGTTGTCACTGCAACAGACATCCCTTTGAACTGCCAAATACAAGGAGGACTGCTGCTGACTCATCCTAATGGCGTTGTCATTCATCCCAGTGCTTCCATTGGCCCTAACTGTCTGATTCTTCAGCAGGTGACAATTGTTGCTGATGTCAAAATCGGCGGTCATGTCGATATTGGTGCCGGAGCTAAAATTATTCGCTCCGTAACGATCGGCGATCATGCTTTGATTGGTGCCAATGCTGTGGTGATTTGTGACGTGCCACCCGGTGCAACCGCAGTGGGAATACCGGCAAAAATAATCGAAAAAAAACCCAGGAAGTCTGACAAATAATTTCTAAAAGTCGCAGAAAAATTATGAAATTAGCTGGACTTTTATTAAAATATAAAAGGAACTGCTCAGTAGTCGCATTCAAAAGGTAAAACTTGAAACAAATTGGATTAGTGGCGATCGGACGAAATGAAGGGCAGCGCCTCCGCCAGTGCCTAGTCTCAGCCACAGACAAAGTTGCCCGCGTCGTCTACGTCGATTCCGGCTCAACAGACGGTAGCCTAGAGTTAGCCCGATCGCTCGGAGCCGATACAGTAGAACTAGACTTATCTATACCGTTTACTGCAGCCCGCGCCAGAAATGAAGGCTTTGCCCGCTTGCTGGAAATAGCACCAGAAATCGAATTTGTCCAATTTGTGGACGGTGACTGCGAAGTAGTTGATGGATGGATCGATCGAGCCTACAGCGAACTCGCAGCCAAACCCGACTTAGCAGCAGTATGCGGGCGGAGGCGCGAACGATACCCCAAAGCAAGCATCTACAACCAATTGTGCGACATCGAGTGGGATACCCCCATCGGCGAAACCAAAGCCTGCGGTGGCGACTCCATGATGCGCGCCACGGCATTTCAGCAAGTCGAAGGTTTCAATCCCGCACTAATAGCCGGCGAAGAACCCGAACTGTGCTTGCGACTTCGCCAAAAAGGTTGGAAAATCCTCCGCTTAGACGCAGAAATGACCCTGCACGACGCGCAAATGACCAGTTTTGTTCAGTGGTGGAAGCGCGCCCAAAGAGCTGGTTACGCCTACGCCGAGGGTTCCTGGATGCACGGAAGCGAACCAGAGCGCCATTGGGTCAAAGAAACCCGGAGCACCTGGTTTTGGGGCTTAGTTTTGCCAGCCCTAGCCTTGGCAATGATATGGCCGACAAAAGGCTGGAGCTTGTTACTATTGAGTGGCTACCCCTTAGCAACCTATCGCACCTATAACTATTATCTAAAGCATCGGGCTCTCACCACTAAAGACTCAGCCATCTACGCTTTGTCTTGCGTATTAGCCAAATTTCCCCAGCTACAAGGTCAAATCCAGTTTCACCAGCGCCGATTGCTGGGGCAGCAGAGCAAGTTGATCGAATACAAAACAACCAACTCTATTCATTCAGCCAGCTAGAATTACAGCTAACGTCCCAGAAAGTCCACCCCTGAGTAGCAAACAAATGAGCGATCAACAATTAAAAGTTTTACTAATTGTAGAGCAGTGCAATCCTGACTGGGCATCAGTACCTTTGGTGGGGTACAATTTTTTTCAAGAAATCAATAATTTAGCTGATGTAACCCTCGTCACCCATATTAGAAATAAACCAGCTCTCGAAAAACACCCAGAATACGAAAAAGTTGTCTACCTTGAAGAAGGAAAGTTAACCAAACAATATTATAAAATAGTCGAAAAACTCACCGCAAACGGGCGAGTCAATTGGCCTCTTTATAATACCTTGAGCTACCCAATTTATGAAGAATTTAATCAGCAAGTATATGAAAAATTTAAAGGAAAAATCCTTAACGGAGATTATGACATAGTTCATGCAATTACCCCGATGATGCCGCGGTATCCGTTTAAGGTAGTCAGTGTTTGCCAGCAGACTCCTTTTATTCTAGGCCCTGTGAATGGGGGCATTCCCTTTCCACCAGGTTTTCAAGAAACGGCGAAACAAGAATTTGCTCAATTCAACTTTTTGAGAGCAGTTGGTCGAGCATTAATTCCAGGTTATGTAGAAACTTACAAAAAAGCCGACAAAATTTTAGCAGGTTCAACATATACTTTAAATATGCTAAAAGATTTGTTTGCAATACCGGACCAAAAAATTGATTTGTTTTACGAAAATGGCATTTCGGAGGATTTCTTAAACCAGACAAGTATCCCAATTAAAGATGTTAACCATATCAATCTGCTTTTTGTGGGTCGATTAGTGCCTTACAAATGTGCCGATATTGTTATTGAGTCTATTGGGAAATTAGAGCAGGAAATTAAAAGTAAAATCCGCTTAACTATAGTAGGAGACGGGGCAGAAAAAAATAACTTGGAAAACCGAGTAAAGGAGCTTGATCTAGGGGAAATAGTTAGTTTTGCCGGATGGGTAAATCAACAAGAAACTCTGGATTATTACAGGAAAGCAGATATTTTTTGCTTCCCTTCAATCCGAGAGTTCGGGGGCGCAGTGGTAATGGAAGCTATGGCTTGCGGACTCCCCTGCATAGTTGCCAATAACGGCGGTATTGGTGAATACGTGAATGAAGAAACTGGTTTTAAGATCGAGCCGATTTCTAGAGAGTATCTAACACAGGAGTTGACAAGTAAAATTAAGCTGTTAGTCGAAGATGATCGGCTGCGGGAAAGTATGTCAGCTAAGGCGATCGAAAAAGCCAGAGAATTTGCTTGGGAGAACAAGGGCATAAAAATCGTCGAGATTTACGAAAAAATGCTCGGTGAGAAAGGTGTTCGTGCATCGGCATAGTAGAGTAGATAAATATTCTTGAAGTAAAAATTAGAAAGTAGGTGAGAAATGAAGGCAAAAATCGGATACTTTATTCCCCAATTTCCGGGACAAACACACATCTTTTTGTGGCGGGAGCGACAATTTCTTGCAGAACTTGGAATTGAAACAGATTTAGTATCAACTCAACCGCCACCCAGAGCGATCGCTTCTCACGTATGGGCAGAAGAAGCTCAAAAAAATACTATTTATCTATTTCCCTTTGCTGCGAAAGATTTTATTAACTCATTGCTAGAGGTTCTCAAAGCAGGTCCCGCTGCATGGTGGCAGTGCCTAGCAGTTATTGCCAAAGCGAGAGATACATCGTTATTTGAAAAAGTTAAACTCTTAGCACTGGTTTTGGTTGCTGGGAAACTAGCCGCGTTAACAAAAACAAAAGGTTGGTCTCACATCCACGTTCATTCCTGTGCCAATTCCGCCAATATAGCCTTATTTAACTCAATTCTTACAGGCTGTACTTACAGTATCACTCTTCACGGGCCTACTCTAGAAGTGTACGGGTCAAATCAGGAACAAAAGTGGAAAAATGCTGCTTTTGCGATCGTCATATCTCAACTGCTTCTCAATGATGTCAAAAATAAATTAGCGAACTTTCTTCCCAAACAATTAGCTGTTGCTCCCATGGGAGTTAATATTGCAGAAATTAAACGCAGCAGCCCTTACAAGCCTTGGCAAGAAGGAAGTCCGTGCAAGATTTTTGCTTGCGGCCGCCTCAACCCGGTGAAAGGTCATAAATACTTGATTGAGACTGTAGAATTGCTGCGAAATCGGGGATTTGACGTGAGGCTGCAAATTGCAGGCGAGGATGAACAAGGGGGCAGCGGATATCACCAAGAGCTACAAAAAATCATTGAAGATAAATCGATGTCCGAATGCGTGGAGCTACTTGGGGCTGTTTCGGAACAGCGAATTCGCCAAGGTCTAGAAGCAGCTCACATTTTCGCTTTGGCAAGTTTGAATGAAGGAGTTCCGGTTGCTGTGATGGAAGCAATGGCGATGGAAGTGCCGTCGGTTGTTACTAATGTAGGCGGAACTTCTGAGCTAGTAGATGACGGCGTGGATGCTGTATTAGTCCAATCAGAAAAACCCGAAGAAATGGCCGATGCGATCGTCAATATACTGCAAAATCCTGAACTTGCTTTGAGCCTCAGTCAGGAATCCCGGAAAAAAATCATGGCGAAATTTAGCCACGGCCGCAGTGCAGAAACTTTAGCTCAGTGTTTGGAAAAACTTGGAAAAACTAACCCGTCTTAGTTATGCCAAAGAACAAATTTAATCTCAGATTACATAAATCCAGTTGAGTCCAAACAAGTTATGCGAATTTTAATTGTTGCTCAGAACGCTTCAACTAAATTCGGTGGCGAGTCATTGCTGCCGGTCAACTATTTCCGGATACTTCGATCGCGCCAAATAGAGACATGGTTAGTGGCGCACGCCCGCACCCAGGCAGAACTCACAGGGCTGTTTCCAGAAGACTGCGATCGAATGCACTTTGTACCGGACACTTGGCTGCACCGACTGCTTCACAATTTCGGGCGATTTATCCCTGAAAGAGTTAATGAGTTTACTTTTGGGCTGCTATCTCACCTGTACACCCAAGTGCTACAGCGTCGTATTGTCCGGTGGCTGGTGAGCAAACACCAGATTGATATTGTACACGAACCGACACCAGTCTCGGCAACAGTTCCTTCGTTGATGTTCGGGTTGGGAGTTCCGGTAGTTATCGGGCCGATGAACACGTCGGTTAAATTTCCTCTGGCTTTTCGATCGCGCCAAAGTCCTATCATTGATATTTTAATCGAGATCGGTTACCAGTGCGTCGATTTCTTCAATCGTCTTTTTCCCGGTAAAATCAAAGCCGAGACGCTGTTAGTGGCAAACGATCGGACGAAGCAGGCACTGGCATCTGGAGTGCAGGGTAAAGTTATTGAACTTGTGGAAAACGGCGTGGATTTCTCGGTGTGGCGATTGGACTCTAGCTTATCAAGAGCAGCGACCGGGCAGGTTCATTTTATATTTTTAGGCAGGCTGATCGGCTGGAAAGCTGTAGATTTGCTGCTGGAAGCCTTCGCACCCGTCGTCGCTCAAACTGATGCAGTCTTGGAAATCATCGGTGATGGGCACATCCGAGGGGAACTCGAAGCTCAAACAGCTCGTTTAGGCATCGACAGCAACGTTGTATTTAGTCGCTGGCTGTCTCAGGAAGACTGCGCTCTCAAAATGCAACAAGCTGATGCAATGGTTTTTCCCAGTTTGCGGGAATGCGGGGGGGCAGTGGTGATGGAGGCAATGGCAGTGGGCTTGCCTGTCATAGCAACGAACTGGGGTGGCCCGGCAGATTATCTGAATTCCACTTGCGGTATTTTAGTAGAACCGACTTCTAAAGAAGGATTTGTCCAGGGACTGACAGATGCGATGCTCAAGCTGGCTCATTCACCAGAATTGCGACAGAGTATGGGTTCTGCGGGACGGGAACGAGTCCAGCAGCATTTTGATTGGGAACGCAAAGTCGATCGAATACTTGATATTTATCAACAAACGATCGACGATTGCCCGAAGCATTAGGTAGCCGACCATTAAAGCATAAAGCAGCAGCTTTCAACCTGAAAGCTGCTGCTTGGGGGTGCTAAAAAAGTATGTGGTGGCCCAAAGCCGCGCTCTACACCCTAACTAGCTAAAAACGGGTTAACCCGTTTTTAGGGTTAACCCGCGAGCTTGGAAACATGCAGTTCAATTAGTTTTGCACTACCAGCTTAACGTTGGCATTTTGCAAACCGCGCTGCTTGACTGCTGCCAAGGTCTTGTTGACTGCGTACTTCTGGTTGATGGAGTTGATTAACTCAGTTTGATTGTGCTTTTTGGCGACGCCCCAGAGGTCGGCAATCAGGTCAAAAGAACCATCGCTATTGCGAGACCAACCCAGGTCATATTCGCCTTCGAGAATCGCCACGATGTCGGAGCGAACGCGCTGACCGTTATAGCCACGAACATCAGCTTCTGACTTGACAGAAATGCCCAAGTCGCGCAGGGAAGCTTTCAGGATTTCGGCATCGGTGATTTTGGTACGCAGAGTGCTAAAGTGAGACATTGGATTTCCTCCTAATAAAACTGAGAGAGAAACAACAACGGTCTGGATTTAACGGTGCCGCTGGGCGGCTCTTGAATCGAACTGCTAGCTGTTGCTAGCCTTTGCTCCTGTTTGGACCAGGAGAAAGCTTTTAGAATTCCATTCGCTGGTATTCAGCGACGGAAGACGCAGCGGGCCGTGCACGCTGTCTAGCCCAATCTCGAAGGGCGGTGACCTGTTCGGTCATTGTTTTAGACAGTGGCATTGTAGATTTAATGGCCGCGATGATGTCTAGCTGCGTAAACTCTCGATCTTGAGCGAAGGCTTCGTACATTGCGGCTACTAGCGCTTGCTCAATCTCTGCACCTGAAAAGCCCTCGGAAACATTGGAAAGTTGCTCTAAATCGAAGCGAGTAATTTCCCGACGGCGCTTTGACAGGTGAATCTTAAATATATCTTGGCGTTCTTCTTTAGTAGGCAGATCAACAAAGAAGAGTTCGTCAAATCGGCCTTTCCTCAAGAATTCTCCCGGCAACCGCTCGATTCGGTTGGCTGTTGCCATTACGAAGACTGGGGAAGTCTTTTCTTGCATCCAAGTGAGGAATGAACCGAAAATCCGGCTGGAGGTGCCTCCGTCTGAGTCGGCCGAACCAGTGCCTCCTGCAAAGGCTTTGTCTAGTTCGTCGATGAAGAGGAGGGCTGGAGAGATGGATTCTGCGGTTTTGAGGGCATTGCGGAGGTTGGCTTCCGAGCGGCCCACCATCGAGCCGTCGTAGACTCTACCCATATCTAGCCTCAGCAGGGGCAGTCCCCAGAGGCGGGAGGTGGTCTTGGCAATCAGTGATTTTCCGCATCCCGGTACGCCGAGAATTAACATCCCTTTTGGTTGGGGCAGGCCGTATTCTCTCGCCCTTTCTGTAAAGGCGTTGGAACGCTGTCTCAGCCACCGCTTCAGCTCTTCTAAACCGCCGACTGCATCCAGGGTTTCGTCTTCTTCAATAAACTCTAGAATGCCGTTGCGCCGAATTAATTGCTTTTTCTCCGAAAGAACTATGTCTACTTCTTCTTCTGTGAGGCGCCCAGTCGAAACTTGGGCTTTGCGATAAACTTTTTCAGCTTCGTCCTTGGTCAATCCCAAGGCTGCTTTTAAAAGTTTTTCTCGCGCTTCTGTGGTAATGCGTCGCGATTGCGTTTGCTCCAACTGACCAGACAATACTTGGTTTAGTTCCTTCATGTCTGGCAACGCGAAGTCTAATACCACTACTTCCTTTTCTAGCTCGATTGGAATTTGCTGCAAAGGAGACATCAGTATAATTGTCTTTTGCGTTCCTTTGAAGTTGGCGATCGCATCGCGCAACCACCTCGTTACCGGAGGAGAATCTATGAAAGGATGCAGATCTTTGAAAATGTAGATGCTAGCGTTACTGTTGGGTTCTCGCTGCCTGATCACCCATTCAATTGCTGCCTCTGGCGAGACGGTGTTGTGTTGGGTGGTGGTGCGGGGTTGACCATACTCCACAATGCCGTGAGTTACAGTCCAGATAAATACTCGTCGCTGTGGTTTGGCTTGAGCTATTGTCGAAATTGCTTGCTCACACCGCTCTTCCTCGGATGTCACGAGGTAGATCAGAGGATATTGAGCTTGGATTAGAATACTGATCTCTTCTTGCATAGTCCTCGACCCACTAGAGACGGTGCTATCTTTGCTGAATCTCAATGCTGCCCTTAGCCCTCTTACTGAAAATTTCAGTTTTAGCTTTTTGGGGAAGCAAGGCATTCTTAGCAGGGAACCAATTCTTCCTCTCCCGGTTTGGCCGTGCTGGCACTGACGCCCGACACCTGCTTTACTGGAAGATCCTGTTCAGCCAATACGCTCGGCTGACTTGTTACGGATGCCAGTTCTCCATCTCGCATTACTACTGAACCCGTGCATTCTGGACAGTTGTATACCCGATGGGTTTGTCCGTAGGAGGCTTCTACTTCGTCAACCAGTTCGGGATTTCCTAGGTAGAAGACAATTGCCCTTTCTGCAATTGATGACATCGGTTCAGTTTCGACTGCGGCTCGGATTTTGAGCTGGCGATGCAGTTCTGGTGGAAGATACAATGTAACTTTTTGCTTTTCTTGCATATGACAGTGAATTGACTTACCCGGGTATGTATATCAGATTAGCCACTTAATTCTTTGCTGTCAAGCCTCTATGCTGCTTTAGCGTCATCTTGTAATATTTCGTTACATTGGATGTGACTCTGGGGCAGTTAACAACGAAAAAGTTAGGGGTGTAACTGATGAGTCCGAGGTGCAGCGGCAGGTATGGGTAGCGTCAATCGATTTTAGATTTTAGATTTTAGATTTTAGATTTTAGAGGCGACCCCACGGATAAATGCGGGGGCTTGAGAATTTTTGATTTGAGATTTTGGATTGATTCCACGGATAAATCACGTGGCGGGTACCACCTTTGAAATTCCTGGTCAAGGACGATCGACCAACTATAAATATCAACAATAGATATAGCCTTTCTCAGTAACATGAGGTGCTCATAGGCCTCCGTGGCCTCCGTGGCCTCCGTGGGCATAGGCATAGGACTCGCCCCCATACCTCACAACGCTTGAGCACCGCTATATATAGGAGTGGGGCCAACAAATTCTTTGAGTCGCCATCTGGGGTAAGGTGCGCCATCAGCACCCAGCCCGCTCATGAGTGCGCGGTAAGCACCGGTGGACTGAATACACAACGAAGTTACTAACTTTGGGCGCTTTGATTTTGAAACCAAACTCCCCCAAACAGTTTTTATGGCTTTAAGTGTGAAAAATCCGAACGTGAAATAGCCGTTTTCGGCTTTTTATCGGGCTCCGATTTAACACACCTTGACAGCGCTAGCGCTCAGCACCCTATGGTTAGACTTTTTGGATGACATTGTGTAAGCTTTTACGCACTTAATTTTTTGGCCCAAATGCTCGCTACAAGGACTCTAGGCTGCAAAATCTTAAATTTAGAGGGGTGTCAGCTTATCTTTAATAGGGCAGTGCTGGGTAATATATACTTGGATGCGGACCTGCTAACCTGAAATTTTTAATTTTAGATATCAAAGAACTGACTGATGGATTTAGACCAACAGATTCAAGCATTGATCGAAAAAGCTCCGCCCGACGGTTCAACGCCAGAAATCTTAAAGGCGATCGCCCCGGCCCTGGTGTTAATTGCCCAACAGCTACAGCACCTCGAATACTCGATCCTGCAAGCGGTAGACCAAAGTTGGGCTATCGTGGTTTTGAGCAACCTCAAGCAACCGGGACGGGAGAAGAAGGTGATTTATGCTTGGACAAGTATTAAAGATGCGTCGCAGGCTGCGGCTGCTGGGGGCGATCGTCTCAGACCGGTGCTTTTGCCTGTTACTCACATTTTATTTCAGATGATAGCTCTGGAAGGTCTTGACAGCATTGTTTTTTTTGAAAGTCCCGGAAATCAGGAAGTCGGGACGGAAATCCCTCGCGAGCAAGTACAGAGTTTAATTAACGTTTACTTGCAACAGTATCGATCGGCTCCACCGCCAGATATTGCCTAAACAATTCAATTTTCTATTAATTGGTAACAGGGCATTAGGCATTGGGCATTCCCCATTACCAATTCCCCATTACCAATAAAGTGTAACTTTTTAACCTCTAATAAAGTCTGCTCAAAACGTATTCAGCTAAATCAATCAAAGCTTGACGGGACTCTGAATGGGGCAGCGCAGCTAAGTATTCGACGGCTTTCTGTGCGTGGTTTGTGGCTAGTTCTCGGGATCTCTCTATGCCTCTAGAATCTTCTACCAGTGCCAGGGCCTGGTCTAGATCTCCTTCTTGGGCAAATTCGCGTTCTATGAGAACTTCCAAGTAAGGTTTTTCTTCTAGGGCAAATAGTGCGGGTGCTGTCAGATTACCGCTTCTGAGATCCGAGCCTGCCGGTTTCCCCAAAGTTTCCGTTGAAGCGGTGAAATCTAATATATCATCTACTATTTGGAATGCCAAACCAATGTTCCGACCGTAGTTGTACAAATCGTCTGCTATTTCCGCTGACACCTCGCTCAAACAGCCCGCTGCTTTGGAACTGTTGGCAATTAAAGACGCTGTTTTGTAATAACTTTTTTCGAGGTACGCTTCGATCGACAAGCTGGTGTCAAATCCATTGAGTCCCTGTTGAATTTCCCCCTCAGCTAAATCCATAATCACTTCTGAAAGCAGTTTGACTACTGGCAGGTTGTCGAGATTGGCCAAATGCCAGGAAGATTGAGCAAACAGAAAGTCTCCCGCCAATACTGCCACTCGGTTGTTAAACCGACTGTGAACCGTCGGCACTCCCCGCCGCAGATCCGACTCGTCCACCACGTCGTCGTGGACTAGACTAGCTGTGTGGATCATTTCCGTAATTTCAGCGAGGCGACGGTGTTTTTCCGTGATTTCCCGATCGGGCATAGTCGCCTTGGCCATCAACAGAACGATCGCGGGTCTCACTCGTTTTCCCTTTGTGCCGAATAAGTATTCTGCAGCCGCGTACAAGATGGGATGACGGGCACCCACTAACTGTTTTAAGTTTTCTGTCAACAGTCGCAGGTCTTCTTCAACCGAGGAAAATAGGAGAGTGCTAGAGATCATGGATACGCCGACTCAAGCCGTAAAGTAACAAAATTTTACATATCATATCTTTATTTTAAGGTAATTCTCTGCAATAGAAAAGAAAAATCTAGGCGATCGGCAGTTATTTGTCATCTGCCGCCCGATGGGAGTCACCCGACTGCCATCGGCGAGTTGCCGACTCTCAGAGGGGTTGCCCCTATTGTATCGAATTGTTAAGGACACTGCCAAAAAATCTCTAAATCCCAAAAACCCTGTGTTATTATGGGTATTAAGGATTTAAACAATTCTATACATTAAGTACAGCCAGACTGGCAGGTAGCTTTTAGGTGCCTGTAAAAGTTTCGTAGAGCCAGCCTTGTTAGTCGATCGCAGCCAAAATTTCTGGGACAGATTTTTAGTTCCTCGCGGCTAAAAGTTATCAGAAGTTAAGAGTAGCGCATCTTATGTACACGGTAGCTCAAAGCAGCTAAAGTGGATAGTTTTAGGCTGTTTAAGCATCTGTAAAGCAGTAAATCATTATTGATGACCGGGAACGCCTAAATGTTCCCGCAGGCTTGATATGGAAAAACAGCCTTCAGAACCAAGGCATGGTCTTGCGTGCTGACTTAATGTAGTAGGTCTTGAACTTGTCCTGCTCCTCCTCGTCCTTGACTTTTGGTTCTAATTATGATTTATCGCGATATTCCTCTAATTATTCCCATTCTGGCCGCCGGCTATGTAATGACTATTTATGTAGTGCTGATGTTGGCCGAACGCAGCGCTAAAATAACTCGATTGGGCGAGTAGTGCACTGCTGGGCAGCCGAAGTCGGCAGCAGCGTCCTCGCTTCACCCTTGAGAATTCGGAATACTCAATAATAACCCTGCCTTGAATGCTTGCGCGCAAAGGCAGGGTTATTATTTACAATTGCGGGTACGGTGATTTTTTTGGCTGCTAGTTACTGCAACAGGTTGCTACAGTTATCGATGTTCAATGCCAAAAGCCTCAGCAGAGGCAAGATATTAGATTGAGTACCAGCTTGTATCGCTCACAGCAAATATCATGTCAGGGAAACCCAGCCAATATTCCGAGAAAGCTATTAAAGTGTTCTCAAAAACGCTGAGTTTGAAGTGGTCGGTTATTGTACCCAAAATCTCAATATTCCTATTTTGTAGCTCCATAAGTTAGAGAAATAAAACGCGAAATTGCTGACCCTAGCAACCTGCTTGCTCAACTGAATGAATCCATAAACTTGCACTGCAATCAAATATTTCATTAAAGGGTGCTTAACTTGCTGAGTCAGGCAGATAGTCTCTGCCATTTATTCACAGCTTCCCAAGAAGAGAAAGAGAATTGGCTACAGATAGCCACAAATTTAATTGTTAGTTTTAAATAATCTCGATATAACTGTGTGGGAGAAAAGTAATAGCCAATATTACTGATCCATTAAAACTCTATTAAATTTTGATTAAAATAAGTAAAAGAGAGAGTAGGAGTTGTCATAAATTCTCAAGCGCCACTGCCGAAATTGTTGTCTGAGCCAGACCAACTAAAACAAGTTTCGATAAATCTGATGCACAATGCTTTACAAGCTATAGAGAATTGCCGAGTTTTAAAAGTAGAGGTGAGAGCCGAAAATCCGAGCCTGATCGTCAGTGGCAACTGAATTAGCCGGGAATTTTGCCACGAATATTTGCTCCCTTCTTTACCACAAAACCCGCCGACGAAGGCAGCGGGTTGGGACTGGAGATTATTAAAAAAAGTGTGGAAAAGTATTCGGGTAAAATAGAAGTAACATCAGTTATCGGTCAAAGGACGTGTATTGTGTCAATTCCGATCGCCGTTTAGCGCGATCACACTAAAAATTATACCAATGCGCGACTAAAAATTAACCTCTAGACCGATGTCAAACCAGGATGGCGGTTAGCCTACCGCGACTGTAAAGTCGGAAATCTAAAATGGTATTAAGTGCCGGTTCCGCCTGCATCTATCCCCCTTGATTTGCCCATGTCAACAACAGTTTCTGATACCCAAAGCTTGCTAGAACAGGCGATCGACGCCAAACCACCGGTGCTGCCTCCAGACACACCTGTGAAAGTCGCAATTGCTGCCATGACTGAGGCGAGTGCCAGTTGTATTTTAATCGCGTTTGAGCAGCAATTGCTCGGAATTTTTACAGAACGCGATGTTGTGAAAATAACTGCTAGCGAAATACCGCTAGCGGGGGTAGCAATTTCTGAGGTGATGACTGAAAACCCGATCGCTATTTCCATCGATCAAGGGGGAAATATCTTCAAAGTATTGAGCATATTGCGATCGAAAAGAATCCGTCATTTACCCCTCCTAGACGAAGGTGGGAACTTGCTAGGCGCTATCACCTGCGAAAGCATCCGTAAAATCCTCAAACCGGCAGACTTGCTGAAAATGTGGCGTGCCGAAGAAATTATGACTAGACAATTAATAGTTACCTCAAGCAGCGCCTCAGTTTTAGAAGTCGCAAAACAGATGAGAACCCAGCGAAAAAGCTGCATAGTCATTTGCACTGACAGCGACAACACAAATCAAAAACCTGTGGGCATAATTACAGAACGCGACATTGTTAAATTCCAAGCTTCTGGACTAGATTTCGCACGTACTCCCGTCACCGCCGCCATGAGTTTTCCGCTGATAGCATTGCAGGTAACAGCCACCTTGTGGCAGGCTCACCAGTTAATGCAGCAGCACCGCATCCGGCGCTTGGTGGTGGTGAACGAGGAAGGATATTTAGCTGGAATTGTGACTGAAATTAGCCTGCTGCAGGCCTTAGATCCGGTAGAAATGCACGCAAATGTCGAGCTTTTGCAGGAAACAGTTGCCGACAAAATTCAGGAGTTGAACAAAATGAACGAAGAATTGCAAAAAGAAGCGTTGCGGAGAACAGAAATAGAAGAAAAATTGCGAATATTAAATGATAATTTGGAAGAACAAATCAAACAGCGAACTTTAGAATTAATTAATGCCAACAGTCAGTTAAAAAAGGAAATACAAGACCGCACCACCGCAGAAGCTGAAGTTCGCCGCCTGAACACCGAACTCGAACAGCGAGTTCTAGACCGCACGGTTCAACTAGCAGCCAGTAACGAAGAATTGCAGCAACAAATTAGTGGTAGAAAATTGCTCGAAGAAAAATTGCACTTTTCTGAAAGGAAAGTCCGCGCCGTTTTTGAAGCGATGACCGACATCATTCTCGTGCTAGACAGTCAGCGGAACATAGAAGTTTTGCCAACGAATGTGGCAGCGGCTTCTGAGCCAGATTGTGATATAGTCAGCTTGACCATAGAACATTTTTTTGATGACGACAAACCGGATGATTGGTGGCTGTTAGTTCAGCAAGTTTTAGAAACCCAACAAACTATAAATTTTGACTATAGTTTAACAGTTTGTGGCCGCGCAATTTGGTTTTCTGCCTGCATTTCTCTGTTTTCAAAAGATGCAGTCATTTGGGTTGCCCGCAACATCAACGCCCGCAAAATAGCCGAGTCAGCGCTGTGCAAAAAAAATGCAGAGTTATCTCATACTTTAGAAGAACTGAAGCGGACTCAAAAAGAACTTATTCAATCAGAAAAGATGGCAGCCCTCGGACAGTTAATTGCCGGAGTTGCTCATGAAATCAATTCTCCTTTAGGGGCGATTCGCTCTTCTGTGCAGAACATCGCCGACTTTTGGACGGAACAATTGCAGCAGTTGCCGATATTTTTTCAACAACTATCCCCGGAACGGCGGCAGGATTTCTTGGCTTTGCTACACAAGTCCAGCCAAGAAACAGATACATTATCTAGTAAAGAAAAACGTCAGTTAAAAAAACTTTTGCAGGGGCAATTAGAATCAGAAAAGATTGACGACGCCGCCAGTCTTGCCTGTACTTTGTTAGATATCGGCATCGGCAATAATGTAGAACCTTTTTTACCTTTGTTGAAAGACAGCCAAAGTAGAAATATTGTACAAACCGCCTACCAATTTGCTACGGTACAAAAAAGCACTAAAAATATTGCTACCGCCACGGATAGGGCAGCCAAAATCGTTTTTGCTTTGAAAAGCTACTCTCGTTACGACCAGTCGGGTACCAAAGTAATCGCTAATATCACCGATGGTATTGATACTGTTTTAACGCTTTACCACTACCAAATCAAACACGGTGTGGAAGTAGTCAGAAACTATGGTACTAATTTACCCTCTGTGCTATGCTATCCTGATGAACTCAGTCAAGTTTGGACAAATTTAGTTCACAATGCTTTACAAGCGATGGGCAACAAAGGCGTGTTAAAAATTGATGTCAAACACCAAGCGAACGCAATATCAGTTAGTATTACAGACAGTGGTCCCGGCATTCCTCCAGAGATTATGCCGAGAATTTTTGAGCCGTTTTTCACAACTAAACCTCCAGGGGAAGGTAGCGGTTTGGGATTAGATATAGTTCAAAAAATTCTGGAAAAACACCAAGGTGAACTGCAAGTAGAAAGCGTGCCTGGTCAAACAAAATTTACTATATTCTTGCCGGTCGGAATCCCTTGATAGCAAGAAGTAAAAGAGGGAAATGCCCCAATATTTAAAATTTAATAGAAGTAAAGTTTTATGCCTAAACCAGTAATTTTGTGCGTTGACGATGAAGTTGTAGTCTTAAATAGTTTAAAAATTCAACTTAAAAAAGAATTTGGGGATGCTTACCTCTATGAAGTAGCAGAAAATGCAGATGAAGCTCTGGAAATTATGGAGGAAATTCAAAAAGAAGATGAAAGTGATATTTTAGTCATAGTATCTGACTGGTTAATGCCAGGGATTAAAGGAGATGATTTTTTGATTATGGTTCACCAAAAATATCCTAAAATTGTGAAAGTTATGCTGACCGGGCAAGCAGACGAAGTAGCAATAGCACGGGTGAAAGAGCAAGCAAACTTGCACCGTTGTTTGTACAAGCCGTGGGAACGCAAAGAATTAGTAGAAACTATAAAATCTGGTTGGACAAAAATATGAACAATAAACCTGTGATTATTTGTGTTGATGACGAACCGATAATTCTTGAAAGTTTGAAAATTGAGTTAAAAAAAACCTTGGGGGAAGAGCACTTATTAGAAACCGCTGAAGGCGGTGAAGATGCTTTAGAGTTAATCGAGGAATTACTGGCAGAGGGCTGTGAAATCGTAGCAGTGATTTCCGACTATCTGATGCCGAATATCAAAGGAGACGAATTACTGAAGCAGATTCACAGAATCTCGCCAAAAACTATCAAAATTATGCTGACAGGGCAAGCAGACCTAGAAGCAGTGGCGAATACTATTAAATATGCTAAATTGTACCGATACATATCGAAACCTTGGCAGTCAGAAGATTTGAAGTTGACGGTAAAAGAAGCGATTAATAGCTATTTTATGGAGAAGCAATTAGCACAACAAAATGCTCAACTCCAAAAGCTAAATCAAGAATTGGAAACTTTAGTCGAGGAGCGGACTGCACAACTGCGCTTGTCTGAGGAAAAGTTTGCTAAAGCTTTTCGTTCTTCTCCCAACCCGATTACTATTACCCGACTTAATGACGGTCGTTATTTAGAAATTAATGAGGCTTTTTGCCAGACAATCGGTTATTCGGCCGCAGAAATTCTCGATCGCACGGCGCTTGATTTGAATCTTTGGCAAAAGATACAAGCCCGCGCTGAGTTGTTTAAAATGTTAGACGAAAAAAAAATTGTTCTCAACTATGAATTTGATTTTCGCACTAAAACAGGGGGACTCAGAACCGGGCTGCTGTCAGCAGAGATCATTGACATTCATGGCGAAACCTGCGTGATTTCTGTGATTCAAGATATTAGCGATCGCAAATTAGCCGAAGAAAAACTCCGAGCTCTAGCGGCTTCTTTAGCAGCAGCGCAAAGAATCGCCCGTGTTGGTAATTGGGAATGCGATTTCTCTGCCAACACAACTACTTGGTCGGAAGAGTTATCTCGGATTTTTGGAATTGAGCCAACCCAGGCTGCGCCAACACTAACTGAGTTTTCGCAATACGTGCATCCGGACGATCGACAAAAGTGGCAAACAACGATCGACGCTGCTATTGCTAATGGGCAATCCTACAGTTTGGAATATCGAATCCTGCGGCTGGCACCGACAATGGGTGCGGATAATTGCCAGTCACAAATAAGTGAAGCCGGCTTCATCCGCTACATCGAAGCCAGAGGAGAAGCAGTTGTCAATCAAGAAGGTAAAGTGACAAAACTATTCACAACTTTGATGGACATTACCCCCCGCAAGCGGGCAGAAATAGCCCTAGCAGAGAGCGAAGAAAAATACCGTCATTTAGTTGAAACTTCCCAAGATATTATCTGGTCTTGCGATGCTGAAGGACACCTTACTTTTGTGAATCAAGCAGTTAAACAAATCTACGGTTACGAGCCTGAAGAAATGCTAGGGTGTTCTTTTAGCGATTTCTTAGCCCCAGGAGAAATAGACTGGAAATGGGAACTTCAGCAGCGCTTGCTGACGGGCAAAACTGTGTTTCAGTACGAAAACATAGTATTAGGAAAAGACGGCAGAAAGATTGATGTAAATACGAAGGCGATCGCCCGCAGGGACGCTGAAGGAAACATCATCGGCACAACAGGCACTGCTAGCGATATTACCGAACGCAAACAAGCTGAAATAGTCCTGCAAAAAGCCAAAGAAGAAGCCGACAGAGCGAACAGGGCAAAAAGCGAATTTCTCTCGAATATGAGCCACGAATTGCGAACTCCCCTCAACGCAATTCTCGGTTTCAGTCAACTGCTAGCCCGCGACCCAGACCTCGATGCCGACCAACAGCAATACTTAGGAATTATTACCCAGAGCGGGGAACATTTGCTTGTTCTGATTAACAATATTCTGCAAATGTCAAAAATTGAAGTCGGGCTGGTGACACTTAATAACAGTACCTTTGACTTGCATAAAATGCTAAAAAATACTGAAAATATGCTGAAATTGCAAGCCGATAAAAAAGGGTTGCAGTTAATTTTTGATTGCCCACCAAATCTACCTCAATATATAGAAGCTGACGAAAGCAAGTTGCGACAAGTATTGATAAATCTAGTCGGTAATGCTATTAAATTTACTGCGGAAGGTGGTGTTAATTTGAGACTTAAACATGAGCTGCTAAAAAATAAAAAAATCCCAGAAATTTCGCCAAGTGAGAATTGCTCTTTGCTATTTGAAGTGGAAGACACTGGTTCAGGAATTTCTGCAGATGAAATGGACAATTTGTTTAAACCTTTCGCGCAAACAGAAAGCGGTAAAAAAGCTCAAGAAGGAACCGGTTTGGGCTTGCCAATCAGCAAGCAGTTCGTTAAGTTAATGGGAGGGAAGATGACGGTAACAAGCACCCTCGGTCGCGGCAGCATTTTTAGATTTGATGTTAAAGTTTCGCTCCCTAATGCAGTGGAAATTCAGGTGGCTCAAACAGCTCGCCGAGTGGTGGGCCTGGAACCCGGGCAGCCAGAATACCGGATTTTAGCTGTTGACGATCGCCTGGAAAGCCGCTTGCTGTTGGTCAGAATGCTGACATCCCTTGGGTTTGCGGTGCAGGAAGCTGAAAATGGCGTTCAAGCTGTGGAAATGTGGTCGAGTTGGGAACCTCATTTGATTTGGATGGATATGCGGATGCCGGTGATGGATGGTTACGAAGCTACTAAACAGATTAAAGCGCATTTGAAAGGTCAAGCAACTGTAATCATTGCTCTGACTGCAAGTGCTTTTGATGAGGAGCGATCGCTGATTTTGTCTGCTGGTTGCGATGATTTTGTAGCGAAGCCTTTTCGGGAGCAAGTGATTCTGGAAAAGATGGCTAAGTATCTGGGAGTCCGCTATGTTTATGATCGAGAAGCTTCGCTAAGTTCTGATGCTGCGGTGTCCGCCGAGGTTTCCACGGCAACTGAAACGGCTGATTTGGCTTTTACGCTGAATACTTCATTTTTGCGAGCTATGCCTGCTGAATGGGTTGATGAATTGTATTCTGCGGCGGATGCGGTTGATAACGAGGAGATTTTTCGGCTGTTGTTGTCGATTCCTCCTATTAATGCTAGTTTCCGCAGCGCGATCGCCGATTTGGCGAATAACTTCCGGTGCGATCGGATTATCGATTTGATTGACGAGTTTAGAAATTGTTGAAGGATGAAAGAAGAAGGGATAATAGGGGCAGGTTCAGGATTATTGATCGTGTAGGTCGATCGCCTATTTGTAAACTCGCTTGCGGGCGATAGACTAATTTACCTGTAGCCAAGCTCCACACCCTGCTAATCATCCGTCATTCCCAATTCTTTAATCTCACATATCAAATCTAAAATCTCAACTACGATAAGTTATGTAAATATCAAAGCAGTTGATTGAAGAGGGAGTGCTATAGTGACTATTTAACAAGTTTTCCTAATTTCAACACTTCTTAAATTAACAAAAAATAGCCAGCAATGACCAACAATCAAATAGAAGAAAATAAAGGCAACATATTAATTGTTGACGATACTCCAGAAAATTTACAAGTTTTATCAGCAACGCTGTGCGATCGGGGCTACAAAGTCCGCGGCGTAATTAACGGCAAAATGGCAATCAGGGCCGCGCGCTCTGGTTGTCCCGATTTGATTTTGCTCGACATCAAAATGCCGGATATGGACGGCTACGAAGTCTGCACCCAGCTCAAGGAAGATCCGAAGACATCCGAAATTCCAGTTATTTTTATCAGCGCTTTAGATGAAGTATTGGACAAACTAACCGCCTTTCAAGTGGGAGGGGTTGATTATGTCACAAAACCGTTTCATGTAGCAGAAGTTTTAGCGCGAATCGAACACCAACTGACTATCCAGAGACTGAAAAAACAATTGCTCGATCGCAATAAAGAACTGCAAGAAGAAATAATAGAACGCAAAAAAGCCGAAGAAGCAGCGGCCGCTGCATCGCTCGCTAAAAGTCAATTTGTTGCCAACATGAGCCACGAATTGCGGACTCCCCTGAACGCCATCCTTGGTTTTACCCAAGTCATGAGCCGCGACTCTTTGCTCAGCCACGAAAATCTCGAAAATCTCCGAATTATTAACCGCAGCGGTCAACATTTGCTGGAACTAATTAACGATGTTTTAGACTTGTCGAAAATAGAAGCAGGGATAATTGGCTTAGATCAACGCAGCTTTGACCTTTATCAACTCCTCGACACTCTCGAAGAAATGTTTCAAATTAAAGCTGAAACAAAAAAAATGCAACTGAGATTTTCCGTCGAGGCTAATGTTCCCCAATATATAAAAACTGACGAAAAAAAGCTGCGCGTTTGCTTAATTAACCTGCTGGCAAATGCCATGAAATTTACTCACGACGGGGGCCGTATTTGGCTGCGCGTGAGCGTGGAAAACAACCAGCAACAGCCGGCAGAATCGGAAAGTCATCTTAACTATACTTTCGTCGATCCATTGTTAATTTTGTTTGAAGTTGAAGACACGGGAATTGGCATAGCAGCAGCAGAAATTGATACTTTATTTGATGCTTTTGTGCAAACACAAGCGGGGAGAAAAGCGGCTGATGGTACGGGATTGGGTTTGACAATTACTAAAAAATACGTGCAGATAATGGGTGGGGATATTTGGGTAAAAAGTGTTTTAGGTGAGGGAACCAGTTTTAAATTTAATATCCGAGTATTTGCCGCTATTTCGTCGGAAATAACCGTGGCGACATTCCAGCGCGCGATCGGACTAGAAGCAGATCAACCGGTTTATCGGATTTTAGCAGTTGACGACAATCAAGAAAATCGGCTGCTGCTGGTTAAAATGTTGCAACCAATTGGTTTTGAAGTCCGAGAAGCGGAAAATGGCTACCAAGCGGTTGAAATTTGGGAAAGTTGGCAGCCTCATTTAATTTGGCTGGATACGCGAATGCCAGTAATGGACGGTTTTGAAACTGTCAGACAAATTAGAGCTAAAGAGAAACAAACTCAGCGACGAACTGTAATTATTGCTCTGACTGCTAGCACTTTTGAGGAAAGAAAAGGCGAAATTATCGCCGCAGGTTGCGACGATTTTGTGCGAAAACCTTTTCAAGAACAAATCCTTTTTGATAAGATGGCTTGCTACTTGGGAGTGCGCTATCTTTATCAAGAGTTGCCCCGGCTCCCAGTCGGGGCTTTACGGCGTTATTGTGTGAACGAAAAACCCGATTCATTTTTCGGAGGGCTGCTGGCTCAAATGCCTCAAAGCTGGGTGAAGGAACTCCATGACGCAGCTAATGATGTTAATGAAGAGCTGGCGATTCAACTTGTCGATCGCATCTGGGAAAGTCATCCAACCTTAGCTGAGGCTTTAAAAGATTTGCTTGCCGATTACCGACTCGACAAGATAATGGATTTAACTCAATCGAGTTTAAAATAAATGGATAATAGCGAAATTAAAGTATTGGTGGTTGATGACCAACCAAGCAATCTGCGGTTCTTATCCAAACTGCTAACATCCCAGGGCTATCAAGTTTACCGAGCTATTAGCGGTCAACTGGCGTTGAATGTTGCGATCGCCCATTGCCCGGATTTAATTTTGCTCGACATTAGAATGCCAGAAATGAACGGTTATGAAGTTTGTCGGAGACTGAAAGCGACACCAGAAACTGAACAAATTCCGGTAATTTTTTTAAGCGTATTAGATGAAATGAATGATAAATTACAAGCTTTTCGAGTAGGAGGTTCCGACTATATTACTAAACCCTTTCAAGTTGAAGAAGTTTTAGCACGCATAGACAAGCAAGTCCGCTTGCAAAAGCTGCAACAGCAATTAAAAGAACAAAATTATCAACTGCAACAGTCACAGTCGCTGCTTGCTAGCATATTAAATAGTTCCTTAGACTGTGTGGTGGCTTATTCTGCTGTCCGCAACAGTGAGGGAAATATTGTAGATTTCCAGTGGCTCTTGATCAACCCGGCTGCCGAAAAATTTTATGGTCTGCTATTAAATGAGATCCTTGGCAAGAATTTGTTAGCCGAAATTTCCCAAGTTAGCAATAATGGGTTATTTGATTTGTATGTTTCTGTAGTAGAAACAGGAGAAACTGTAGACCAAGAATTTTATTACGAACAGGAGCAAGAGCCAATTGTTTGGCTGCACCTTGTGGCGGTCAAATTAAACGACGGTCTGGCAGTAACATTTCGCAATATTACCGATCGCAAACGAGCAGAAATTGCCCTACGAGACAGCGAAGAACGCTTCCGCGCGATATTCGAGCAAGCTGCGGTAGGCATAGCTAAAACCGCACTTTGTGGTAAATTTATGCGGGTAAATCCTGGCTTTTGTCAAATTGTCCGCTATGCACAATCCGAATTGTTACAGCAAAATTGGGAGGCAATTACTCACCCAGATGACAGAGAAGCCGATCGAGAATACCTGCGCTCGCTGTTATCCGGGAAGATTCAAACTTTTTCTGTGGAAAAGCGTTTGCTATGCAAAGATGAAGCTGTGCGCTGGGCAAATGTTACTGTTTCGGCAATGCGCGATGTCAAGGGGACGCTACAGTATTTGATTTGTGCGATCGAGGATATTTCCGAACGCAAGCTGGTACAAGAACTGCTGCAAACGAGTTTAGACACTCAAACCCGCTACGCTCAAGAATTAACTCGTTCTAATGCCGAACTAGAACAGTTTGCTTACGTGGCTTCTCACGATTTGCAAGCGCCTTTGAGCACGATTGCCGGCTACGCTCAACTATTAGAAAAACGCTTTCCCAACCAACTTGATGCTCAAGGGAATAAATTTATCCGCAATATTGTTACTTCTTGCGAGCGGATGCAGGCGCTGATTGATGACTTGCTGGAGTATTCGCGGGTCGGTCGCAGTCAGAAACCTTTTGAGATGATAGATTGCAATCGGGTTTTTGAGGATGTTTGTGCTAATTTGCATTTGGCCATCCGCGAGAATCAAGCTTCAGTTACTAGGGGAGATTTGCCAAAGGTAAAAGGTGACTGTTTTCAACTGCTGCAACTGTTTCAAAATTTAATTGGTAACGCCATTAAGTACCGCAGCAGTGAGGCGCCGGTGGTGCAGGTGGACGCTTCGCGTCAGGGGGATAGCTGGGTGTTTTCAGTGCAGGATAATGGTATTGGGATTGCCTCACAGTACCATCCGCGAATTTTTCAGATTTTTCAGCGCTTGCACACCCAAAAACAGTATTCGGGAACCGGTATCGGTTTAGCAATTTGTCAAAGAATTGTCGATCGGCATGGCGGCAATCTGTGGGTAGAATCAGCACCCAATCGAGGCTCAACTTTTTATTTTTCTATTCCTATACCAAAGTGAAGCTAGCAGTCCGCCTGAAGCAGCCAATCGATTTTAGATTTTAGATTTTAGAATTTAGATTTTAGATTTTAGAATTTAGATTTTAGAATTTAGATTTTAGATTTTAGATTTTAGAATTTAGATTTTAGATTTTAGAATTTAGATTTTAGAATTTAGATTTTAGAATTTAGATTTTAGAATTTAGATTTTAGATTTTAGAATTTAGAATTTAGATTTTAGATTTTAGAATTTAGATTTTAGAATTTAGATTTTAGAATTTAGATTTTAGATTTTAGAATTTAGATTTTAGAATTTAGATTTTAGAATTTAGATTTTAGATTTTAAGAAAGCGACCCCACGGATGAATCCGGGGGCTTGTGAGCAAATTGCTTGATTGTCACCCGTCCTTTACTTAAGCTTTAAATATCTTTATCTGTTCTTTACAAAAATGCTTATAAAGTGTAGCATATTCACTGATGACATCGAGCTATAAATCTATCAATATAAATCTATTAGCTCTATCCTTACACAACTTATAAATCAGCGGTGCGCGCAAGACTTGTTAATTTTTTTCAAGTGTATCCAGAGCATCTTGCTTTGGGATGCAATAGTTTCCCTAGTAGTTCGCCCAGAAGGATTTGTGATGTGTTGGCAGTTTGCAGGTTCTCAGAAAGACTGCCAAGTGAAACAAGCATGATTCGCAAACCTTTGCAAATAGAGAAAAACGGTAAATTACTGCAACACAATTTCAGTGTTCTCAGCCAGATTTACCGGATGATGGTAAGAGATTCTTTGCAGGTACTCAGACACGGCTCAAAGTCCCGCAACCTCACAAAAGACGTTCGTAGTGAGACAAAGCCGTGAATTATCAAAAGAAAAAATTTACTCTTTTAATAGCAAACGATGACGAGGACACGCGCTTTTTGGTAAAGGAAGCACTGCGAGAAGTTTCATTAGCAATTACGAGCGAATTTGTGGAAAATGGAGAACAAGTGCTAGACTACTTGTACCGTCGCGGTCAATATCTTGGTAGCAGCAATTTGCATCAGCCCGACTTGATACTTTTGGATCTGAATATGCCGAGGCTGGACGGGCGAGAAACACTAACTTTGATCAGAGCTGACCCCCATTTGCAACAAATTCCGGTTGTAATGCTCACAACTTCCCACCGCAGAGGAGATGTCTTACTTTGCTACCGATTGGGAGCCAATTCTTTCATATCCAAACCAGTAACTTTTGAAGGATTGCTGGAAGTCATGAAGACTTTATGTGAGTATTGGTTTGAGATCGTTTCACTCCCATCAGATATGTAAGCTTTAATGGAGCGCTAAATGTCTAGTTAGAGTGTATAGTGAATTTGATAAGCTGAAATATTTGCCGATCGCAAGTATCGCTCTCAAAACAAAAAAGTTGCCTTCGACTCGCTCCGAACGCTATAGTTGTGTTAACACGTAACCAATGTCTGAAAATTTTGTTGGTTGAGGATGACCTCGGAGATCCGACAATGATCGAAGACCTTCTAGGGTCATTCAGCGAGTCTCTCTTTCTTCTCCAAACTGTTAAGTCTTTGGAGATAGGAGTTGGGCGTCTGGAAGTAGAGAAGTTTGACGCTGTACTATTAGATTTGTCACTGTCAGACAGCTTAAAGGGAAGCGAGGCGATCGCAGTTTTGAAAGGGCGATGGCCCACATTGCCAATTGTGGTGCTGACAGATATCAACGATGAAAATATTGCCCGGTCAGTATTGCGCTGGGGCGCTCAAGATTGTTTGGTAAAGGGAAGATTTCACCGAACTCTGCTGGTGCGGGCAATCCATTACGCGATCGAACGCCAGCAAATCGAAGAACAATTGCGGCAGCAGGCTCTGCGACAGCGGCTGTTGGGCAAAATGATCGAACATATTCGATCGTCAATAGATCCGGCAAGCATTCTCCAAAGTACCGTTGCAGAAGTGCGCCAATTTCTCCAAACAGACCGCGTTTTAATTTATCGCTGTCAAGATTGGGTGTCTCAATTGGACGGGGAAGAGCAAAAAGGTGCGATCGTCGCAGGTGACGGTTTGCCAGAAGGTTATATTGAAAACCAAAATATTAGTGCTGCTTTGGCGGTGTCATGCTTTGTTTTAGTCGAATCCCAGTCGGTACAAGCAATAGCAGATGTCAACACTGCCCCCTTGGCTGGCAGTTGCAAAGAATTGTTGACAGATTGTGAAATTGCAGCAGTTATCAGCGTGCCAATTTGGCAATCAGGCGATTGGGAAACGGCAAAAGAAACACAAGAAGCTACTGTTTGGGAAGTCGAGAACAATCAAGATGCAGCGGAAAATTATATCTGGCACCAGGCGAGTGGCAAACCGCAGGCGCAGGGTAAAAATTTGCCGGATTCGATCGCAGAAAATAGCAATAGTTTGTGGGGAATGCTGACAGCATACAATTGCAGCGGTGTCCGGGAATGGCAGCAGTGGGAAATAGATTTTTTACAGCACTTGGCAAATCAAGTGGCGATCGCGATCGAACAATCTCAACTCTACCGCAAGCTAGCAATAGCCAATCAAAAATTGCAGCAACTGGCAACTACTGACGGACTGACTGGCATTGCCAATCGTCGCCAGTTCGATCGCGTTTTGAGCTTAGAGTGGCGCAGATTGGGAAGAGAGGAACTGCCGCTGTCTTTAATTATGTTTGACATCGACTTTTTTAAACTTTACAACGAGTTTTATGGGCACCTCGGCGGGGACGATTGTTTGCGCCAAGTGGCGGGGGCGATCGCCAGCGCCACCAACCGGGCTGGGGATTTGACTGCCCGCTACGGTGGCGAAGAATTTGCGCTAGTGCTGCCCAACACTAGCGCCGAAGGGGCAAACGCTGTCGCCCAGAAAATTTGCGACGGCATCGCCAGCTTGAAACTGCCCCACGCGCGATCGTCGATCGGCCCCTACGTTACCCTCAGTTGCGGCATTGCGACAGCGATTCCTTCTGCCCAGGAATCTCCCAACACCCTAATTCGCAGCGCTGACAGCGCCCTTTTTCAAGCCAAAACCGAAGGCAAAAATCGCATTTGTCACGCCAGCAGTAACTCGGAATCTTCTCCGATTTTTATGTAAAAGTTGAAGGTAATATCATTTCCGGTTACACTCCTTATGATGTTGACTGTTGACGGTTGACTGTTCACTGTCAACCGTCAACAGTGAACTCGAATTTACTATGCCGATGCTAACGGATTTGAGATAATTGGTAATTTGTAATAGGGTATAATTCCGATGTTACGGTATTTGATATTAATGAGATGTTGCACCCTTCTCAATTACTTGTTTAGGAACAGGCAAGATGCCTGTTCCACAAGAAAATTCAGTCTTTGTGGAACAGGCATCTTGCCTGTTCTTGAGAATGGTGCAAAATGTGATAGTTTACCCATTTCCGCTTTCCAATTACCAAGTGCTCATTTATTGCCCCAAATTTGAATTCCTACCTGTTAAATTCGACCGCACTGGAATTTCAATCACAAACTCCGCTCCCTCTCCCGGCGTTGAAATACAGCTCAATCTGCCGCCGTGGCGATCGACTATAATCGAGTGAGAAATGGACAGTCCCAAACCCGTGCCCTTGCCCACAGGTTTAGTCGTGAAAAACGGGTCAAACAGCCTCGATCGCACGGACTCCGGTATCCCTCGCCCGTTGTCCGCAATCGATACTGCTACGAAGCCCGCACCAGCCTGATAACTGCGAATAGCGATCGTGCTGGGATGTCGATCGCACTCCTCGATCGAACGCTGCTTGTCCCGTTCTTCCAAAGCATCGATCGCATTAATTAAAATATTCATAAATACCTGATTCAACTCGCCCGGAAAACATTCAATTGGCGGCAATAGTTGGTAATCTTTAAATATCTGAATTTCTCCATAACTGCTGTGAGATTTTAACCGATTTTGCAAAATCATCAAAGTGCTATCAATTCCCTCGTGAATGTTAACCGACTTCCCAGCGGACTCGTCCAATCGGGAAAAATTACGCAACGATTTCACAATCTCGACAATTCGCTCGGTTCCTACTTGCATCGAATTAAACAATTTCGGGAAATCCTCAGCAATATAATCCAAGTCTATTTCATTAATTTTCTCCAAGACTTGGGCTGGAGGATTAGGACAGTAATGCTGGTAAACTTTAATCAATTCCAGCAAATCTAAAGTGTAATTGCGAGCCGGATTGAGATTGCCGTGAATAAAGCTAACAGGGTTATTAATTTCGTGAGCAACACCAGCAACTAACTGACCCAAACTCACCATTTTTTCATTTTGAACGAGCTGAGCTTGAGTCGTTCGGAGTTTGTTAATAGCTGCTTCTAACTCTAGCGCTTTTGAACGTTCTCGCGCTTCCGATTCCTGCAAAGCTGACTCGGCTTGTTTGCGATCGGCAATTTCACTTTGTGCTTGCTCAAACAGCATTGATTGCTGGATCGCGATCGCCAACTGCACGCTAATTTGTTTGAGACACTCGACCTCAATTTCCAGCCAGTGGCGGGGGCCCGCGCACTCGTGGGCAATCAATAGCCCCCACAATTTCTCGCCTTGCAAAATCGGCACTACTAAATTAGCTCGCACCTGAAATTGAGTTAATAAATTAATGTAGCACTCGGAAAGATCAGCTTGGTAAATATCATCCACAGCTACAGTACGACCGTGTTCATAAGCAGAAGCATAGCGGTCTTCAAAGCAGGAATCGTCAATAGTTATTCCCTGAATAGCCAGCCAAGTTTTGCCCACAGACTCGACTGTTACAAAACCGCTCCAATCGGGATTAAACTGATAAATAACTGTCCGGTCTGTTTGCAAAAATTGCCGTACTTCAGCAACAGTTTTTGTCAAAATTTCTTCTAAATTGAGAGAAGAGCGAATGCGTTCCAGCATTTTTACCACCAGGCGTTCTCGCTTTAATTGCTGGCGCAAGATAGCCTCGGCAAGTTTGCGAGCGCTAATATCTTCAATCACAGCAATTACATAGCTAGGTTCCCCAAACCCATCCCGCACTAAAGATACCGTCATATTAGTCCAAACAAATGAACCGTCTTTGCGAATAAAGCGTTTTTCAATCGAATAATTAAAAATTTCCCCAGCTAACAGTCTGTCGCGCGACTCAACATCTGCTGCTACATCTTCGGGGTGAGAAATCTCCCCAACATTTCGCGATTTTAGCTCTAATTCTGAGTAGCCGACAATATTGCAAAACCCTTGATTTGCATTCAAAAATTGACCGTCGCGCCACACTTTGACAATGCCAATCGCCGCTTGTTCAAATACAGCGCGAAATCGCTGTTCGCTTTCTTGTAAAGCAATTTCTGCTTTTTTGCGATGGCTAATGTCCATTGCCGTGCCAAACAGCCTCACCACTTGACCCAACTCATTTTTAACAGATTGTCCTTTAGCGTTAACGTGCCTGATTTCTCCTGATGGAAAATAGATGCGGTGGTCGATATCGTAAGCTGTCCCTTCAGTCACTGCCTTTTGGACAACTTCTGCAAACCTTTCTTTGTCATCGGCATGAATTTGCTCGAAAAGTTCTTCCATTGTTGGCGGCTGATTCAATTCTCGACCGTAAACTCGAAACAGTTCTTCCGACCAAGTAATAACTCCTGCCTCCCTATCGAATTCCCAATTGCCGATGCGGGCTATTTTTTGCGCTGCTTGCAACTGTTCGGCCAGTTGTTGCAAAGATGCGATCAACTGCGTTTTTTCGGCTTCTGCTGCAACGCGAGCACTGATATCTTTGTGAGTGCCTGTTATCCGCAGCGGCATACCCCATTCGTCGTACTCGACTACCTTGCCCATCGCCAGAATCCACTGCCAATTGCCCGCTTTGTTGAGCATCCGAAATTCAAATTCATAGATATCAGTCTCACCTTCTATATAGGAATTTAAACATTCCATTACCTTCACTCGGTCTTCTGGATGCAACAAACTTTCCCAACATTTGAGGTTATTTTCAATTTCGGTTTCTGCATAGCCTAGCATTGATTTCCAATAAAAGTCGAAATAAGTTTCGCCAGTAGCTATATTCCAATCCCACAGCCCCAAAGAGCTGCCGGAAACCGCCAACTGTAATCGCTCTTGACTGAGTTTTAATGCCGATTCGGTGCGTTTTATTTCTGTGAGGTCGGCAATGATAGCTATCATTCCTATCGGTTGCATAGCGCTATCTTTAATGCAGTTAGCTCGCAAAAAAGTTTCTATAATATCGCCCTTTTTACTCTTAATTTCAATTTCACTTTCCCAGGAAAAACCTTTCCGTAGCACCTTAAATAACTTTCTCAAATCTTGAGATTTGGGGTACATTACTGCTGGGCCGCCGGCATTATTTAGTTCCTCAACTGTATAGCCGTAGCGCTGAATAAATGCTTGATTATGATAAACGGAATAACCGTCCAAATCTGCGATCGCGATCGCATCACTAGCGCTGTCTACAGCTTGAGTTACCAGACACAGAGTCAGTTCGGCTTGTTTGCGATCGGTAATATCAAAAATCGCTCTGTCGAGCCACAAAACCAGCCCTTCCAGATTGTAAGTTGGCCTACCTCTTTCCGACATCCACCGCACCGCCCCGTCATCGCGAACAATCCGGTATTCTAGATTGTACGGCTGTTTCGACTCTACTGCTGCGCTGATTTGTCGATCGACCATTTCCTTGTCTGCCTCGTGGACAATGCTCGCAAAACTCAAGGGGTTGTTGCGAATAAAATCCCCAGCAGGATACCCACTAATTACCTCAATTTCATCGCTAATAAATAGCATCGTCCACTCAGCATCGTACAAGCTGCGGCAGATAGCGCCTGGGATATTCTCAACGAGCGATCGAAATCTGGCTTCGCTCTCCCGCAAAGCTGCTTCAGCCTGTTTTAAATCAGTAATGTCCAGCACCATGCCTTCCCAAACTATATCCCCTTCCTGTCCTATTTCCGTCGGACGATCAACTCGTTCCGGTCTCGAAACCCCTTGCATCCACTTAAGTTTTCCCGACGGTACAATCGCCCGCCATTCCTGCTGCCAGGGCTGCATATCTGCTGCAGAAACAGCAATAGATTCTTCAAATTTTTGACGATCATCTGGATGAATAAAATCAAAAAGTAGTTGAGGATTCTGCTGAATATTTTCTGGTTCCAATTCAAATAAATAGCGACTGCCAGAAGAAATATAAGGAAAACTTTTATGACCGTCGGTTGAAAGACGAAATTGATAAATTATTCCCGGTAAATTGGCTGCAAGTTGCCGAAGTCTAGCTTCGCTTTCTTGCTGCGCTAATTGTTTGCGCCTATCCTCAGTGATATCTCGAATTATCCCCACGAGATTTTTACTGCCATCACTATTTTCAAATACAGTTTTTTTTGTAGACAAAATGTGCTTTGCACCGCGGCCGTCCGTAAATATTTCCTCGCTCTCATTTTCTTCCCCAGTCCTAAACACTTGTTCGTCATTCTGCCAAAAAATCTCAGCTTCTTGTTTTGGGAAAAAATCGTAATCCGACTTGCCCAGCAGTTCCTCGCGTTCCTTGCCGAGCAGCTTGCAAAAAGCATCATTTAACAGTATCCAGCGGTGCTGTTCATCCTTGACAAAAAGTGGATCGGCAACTGCATCGATTGTATAATTTAAAAACTTTTTACTAGCTTCTAGTTCGGAAAGTGCTAAAATCTTATCTGTAATATCATTGATAGTTCCTGTCGTCCCCTGCGCCTCGCCGTTCCCGCCAAACATAAAAAATTCTTGCACTTCCACCCACCGAATTTCCCCATTTTTGGTAACATATCGACTTTGGTAACAACAGGATATTTCTTGATTTTGTCTTTGACATCTAAACGAATTTAAATATTGGTATTGATCCTCAGAATAAATGTAACTCAAACAGGAAGTTCCTAAGCTTTCATCAACGGTAAATCCGGTAATTTCTGTCCAAGCCGGATTGAGAAAAGTCCAATTGCCAGCAGTATTTGTTTCAAAAACGACTTCTTTGATATTGCCAACAACCTGCTGGTATTTTTCTTGACTTTTTTGCCATTCTGCTTGCCGTTTCTGGCGGGCGATCGCGCACCTAAGCGTCCGCACCAGCAGCCGGCTGTCTACCTGTCTTTTCACCAGATAATCTTGGGCGCCGGCGGCAATTAACTCCACAGCCAGTTCTTCGTCATCGGCCGCTGTCAGAATGACGATCGGAGTATTGATACCGCAACCTTGAATTCGGAAAAAAGTATTAAATTTTGGGCTGTCAGGAAGTGAAAGATCTAATAAAATTACATCAAAAATTTTGTCGCTTAAAATTTCTATCGCTTGCCGGAGGCGAACTACATTGGTGACATCAATTGATTGTCTTAGTTGGGGCTCAGACAGCAGTTCTTGAATGAATTCTGCATCTTCTGCACAATCTTCTACTAAAAGAATTTTTAAACCAGGCGTTAAAGTTGACTCAAAAACAGATGTCATACCATTTTATATTTTATATTTTTGATTTGAGATTTGGAATGACTGATGACTATCGCAGTTGGGTTATTGCGTACAGTAGCATTTTTTTACTGCTATCCTTTTGCTATTTTTTAGTAATTATAAAATCTCAGCAACGGATGCAGCTACCTAGCTCATGATTGGGGAACTTGAAGCACACGCTTTAGAGTGCGCTGTGTGCTTGCCGACCACCCAGATTTATTTGTAGAATTGAGTTGTTCGCTGCAAGTTTTCCGCCTGGCCCCAAACCTAGTGGGCCAAAATTATCATAGTCTTACAAATATTGCAACTTTACTCTATTTTAATTTACAACCTTTGGCAGGGGAATAGCAAGAGGCAAGTCAAAAGAGCGCGGAGTAATCAGGATTGGCATTGCTGATAGCCTTTGAAATTTTAGATTTTAAATTGCCGCTTAAAGCTCGCCTAAAGTTAAATTATTTATTTGTGAAATGGTATTACTACTAAGCTACGAGAATTACCGTTGATTTACAAAATACGCTCTGAGATTGTGTCCGGTTAATTGCCCGCCATTAGCGCTTGTATTGAGCAATGCAAGTCCTCTCTTGATCGAGTAACCAAGACTTGCATTCCTTGCTACAAATTTAATTACAAACTTAATTATGGTTGTCTAACCGGACATAATTTAACTCAGTTGAGTCGCTCAATTTGTCTGCGGTTTGGGCAGCACAACTGTAAATACGCTGCCTTGACCGACATTGCTGCTAATAGCAATCTCACCGTTAAAAGGCTTTAAAAGTTCAATACAAGTATAAAGTCCTAGACCTGTTCCTGTCGGTTCGCCTGCGGTTTTTTCCTCGCCTTTAGGCGGCTTGGATGTGTAAAAAGGGTCAAAAACTTTTGGCAAATCTTCAGATGATATGCCGCATCCCGTATCTGCAATATCCATGTATATGTTCGAGTCGTCTTGCCGAGTCACGATAGTTATTTCTCTGCTTTTCTTTTCCCACATAGCATCCATTGCATTATTGATTAAATTATAAAATACTTGAGAAAGATAGGAATAAATTAATGGAATACTGGCAATTTCTTCGTCATAAAAGTATTTTTTTCTAATTTTATTTTTAAAATACAGGTTGCCTTCCAATAGCTGAATTTCTCGCTGCACTAAATCGTTGATATTCACCGGGTGCAAATCTTGCTTTTGCTCGTTTCGGCTTTTCATCATCAGGGTATCCATGATCTGATTGATTTTTGTGACGGCTTGAAAAATATACTTAGTATAGTTAAACAGAGAGTCTTCTTGAATTTGTGTGGCTTTTGTTTCAATCAAATCGACGCTAGTCTGGATCACTTGCAGGGGACTTTTGAGGTTGTGAACCATGCCCTGAGTCAAACGTCCGATGATGGCTGTTTTTTCCTGGTTTATTAATTGCTTGGTTTTTTGTTCAACAAGTCTTTCAAGGTTTTGGTTGAGGTGGGCAAGTTCGAGGTTTTTTTCTTCGAGTTTTTTTTGCAAGCTGCGGATTGTCAAGTGGGTTTGAATCCGGCTCAAAACTTCTTCGTGCTGGAAAGGCTTAGTGATGTAGTCAACTGCTCCTGTCTGAAAGCCTTTTACTTTATCAGGCGTATCGGAAAGGGCGCTCATAAATATGATGGGAATATCTTGCGTTGACGGGTCTGCTTTCAACCGTCGGCAAGTTTCAAAACCGTCAATTCCTGGCATCATGATATCCAAAAGAATCAAGTCGGGATGGATGTAGTCAATTTGCTCGATCGCACTTTCGCCGTCTAGAGCCACTAATACTTTAAACCCGTAATTCCTTAACAACTCGAAAAGCACGTCAAGATTTGTTTGGTTGTCATCGACAATTAGTATGATGCTTCTGTCGGAATTCTTATCGTTCATATTCAAGGGAAACATTCAAATTTTTGATTTTTGAGTTGTGGGTTGTGACGTTAAATCGGATTCAATGAATTTTTGGCGGCTCTAGAAACCCGGTTGCTTCCTAGATGCTTCTATTTGCAATAACCCTTTGAGGAGCCGGCTGCGAGTCCGGGCCGCCCAAGCAAATTAAGTTGTCGCTTCGCGGGAGGCCACAACACCTAATTGAGAATGGTACTCTGGGCGCGAGATTTAACTGATTTTGAGTTGTCTGTTAGCTACCGTCAATTTTAGGACAAATGTTGCTTCAAAAAATCTCGAATTTGCTTGAGCTGAAATCCTTTAGCAAGTTGGCGCAGGTGATGAACGAAAGGCACTAATGTCGGGTCAGAATGTTCGAGTTTAGCAGTTTCTTCCAGAATAGCTTCAATATCGCCCATTGCAGCCAATCTTAACAACGCCAAGACTGACTCTGAGGCAGGAGACACCATCGTTGAGTCAGCAGCAGCAATCTCAGAAGATGCTTTTGCAGTTTGATCTGTCCGCTTTTTGGTTTGTGCTCTTTCTTCGTAAACCCATTCTAGTCTCAAATGCAGGCGCAATAATTCTAAAAGCTCATTAGTTTGAATCGGCTTGGTGAGAAAATTATCGCAACCTGCAAGTATGCTCTCTTGCTTGGTAGTCTCGTAAACGTTAGCGGACAAAGCAAGGATAACCGTATCTTTTAATTCCGGCAACTGTCGTAGCCGCCTGGTAGCTTCCCAACCGTTCATTACGGGCATCAGCAAATCCATTAAAATTATATCCGGTAGAAATTCCTGTGCTTTGTGCAAGCAGTCTTCGCCGTCTGTAGCTTCTGCAATTTCAAAGCCTAAATGAAAAAGCAGCCTATGCAACATGGCGCGATTTACTTCGTGATCATCCACGATTAGCACTTTCCGCTGGAGGCCGATAAAACCTACAAGCCGCCTTTTTTCTTGCCGGGAGGGGAGTTCCGAAGACTGGGCGACTGCGGGTAAGTCTAGATCCAACCAGAATATGCTGCCTTTGCCAGAGGTACTTTGGACGCAAATTTGGCTGCCCATCATTTTGACTAATTTTTGGCTGATGGAAAGTCCCAGTCCCGTACCTTCAACGAAATTTTTATGATCGCCAACTTGATGAAAAGGCAAAAATATTTCTTCTAATTTATTCTGCCCGATGCCAATGCCGGTATCTTCGATTTGAAAGCGAATTTTAGGGGTAGGGGCACGGCCAGTATTGTCTGTTTTCACCTCGCGCGCTTCTGTTGTTCCTAGCGGCGGGTTAGACATTTGCTCCGCGTCTATATTCGCGGTCAAATTAATTGTTGGAGGGGCAATTTCCGCTGTCAAACTAGAATTTTTGCAGTTGGTTTGAGGATAATTATCGGGGAAAGTTTCTGCATAACCGACTTTGAATGTAACGCTGCCGCTGTTCGTAAACTTAACGGCATTGCTGAGCAAATTAATCAAAACTTGACGCAACCTTTTTTCGTCTGCCAAAATGCCGTCTGGCAGCGCTGACATCTGCTCGTAATTAAAGGCAATTCCTTTTTGAGCAGAGCGCATCTGGAACAAATCAATAATACTTTTCACAAAACTAGAAAAATGCACGTTTGTCAGCGACAGATCCATTTTACTAGCTTCGATTTTTGAGAGGTCTAAAACGTCATTAATCAGCATCAGCAGGTGGTTGCCGCACTGGTGAATGTTGTTAAGGCTTTCCTGCTGATCTGCGGTAAAGTTTTTATCGACTTTGAGCAGTTGGATGTATCCCAAAATGCCGTTCAAAGGCGTCCGCAATTCGTGGCTCATGTTGGCGAGAAAGTCGCTTTTAGCGCGGTTGGCGGATTCGGCGGCTTCTTTAGCTAATTGCAGGGCGGCTTCTGCAAGTTTGCGATCGGCAATTTCGCTTTGTGCTTGTTCAAATAGCATTGATTGCTGAATGGCGATCGCCAACTGCACCCCCAATTGTTTTAGGCACTCTCCCTCCAATTGCTGCCAGGGACGCGGGCCCGTGCAGTGGTGGGCAATTAACAGCCCCCACAAGTTTTCGCCTTGCAAAATCGGCACTACCAGATTCGCTCTAACATCGAGACGAGTCAACAAAGCCAAGTGGCAGTCGGCCAGGCCAGCATTGTGAACATCTTCTATGGCTTTAATTCTGCCGTCTTGGTAAAGAGGAACGTAGGCTGCCCCGAAACAGGGGTCATAAATTTCCATTCCTACAATTGGTCGGACATTTTCGGCAACCGACTCGACAGCGATAAATCCACTCCAATCTGGATTGAATTGGTAAATAATAGTGCGGTCTACTTGCAAAAAATGCCGCACTTCTTCGACGCTTTTGGTAAGAATTTCTTCAAGATTGAGAGAATATCTAATGCGTTCCAGCATGGCTACTGCCAACTGTTCGCGCTTTAACTTCTGCCGCAAAATCAGTTCAGCTTCTTTGCGTTTTGTGATGTCGGTAATTACTCCAATTAAGCCGATGTAATTTCCATTAATATCTTGAATACTGTCGGCTCGCACCAGAGCAGTTACTGCTTCGTAGCTTTTAGTTTGCAGCGCAACTTCGCCACACCAAGAGCGACCTTGGCGAAGGCTTTTATAGATTTGTTTGTAATTTTTATACCGGACATAAAACGCGGTCATATCGCCAATATCATTGAGTTCTTCCACCGTGTAGCCGTAGCGCTGAATGAAGGCTTGATTGTGGTAAATAGACCGCCCTTTCAAGTCGGCGATCACGATCGCGTCGCTGGTACTTTCGACGGCTTGAGTGACCTGCAGTAAAGCTAATTCTGCTGCTTTGCGATCGCTAATATCCGTCATTGAACCCACCATCCGCAGAGGGTTTCCGGCTTCGTCCCACACTGCTTGAGCGCGGGCGAGAACCCACTTATAGCTACCGTCTTTACACTGCAAGCGGTATTCGGCGGCGTAATTGGGGGTTTGGCGATCGAGATAACTTTGGATCGCTGCTTGCACTCGTGAGTGATCGTCTGGATGGATGCGATCGATCCATGCGCTGTTGTTGCTGTCGATTTCGCCCTCTGCGTAACCGATAATTTCTTGCCAGCGGGCCGATCGAAAAGCTTCATTTGTTTGAAGATTCAGGTCCCAAATTCCGTCTTGATTGCCTTTGAGAACTAACTGCCAGCGTTCTTCACTTTTACGCAATTCTTCTTCAGCTTGTTTTCGCTGAATATGATCGCCCAACTGAGTCGCTACAGCCTTGACCAACTCTACTATACGCGGTTCCATAATCGAGCGATCGCGCTTGCAGAATACTAAAACTGCCAGCACCTTTGAGCTAGCGTGAATTGGCACTCCGAAACAACCTTTCAATCCGACTGATTTCGCCATTTGCGATCGGGCAAAAAGATGATTTTTGGCTAGAGAAATATCTTCAATCCATTCTACATTTCTGCTTGACCAAATCCGTCCAGGTACTGCCACTCCGGCGGCGAATCTAATTTTTTTACTTTCGCGGCCGAACCTATCTAAATCGCGATCGCTAGCGTACCAAGTTTCGCTGTGTTCCAAAAAAGTACCATTAGCATTCGGTATCCAAGCTTCCGCAAAATTCCAGCCGATCGCATTGCACAGCAACCGCAAAATATCTGGGAGAGCGCTGTGAAAATCTGCCGACTGACTAATAGCTTGAGTTGCTGCCAGCAACAGCTTTATTTCATCTTCTGCTTGCTTGCTTTCTGTAATATCAGTTCCCGTACCGAGAATTTGTTTTAACTTACCGTCTCCTGTTTTCGCAAATACAGTATCTCGGCTGACCATCCAGCGCCAAGAACCATCTTTGTGCCTAATTCGGTATTCAATTTCAAAGATATCTCCTTCGCTGCCTGTTTCTACTTGCAGTAAATAATCAGGCATTTTGATTGAATCTTCGGGGTGGATTAAAGTTGACATCATCCACGGCCCGATTGCCTGAATCTCCTCTACTGTATAGCCGAGAATGTGGTATATAGAAGCGTTCGCATAGATGTTTTTTTGTTCTATTAAGTCATAAACATACAACATATTAGGACTTGCCCCAGCAATTTGTTGAGTTAACCGCTGGCTTTCCCGCAGTGCTGCTTCTGTTTTTTTTCTTTGGGAAATATCGCGAACAATGCAAATGATTTCCCCGTCGGGCAGCATTGTCAGCGAGACATCTATAGGGACTTCCGAGCGGTCGCGACGGCATCCTACTGCTTCGGTGCTGTAAGAACCTTTCTGCACTAAATTCGGCAGGACTTCTTGCTCGAACCTTTGCAGCTCTGCACCTTGGTAGAATATTTTCCAACTGTTACCTAAGATTTCTTCGAGAGAGTCGTAACCGTAGATTTTGAGTCGGGCTGCGTTGCAATAAATCACCTCTTGGTCGGCACTGAATATGGCGATACCTTCGGAAGCGGCAGCCATTGCTGCTGCTTGCCGGTGGAGTTTTGACTCGAAACGTTTGCGATTGGTGATGTCGCGGACGATCGCGATAATTTCGTCATCCGTGCAGAAAACAATTCTCGCTTCAAAATCGTACAATTCATCATTAACTGGCATTTGATATTCTACAACTTGAATCTCGCCAGTGTCGATCGCTTGTTGATTGCCGGACAAGATTTTTTCAGCAAAAGCATGCGGTAATATGTCTTGTGCTTTTTTGCCAATTAATGCTTGTTGTGGTAGGATATTCTCGAAATATTTGGCCGGTTTGAAGTCTACAAAAGTGCCGTCTGCCAGACAGCGAAATATCATGTCTGGTATCGCATTTAAAAGAGCGCGGTTGGTGGCTTCGCTCTTACGCAATTCAGCTTCAGCTTGCTTGCTAAATGTAACGTCGCGAGCCACTGCATAAATCAAACCTTCTTCTGCAAACGGCGATGCTGTCCACGATAGCCATTTATAAGTACCATCTTGGCAAAGATAGCGGTTTTCTAAGCTAATAACGGGGTGGCTTTTTTTAAGCTTTTCTAATTCCGCTAGAGTAATTTCTAGGTCTTCTGGATGCACGAATTCTATCAAAGGTTTGGCTAAGATTTCATCACTGCTATAACCTAATAAATTTGACCAAGCGGGGTTTAATCGTTTGAAATAGCCGTCAAAACCTGCAATGCAAAGTAAATCCAGCGAGAGATTAAAAAATCGATCGCGGTCTTGCTGGGTTTGTTTCAATTCCGTAACATCCATCACCAAACCGTCCCAAACTATATCGCCGTTGGCTTGCTTTTCTGGCTTTGACGCGCCTTGCAGCCATTTCACTCGATCTCCCATAACTTGCCGCCACTGGTGTTGCCAAGCTTGCTGAGTCGTCGCTGAATTTGCGATCGATCGCTGCAAGTCTGAGATGTCGTCCGGGTGAACAGTTGCAAAAGCCAACGTGGCATTTTCTTCTATTTGTTCTGGCTTTAAATTGTAGAGCTGCCAACTGCCAGAAGAAACGTAAGTAAAAGATGTTTTTCCATTTCCATAAAGCCGATATTGATAAATCATTCCCGGCACGTTGTCCGTCATTATTTGAAATCGAGCTTCGCTTTCCTGCAACGCTATTTGCTGGCGTTTGTAGTCAGTCACATCTCGCATTGTTCCGACCAACATTTTAGTCCCATCGGCTTTTTTAAATACTGTTTTTTTAGTAGATATAATGCGTTCTTGACCGCCGCCATCGGTAAACAATTCTTCTGTTTCCTCAGCAAAACTTCTTTGCAATACTTGCTCGTCTCGTTGCCCAAAAAAAGCCGCTTGTGCTGGGGGTAAAAAATCGTATCCTGACTTGCCAATCAGTTCCGATCGCCTTTTTCCTATCAAATTGCAAAAAGCATCGTTTAATACGATCCATCTGTGCTGCTCATCTTTGACAAAAATCGGGTCAGGAGTAGAATTAATTGTGTGATTTAAAAACTCTTCTGATGCTTTTAATTGAGCTTCGTAACGGTAGCGATCGCTCACGTCCAAGACTACTTTAATCAGGTGGTCGATCGAGCCGTCTAGGGCGCGAATACAGCGCAGGGAAACTCTAGTATAAACTGTTTGTCCGTCTTTTCTGCGCCACCTTTTGTCTAGAACATAGCCTTCACTCTCCCCTGCCAAAATTTTATTTAACTGCTCTAAACTTGCCTGCAAGTCTTCAGGAAAAACCCACATCTCCCAATTCTCATGCCAAAAATCCTGGCGATCGTATCCCAGCAAATCGCACAAAGCATCGTTTACTTCTAACCACTCGTATTTTTCTGGGGCTGAGGGGGAAATAGGAGGAGCAAGAATGGCAATTCCGACGAGAGAATTCTCGACTACCGAGCGATATTTTTCTTCACTTTTTCGCAAAGCTTCTTGGTTGTGCTGTCTCTCGACTGCGTAACGCAGCGATCTAATTAACACTTCGCTGTCGATTTTTCGCTTCACTAGATAATCTTGAGCTCCGGCTTGGATTGACTGCACGGCAAGCTCTTCATCGTTGCGGGCAGTCAGTACGACAATCGGAGTATTTAGGCTATATTCTTGTATTTTGACAATTGTATTTAAGTCTTGGCTATCGGGCAGCGAAAGATCTAGTAAAATCACATCAAAATGTTCGCTGACCAAAAGTTGCTGCGCTTTGCTGAGACGGTCTGTACAACTTACTGATAGCCTTTGGGGTTCGGCTCTACTGACATTTGTTTCTAATAATAATTCTTCGATCAGATCGGCTTCTGCTTGATTGTCTTCGACCAGAAGAACTTTAAAGCCGTTTCGCTTTGCGGGTGGGCTCAAAACTGATATCATATACCTTATTTTTTGTCAGAAGGCAGTGTAGCCAACTATTATAGCATATAAAGAATTGTCTAGCCACAAATCCTGCCGTTACCAGTTAAAAACTCTTTGGTTCAACAATTACAATGCACTTTATCTCAGATGTTGGACGGTTCTAAAGAAGGGGTTTTCCTGCCGATTTCACAAATAGTAAATTTTCTGGGGAGGGTTTCTTCTAACCAGCCCTTAAAAGGCTTATTAAAAATGGTACAATATCTGATATCTATGCGATTGTGTTTTTCCTCTAAGTAGGCTAACGCAATCAGGGGGAAATTTTTTAAGGTTTTTAGACGCTGGGTTTCAGGAGGAAACTAAGCTGCTTAGTATTTTTTTCGGCGATCGCCCCTGTGACACGATGTTAGATTTTAGATTTAGTCCACAGATGAATCGGGGATGTGGAACTAGAATCTCCAATTTTCGGCGACTCACGACTCTTCTCGGAAAATAAGTATCGGTTTTTGGGCGGGTTCAGCCGATCGCGCGATCGAACCCCACCCTTTATTGCCATTGGATTCCGCTACCAACACAATCCAAGCTATCTCCCCACACCCATGAGCGATCAACGCCAAAAAAGCCGTGGGAAATATCTTCGCTATTCATATTTTTACCCCTTCTTTTATAATACCTTACATAAACTCATTACTGCAATTTCTTTACTTTTTGCAATCAAATAAAATATCTCCATAGGCCTTGCTATTTAGCCAAAAAGTGATAGTCTTTAAATAGAGGCAATCGAAAATTCGGTTGATACAGCCTAGGAGAAAAATTGAGAATTTTTGTAACAAAATTACAATTCCCAATAAACTGTCTTTTGTTTACTGTCCTTTGACCGAAATGAGCTGAAGTTGAGAGGAAAAAAGCAATGCTCGACAATTTAGCAATTGAAAAAAAAACCGGTTTAATTCCCAAAGAAAAAGCCTTAGTATTGTTGTTTGATGAAGTCGGCATCGCCGACATCCCATTAGTAGGGGGGAAAAATGCTTCTTTGGGTGAAATGATTCAACAGTTAACCGCCCAAGGAGTCAGAGTCCCCAACGGATTTGCAACTACAGCACACGCTTATCGGTACTTCATCCAGTCAGCGGGTTTAGAAGCTAAATTGCGCGAAATTTTTGCCGATTTAGACGTAGAAGATCTGCAGAACCTGCGACAAAAAGGCAAGCAAGCGCGGGCACTGATACTCGACACACCATTTCCGCGAGAACTCCAAGCGGCGATCGCGGATGCTTACGAAAAATTGTGCGATCGCTACGGCGACAGTACAGACGTAGCAGTGCGTTCCTCCGCCACCGCCGAAGACTTACCCGACGCCAGTTTCGCGGGACAGCAAGAAACCTACCTCAACGTCCAAGCTTGCGCTGGCGTCCTCGAATGCTGTCACAAATGCTTTGCTTCCATATTCACAGATCGCGCGATTTCCTACCGCCAACAGCGGGGATTCGACCACTTTGAAGTCGCCCTATCAGTCGGCGTCCAAAAAATGGTGCGATCGGACTTAGCATCCTCCGGCGTCATGTTCAGCATCGACACCGAAACCGGATTCAAAAACGCCGTATTAGTAACCGCCGCCTACGGATTAGGCGAAAACGTCGTCCAAGGCACCGTCAACCCCGACGAATACTTCGTCTTTAAACCAACCTTAAAACAAGGTTTTCGTCCGATTTTAGACAAACGTCTCGGCAGCAAAACCCTCAAAATGGTGTACGATATCGGCGGTTCTAAATACACCAAAAACGTCTCCGTCATCGCAGCCGAAAAAAATAAATTTGCCATCCAAGATGATGAAATTATGCAACTCGCAAAATGGGCCGTCATCATCGAAGAACACTACTCTAAAGTGCGCGGGACTTATACCCCGATGGACATTGAGTGGGCAAAAGACGGCAATACGGGCGAATTGTTTATCGTCCAAGCACGACCCGAAACAGTACAATCTCAAAAATCTGCTAAAGTTTTGCGAAACTACAAATTGCAAGGTAGCAGTGGAGTTTTAGCAAAAGGACGCGCCGTTGGCGAATCAATCGGACAAGGCAAAGCCCGCGTAATTTTAGATGTTCACCGAATCGCTGAATTTCAATCAGGAGAAGTTTTAGTTACCAACAAAACAGACCCCGATTGGGAACCGATTATGAAAAAAGCAAGTGCGATCGTCACCAATTCCGGTGGTCGCACTTGTCACGCCGCCATCATCGCCAGAGAAATGGGAATTCCCGCCATTGTCGGCACTGGCGACGCCACCCAAATCTTGAAAAACGGGCAAGAAATCACTGTTTCTTGTTCCGAAGGAGACGAAGGCAAAGTTTATGCCGGTTTGCTTCCTTTTGAAATTCAAGAAACTGCGATCGAGAATTTACCCCGCACCCGCACTCAAATTTTAATGAATGTCGGGAACCCAGAAGAAGCCTTTGGTTTATCCGCAATTCCTTGCGACGGCGTAGGCTTAGCGCGGTTGGAATTCATAATTGCCAATCACATTAAAGCACACCCGCTGGCACTGATTCACTTTGACGAATTGGTGGATGAATCAGTCAAAGAAGAAATTGCAGAACTGACAGCACTTTACCAACACAAACCCGATTTCTTCACCGACAAACTCGCCCACGGAATTGCCACAATTGCCGCCGCATTTTATCCAAATCCAGTTATTGTGCGGATGAGCGATTTCAAGAGCAACGAATATGCTAATCTTTTGGGAGGGCGGCAGTTTGAACCCAAGGAAGAAAACCCGATGATCGGGTGGCGTGGCGCCTCTCGCTATTACGACCCAAATTACCGCGAAGCTTACGCTTTAGAATGCAAAGCATTAAAGCGAGTTCGCGACGAAATGGGCTTGACAAATGTGATTCCGATGATTCCATTTTGTCGCACCCCGGATGAAGGGCGAAAAGTGTTAGCCGAGATGGCAAAACACGGTTTAGTTAAGGGCGAGAACGGCTTGCAAGTGTATGTGATGTGCGAATTGCCGAGCAATGTTATATTTGCTGACGAATTTGCCCAAGTTTTTGACGGATTCTCGATCGGCTCTAACGATTTAACTCAGTTAACATTAGGATTAGACCGGGATTCTGCTTTGGTCGCACACATTTTTGACGAACGGAATGAAGCTGTCAAGCGCATGGTAGCAATTGCCATTAAAGCGGCCAAGAAGTACGATCGCAAGATTGGGATTTGCGGTCAAGCGCCCAGCGATTATCCTGAGTTTGCTCGTTTCTTGGTTGAGTTGGGAATTGATTCGATTAGTTTGAATCCCGATTCGGTTTTGAAGACTTTGTTGGATGTTGCTAAGGTGGAAGGTGCGGGTTCGTTGATGGATTTAGCGGGGGATATTGCTAAGGTTTAACCGTTTTGGTTTTGAAGAGCAACCGGGTTTCTCAAAAAGTTTGTGGGATGGGCGTCCCGCCCGTCCCACAATAACAATTAAAATTGTAAGTTATTTAATTCGCCTTCCTCAGCCGCCAGCTAACGGTTAACACAGGGGCGGCATAGTTTGAGACTTGATCGGGAACTTTTCTTATTTAAAACCGTCTTGTCGAGGAGGATTTTTTGTTGCCGATCGCCTAAATTAAAACAAATATTCTCCACATAAGCTCTGAAAAAGTGCTAACTGCTCTCCTGATTATTTTCATAGGTTTAGCTCCGTCGGTGCTGTCTTTGTGGGTGATGCGCTCTGCCCAAAGCCAAGCCCGCGATAGAATTGCTGCGGCCAGACAGGCGGTAGCGAATAGATCCATGCGAACTCAACTACAAACTGCCGATCGCACTTACATACAAAGCCTCGGTTATGCGATCGGCGATATCACTTGCGAGTATAACGCCCGCTCTAATTACATTCGCTGCGCGGTCAATCCTTCTGGGCCCTGTCAAGATTGTCGGTACTACCAAGCCAGAGCTCTTGACGCTCGTGGTGAAAAGATATAGCTTATATTGGTGCTTGTATCTACGCCTATTTGCGGATGTAATAATCAATGAGTTAATATGTACTTACGTGTAAGGATTATGGTTGAAGCTTGTTTTGGACGAACCCCGCCCAAACTCAGCAGTTAAAACCTATTCGAGCATTATTGCTTGGTTACAGTTGGTGGTTAAAGTTGCCATAACAGGGGAATTGCGATCGGTGTTTTTTTAGTTGAGGATTTACGATCAGAAACGAAGTTTAGATAATAAATTTTGGTTGGGTGGCGAGAAATCTAGAAATAAATTGGGTTTCTAGTCTCCTGCGCGTAACTCCTGCAGTTAAAAAAATTAGCCAACAAAAATCGTAAGTAGCTGAGGGGCCAGTCTCTAAATCAGTTTCTCCCAAACATCATGAAAAATTCTGCACGAAACATTGTTCCGAGCTTTTATCTTAAACAGAAACCAGCTCCAAGACTAGCTTGTTGATAGTTTGAGAAGTTGCTTGTGGGCAGCACTAATCTGTTTTTGCGATCGTCGCGAAACAATCTCAAACCTAGATTGCTATCTCCAGACTGCAAGTCATGAATTTTTAAGACGCTTCGTCGATACAGGGTATGCCAATTTCAATTGAATCTCATATGTTGCACCATTTTCAAGAATAGGCTTTGTGGCCTGTTCCACAATAAGTGAATTTTCTTATGGGCTGGGCAGGAGAACTACCCATAGAAAGGTTATTGAGAATGGTAAAAGATATCAGTTGAATGACACTTCGGGCAAGGTCGGCATAATTATGTGACGGCTATCACTCCCTAATCAATGTCTGGTTGCTATTGTGAACAGGGCTTGCACACCAAAAGCAAAGAAACCGAGTTTTTTTACCGGGAGCGAGGGCTGCCAAGAAGTCTTTTCGTCCCTCAAACCAGGTTTATACGTCTAGAAATAGTGAATTTTATCTGCAAATAAAGTGCATTAGACGATTTACAGAAAACCTCATTAAGTAAATTTTTGAGAACTGGTGTTATTATCTACTGCGCGATGTAAGAGATAAGCGTGTAACAGATACACTCGCTAACAGAAAAGAAAAAAGTCGAAAGCCAAATATCACCCGATACAGAGATTCTGGGGATTTAAACCCCAAATCCTCAGCGCTTCTGCCGGCGATCTTGGCAATGCTATTAAATATCAAGATAGCAGGGCTTTGTGCTGAGTAAAATTCGCTTTTTGCTCTTGATTCAAGTCAAGCTGCACCGCCTCTTACTCTGCAATTAAACCTTTTCAAGAAGTGATAATGATCATCTGGAAATGGGTACATCATCTACAATTCGTGAGCCAATTTGACCATGCACAGCATCTGCAACAAACCAATTTTTATCACCCCCAAAATATGTGACTCCACCGCAAGGAATGCGGTCGCAAAATCCCGAACAACCGCAACTTATCATCAGAAAAAAAACATAAAACAAGTAAAAACAGAGGAGTATTTCCTGTCCCAGAAACTGCGTGGCGACAGAGGAATTGGGCATCCCCACAGAGAATTTTTGCGAGCCACCGAGTCTCTGGGTGTCCAGACTCTAAAAAATGTACTGTTCCTCGATGCCAGAGTAGAGAACTGCGACAGCTTGGCAAGAGGAGGAACAGCCGATACAGAGGTATTTGTATTGGACTCGACGGGGGATGGAGTCGAGCAAATTACTAGAGTTTTGGCTAATTACAGCGATTTAGACAGCCTTCAGATAGTTTCTCACGGTCGAGAAGCGGGGGTGCAGCTAGGGTCGATCGAACTCTGCAGCGACAACTTAGAAACTTACAGCCATTTCCTACAGCAGTGGGGAAAAGCCCTCAGCGAGAGAGGAGGTATTTTGTTATTCGGGTGCAGCGTCGCAGCAGGGGAAAGCGGCGAGGCCTTCGTGCGGCGGCTGAGCTTGATAGTCGGTGCAGATATTGCAGCTTCCGACAACTTGACGGGGAGTGCGGCACTCGGTGGCGACTGGGAATTAAAATTTGCGACCGGGGAAATAAAAGCGAGAATCGCCATTGAAAAAGAAGTGCTCGCAGCCTACCCTTACGCCCTCGGCACATTAGTTAACGAAACTTTCAAAAACTCCACAGTTAGGGGGCCTTGGATTTACGGGGGAAACGACGGGGCACTGTTTGATCCCAGCAACGGGGTTGCAGCAGCCAATCAACGTATCCCCGGCATTACCGGAGGCACTGTATCCGGCGTACTTCCGGCTTTGGGCGGTGCAAGTCCCGGCGATGGCGCTCTGCTATTAACTCCAGCAGTAAACCTTCGAGAAGCCTTCGTCATCTACAACAACCCCATTCCTTCAACCGACGGTATCAGAGTTCAGTTTGATTTTTATTCTTACGGTTCAAACCAGCAATCTAATACTCCGCAACCATTTATTACCCCTCAGCCTGGGGACGGGCTGGGTTTCTTCCTGATTGACGGCACTGTTAGCCCAACCAGGACTGGGGGTTATGGCGGTTCTGTGGCTTACGCTCCACGAACGGGTATACCCGGTATTGAGGGAGGTTATTTAGGCATTGGGCTCGACGAGTTTGGCAATTTTTCAACGTCTACAGAAGGGCGCTCTGGCCCACAGCCACCTCCGATTCCCGGCTCCTCTATTGGTTCTTTCAGACCTGATTCAGTAACTGTTAGAGGAAATCAAGCAAACGGTTATCGGTTTTTAACAAATGCGATCGTTCCCTTCGGCATCGATAACATTCCTACGAGTATTAACTTTATCGGCCCTCCCGGCACCACTTTTAACTTCAGCAATACGTTCACGAGCGATCGCAATTTAGCCAAAAGATCCGTTCAAATTACGCTGAATCCATCTAACGATCCGGTGGAACCTTCTCGCCTCACCGTTGCCTTCGATGAAAATTTAGACGGCATCTACGAAACTACATTGATCGACATCCGCAACTTAGCAACTGAAAACGGCCCAGTACCGCCAATTTTCAAATTTGGTTTTGGCAGTTCCACAGGAGCCGCGAACAACATTCACGAACTTCAAAACCTGGTAGTTGAAACTATCAATCCTCCGAGTATCGCCGCTGAGGTTGCCACTATCAAGACCGGTCCGCAGTTCGTCAAATCCGAAGGCAGCATTACCTACACGATTACTACAGTAAACAAGGGGCCAGCGCCTGCTACAAATGTTCTGATTCAAGACGAAATACCTTTAGAACTGCTGCGTCCGGGCGGATTGCCGCCGATTCTCAGTGCCTCCAACAACGGCACTTACGTGAACCAAACCAAGGCCGTCACCTGGCCGTTAATTCCGGTTCTCAATGCCGGCGAGACTGTGACTTACACCCTGACAATTGATTTGCCGCCCGGTTTAACCAGCGGTAGCAGTTTTGCCAACGTTGCATTCAGCACTAGCTCGACTTTCGACCCCGACCTCAGTAACAACAGCGGTGTACTTGCGCCAGGGCAAATCGAGGGGCCTGGTGTAGTCTCTACCACAGTGGTTGATACAGTCGCGGATTTAGTTACTACCAAAAGTGGCCCTGTGACTACCTCGGCCGGGTCAAGCGTCACCTACACATTGACTACCACTAACATAGGCCCCGACCCGGCTGCCGATGTGACCATCACTGACAGCATTATTCCGGGTTTAACAGGAGTCAGCGTATCGGACGGCGGGACTTACGACCGTGTTTCGGGCATTGTCACCTTTCCAGCACTGACGGCGCTGGCAAATGCGGCTACTGCGACCCGCACTGTCAGTTTCAGTGCCCCAGCCACCGTTACTGCCATCAGCAACACGGCCCGGAGTAGCGCGGCGACTTTCGATCCGATCGTCACTAACAACAACGGTTCGACAACCAACAAAGACGGCACTCCCACTAACTCTACGGTTACGACAAGTATTGCGCCCAACGCCGACCTCGCAACCACAAAAACGGGCTCTACGAGTGCTAATGCTGGTAGTTCGGTCAGCTATACGATCGCCACAGTCAACTTAGGACCGAGTCCTGCAGAAGCTGTAACCATCACGGACAGCATAGTTCCTGGGTTAACCGGAGTCACGGCATCGAACGGCGGCGTTTACGATCCACTAACCGGCATTGTCACCTTCGCGCCCGTGGCAATCGCCAACGCGGAGACTGTCACCCGAACGCTCAACTTCACAGTACCGCCCACCCTAACTTCCATCAGCAACACGGCCAGAAGTACCTCCATCACTTCCGACTCAACTCCGGCCAACAACAACGGTACAAACCCCAACGCCACCGTCACCACATTGATCGAGCCTGTGGCCGATGTTGTCACCCAAAAAACGGCTCCGGCCAGCATCAAGGTGGGCGACACCCTCCTTTATACAATTACTACTACCAACAACGGGCCGAGTCCTGCGACCAACGTAGTCATCACCGACAGCCTGATTCCCGGCTTAAGTAATGTCAGCGTGTTCGATGGCGGAACCTACAATGCTGCCACAGGAGTGATCGAGTTCCCAGCGATCGCGACTTTAGCCAGCGGCAGCAGTGTCACCCGCCGCCTAATTTTTGTACCCCCGCCTACCCTGACGAGCATCACCAACATTGTATTAAGTCGATCGTCCACTTTTGACCCGGACTTAACAAACAACAACGGCTCGACAGTCGCAGTGCCGGGTGAAGCGGGGGGTCAAGTCATTACCTCGATCGAGCCTGTGGCCGACCTGGTTACGTCCAAGAGCGGTCTCACATCTGCTCCTGCTGGTAGTTCCGTGACTTATACTATAACTACTGCCAACAATGGGCCGAATGCTGCTGAAAACGTAGTGATTACAGACAGCATCATTCCCGGTTTAACGGGAGTCAGCGCATCCGATAACGGCACTTACGACCCGGTGACAGGGGTTGTCACCTTCCCAACAATTCCCAGTTTGACTAGCGGCAGCAACATCAACCGCGAGGTAACATTAGTCGTTCCAGCGACGGGCACTATTAGCAATACTTCCCAGAGTCGATCGACCACTTTTGACCCCGAACTCAGCAATAACAACGGTTCCGAGTCCAGAGCCACCGTCACCACCGCCATTTTACTCGCCCAGCCCACACCCAACAAACCTCCATCAGCCAACAGCAGCAACGCTGCGCTAGCGCCAAACAGCGTTGTCCAAATTAGCGGACTCGGAGGCGGAGACTCTGACGGCACAGTGGTTACATTCACCATCAGCACCCTGCCACCGACAAATCAGGGCGTCCTGTTCTTGGGCGACCCCGCAACGGGGGGAATCGCTATCACAGCAGGTCAAATCCTGACAGCCGAGCAAATGACACAGTTATTCTTCCAGTCGGCCGGCAATTTCACAGGAGCTAATTTTACCTACAGCAGCCAGGACAATCTCGGTGGCAGCAGTCCTGCCGCCACAGTTTCTCTGCTGTCGCTGGCGTTCAACTACCCGCCGGTACCCACAAACTTCAGCAAGACCCTGGCGCCAGACAGCACCGTCAACCTCACAGGGCTGACGGCCAAAGACCCCGACGACTCGATCGAATTCTTCACTATCAAAACCCTACCGGCGACCAATCAAGGCGTCCTGTTCTTGGGCGACCCCAGTCAGGGAATCCGGGTCACGGCAGGCCAAAGACTTAGCACAACTCAAATCAGCCAGTTATTCTTCCAAGCAACCAGCGAATTCGCCGCCACCAACTTTACCTACAGCGCCACAGACCGCCGCGGCGCCATCAGTCCAGCCCCCGCTACAGCCTCCCTGCTAGCACTATTACCTCCCATCGACCAGCCACCCGTCGCCAACAACTCCAGCGTCGCTTTGTTGCTGGAAACAACCGTGAACATCCCCGGACTCGGAGGAACCGACCCAGACGGGACGGTGGTTTCCTTTACCGTAAACACCTTGCCGCCAGCCAATGAAGGCACGCTGTTCTTAGGCGAACCCAGCCAAGGAGTGCGGGTCACGGCAGGTCAAACCCTTACAGCCGAGCAAATTACCCAGTTGTTCTTCCAGGCATCGGGCAATTTCATAGGGGCTAACTTCACCTACAGCGCTACAGATAACCTCGGCGCCACCAGTGCGGCAGTCGCCACTGTCTCTCTCATTCCCCTGAAGGGACCGATACCGACGCCGACACCGGTGCCGACACCACCAACACCGGCACCCGCGCCGATACCCGCGCCGATACCCGCGCCGATACCACCAACACCGGCACCCGCGCCGATACCCGCGCCGATACCCGCGCCGATACCACCAACACCCACACCCGCAGCGGAACCAACACCCACACCCGCGCCGATACCACCAACACCCACACCCGCGCCGATACCACCAACACCACCCGTCCCGGAACCCACACCCACACCACCCGTCCCAGAACCAACACCCACACCCGCAGCGGAACCAACACCCACACCACCCGTCCCAGAACCAACACCCACACCACGCATCCCAGAACCAACACCCACACCCGCAGCGGAACCAACACCCACACCACGCATCCCAGAACCAACACCCACACCCGCAGCGGAACCAACACCCACACCCGCAGCGGAACCAACACCCACACCCGCAG
>NZ_JAUBOS010000014.1:0-36019 GCF_036700365.1 Microcoleus sp. w2-18bC1
GGTCTGACCAGTTTTTTTTCAACAATTCTCTAAAAGCCTCTTGACAAAAGACTTACAGTCTTAACTTGTCACCAATGAGCAATGACTTACCTCACAGCATCATTAACTATGTTGCCAGAACTCAAGAGTATGTCATTTTTAACGACTTGCATAATGAAATCAAAAACCCGAAATCTCCCATCCAAAATCTCAACGATCCCTACATCATTCACCATCAACCCAAATCAGTATTGTGTCTCCCTATCCAACATCAAGGAAAAGCGATCGGCATCTTCTACCTAGAAAATAACCTAGCGACAGGTGCATTTACTCCCGACAGATTGGCAGTATTAAAACTTTTATCCTCGCAAGCCGCCATCTCCATAGAAAATGCCCAACTGTATGCCAGCTTAGAAGCAAAAGTAGAAGAACGCACTCAAGAATTATCACAAGCTTTAAGCAATCTCGAAGCCACCCAAGAAGGATTGATTCAATCAGAAAAAATGGCAGCTTTAGGACAACTTGTGGCCGGAGTTGCCCACGAAGTTAACACTCCCCTGGGTGCAATTCGCTCGTCGGCAGGAAATGTTTCTAAGTTCTTAAATCAAACTTTAGAACAGTTGCCCGCACTTTTTCAATCTCTATCCCCAGAAGAAGCACAGAATTTCTTGAGTTTACTTCAGCGTTCCCTCCAACAAGAAGCAAGCTTATCAACCAAAGAAGAACGCAAATTGAAGAGAGCTTTGAGAAGCCAACTCGAAGAATTAGAGATTTATAGTGCTGATACCGTAGCCGATCGCCTAGTGATCATGGGGGTTTATAATGAAATTGATACCTTTGTCCCTTTGTTCCAAAGATCGGATAGTTTACATCTCCTAGAAATCGCCTACAAAATTTCTGAATTAAAAAGAGGTATTGCTACTATCAGTACAGCTACAGATAGAGCATCAAAAGTAGTTTTTGCATTAAAAACTTATGCCCGCTACGAACAGTCGGGCGAAAAAATAGTAGCAAGTATTATAGAAGGTATTGAAACAATCTTAACCTTGTATCAAAATCTACTAAAACAGGGAGTTGAGGTCATCAAAAACTATGCCGACATCCCGCCGATACTGTGCTATCCCGACGAGCTAAATCAAGTTTGGACGAATTTAATTCACAATGCTTTGCAAGCCATGGATTATCGAGGCACGTTAACAATTGAGTTAACGGCTCAAGATGACCAGGCTAAGATTACCATTAGTGACAGCGGCAAAGGGATACCAGAAGAGATAAAAGGGAAAATATTTGACCCGTTTTTTACTACTAAGCCCGCAGGAGAAGGCAGCGGATTAGGACTAGATATTGTCAAGAAGATTGTTGACAAACATCAGGGAAAAATTGAAGTGGAATCAATTCCGGGCAAAACTACATTTAATGTTTTCCTGCCAATGAGCAGTGTATAAGCAGGTGAAGGATCTCGCCAACGATGTAAAGCAGTAAGTAGGTCGGGTTTTACTTGGTTACACCTCACATCTTGCACCATTGTCAATAAACCTTTTATGAACAGGCTTTCCGACCTGTTCCACACAAAAATTTATCTCTTGTGGAACAGCCCGGAAAGCCTGTTCTTGAGAATGGTGCAATATCTCAGTTACACCCAACCTGCAATCTACCCAACTGGGAGGATTTTAAGAGTTAAAGTGTTTTGAGTCCCCTAACTCCGATTCAACAGGAAACAGATGTAAAACAGCAGTACGATGCGTTATGCTCAGCTAAGCTGCTACGCAGATAATTTTCTTGGTTGCGGCTACTGGGGAGAGCAAGAGGATTTGGCGAGCCGTTGACTTGTGACATCTTAAGATAAGATGGGGTCTACTAATACAGTTTCCTACTTTTGCTACTTTTGCTACTAATAACAATTTAAAAGGGAAAAAATAGATGTCTAAACCAGTTATTTTGTGCGTTGACGATGAGAGAATGGTATTAGACAGTCTCAGGACGCAGCTAGCAGCAGAATTTGGCAATGCCTACACTTACGAAGGAGCAGAAGATGCTGAGGAGGCTTTAGATGTAATTAGCGAATTTTCTGACGAACAAACCCACGTTATTCTGATTATTTCGGATTGGTTAATGCCCGGTATTAAGGGAGATGAGCTACTAATTCGCATCCACAAGGAATACCCGCATGTTATTAAGATTCTGCTGACTGGTCAAGCGGATGAAGTAGCAATAGAAAGAGCAAAAAAAATGGCTAACCTTCATTGTTGCTTATCTAAACCTTGGTTGGAATCCGATTTGCTAGAAACTATTAAATCTGGTTTATCTAAACTATGAGCCAACAGGTAATTATCTGTGTTGATGATGAGAAAACTGTACTCAGGAGCCTCAAAGCAGAACTGCAAGAGGCTGTTGGCAATGATTATATAATCGAAATTGCTGAAGGTGGGCAAGAGGCATTAGAGTTAATTGAAGAATTGCTAGAGGATGGGGATGAAATTCCTTTAATTATTTCCGACCACATTATGCCTGATATGAAGGGAGATGAGCTGTTGAAACAGGCTCATATAATTTCGCCTAAAACTATAAAAATTATGCTGACAGGACAAGCAGATATTGGGGCGATCGCCAATGCTATCAACTCTGCAAACTTATATCGTTATATTACCAAACCTTGGCAAGCTGAAGACTTGAAATTGACCATTAGAGAAGCGCTAAATAGTTATATTCAAGATAAACAACTGGCACAACAAAATGCCCAACTCCAGCAAATAAATCAGGAGTTTGCCGAGTTAAACAGCCAGCAAACCGTACTCATTGCTAAACTACACGACAACGAAAATCGGTTGACACAGTTTTTGGAAGCAATGCCGATTGGTGTGGGTGTATTGGATGCGGACGGCCAACCTTACTACATCAATCGGAAAGCAAAAGAGATATTTGGTAAAGGAGTTGTGCCGGATACCAGTTCCAAGCAATTGTCAGAGGTTTATCAACTCTATCAAGCAGGTACAAATCAAAAATACCCTACGGAGAATTTGCCCATCGTGCGCGCGTTGAAGGGGGAAAGTGCTACGGCTGACGATGCAGAAGTTCATCAAGACGCCAAGATTATTCCCTTAGAGATATTCGCTACTCCCATCTACGATCAACAAGGAAATATTGTTTATGCTATCAACACTCTTCAAGATATTACGGAACGTAAAGAAGCTGAGGCAGAACGCAAAAAGTTTATTGAGGATCTCTTTGAAGTCAATTGCAATTTGGAAATTTCACTGGAGGCAGAATTAGAAATTGCGGAGGCGACAAGTCGCTTTGTACCCAATGAGTTTTTAGCTTTTTTGGGATGTGATAGTATTGTTGATATTAAATTGGGAGAAGCGGTGGAGTTGGAAATGTCAGTTTTGTTTTCTGACATCCGCGATTTCACTACTCTCTCGGAAAAGATGACACCGGAAGAGAATTTCAAATTTATCAATTCTTATCTGAGTCGAATGGAACCGCTGATTGTGGAAAATCAGGGGTTTATTGATAAGTATATTGGTGATGCAATTATGGCGTTGTTTAGCGAGGGGGCGGATGATGCTTTGAAAGCGGGAATTGCAATGCTGCATACTCTTGCTGAATACAATCGAGATCGTGCTTCTCTGGGTTATGTGCCAGTTGAGATTGGGGTGGGAATTAATACTGGTTCTTTGATTCTGGGTATAGTGGGCGGCAAAAGCCGGATGGACGGTACTGTGATTAGCGATGCGGTTAATTTGGCTTCTCGGATTGAAAGTTTGACGAAGAATTACGGGGTGTCGCTGTTAATTACTCAGCAGACTTTCGATCGCTTGACAAATCCTGCTGATTATGCAATTCGGGTAATTGATAAGGTTCAGGTTAAGGGTAAGTCTGAATGGGTGACTGTTTATGAAGTTTTTGATGCGGATTGGCCGGAAGTTAAAGCGGGGAAGTTAGCGACTCTGCAACTATTTACTGAGGCTTTGTCTTTGTACAATATGAAGAATTTTAGGGAAGCTGCGGGACTTTTTGCGGATTGTTTGGGTCAAAATCCGGGGGATAAGGTGGCTCGAATTTATTGGGAAAGGTGTCAGTAGTTAGTTGGCAGTTGGTAGTTGTTAGTTGGCAGTTGGCACTTGTCAGTTGTCAGTTGTTATTAGTTGTTAGTCATTAGTCATTAGTTATTAGTCATTGGTTAGGGATCGAGCGTCATCAGTCAACAGTCATCAGTCAACAGCCAACAGTCACAAATAAACAATAACCAATGACTAATGACTGCTGACTAAGGTTGTTCGATCGGCAATTCTATGATAAACTCGGCTCCGTGGCCGAGTGCAGACACGCAGCTCAGTTTGCCACCGTGTTCTTGGACCACTTTGTAGGAAATTGACAGACCCAAACCGGTGCCTTTGTCGGCGGGTTTTGTGGTAAAAAAAGCCTCGAATAACTGCTGGGAAACTTCTTCTGGCATACCGGGGCCGTTGTCAGAAATCCTAATTACAGCATGGGAGTTTTGGACTTCTGTCCTAATTTTAATTTTGCTGCGGTTAGCTTTGACTTCGGCAACTGAACGCCCTTCGTTGTATTCCTCGATCGCGTCGATCGCATTTCCGATCAAATTCATAAATACCTGATTGATTTTCCCAGCATAACACTCAACCAAAGGCAAATTTCCATAGTCCTTAATTACCGCAATTTCGGGATAGTTACCTCTGGCTTTCAGGCGACTTTGCAGAATCAGCAACGTTCCTTCAATCCCTTCGTGCAGGTTAACTTTGCTCATTTGAGAATCGTCTTTGCGAGAGAAATTTCTGAGAGATCGCACGATTTCCCGAATGCGATCGGCCCCAACCTGCATCGAAGACATCGCTTTCGGCAAATCTTCTAGCAGAAACTCTAATTCGATATCCTTAATTTTATTTTGAATTGCTGCCGGCGGCTGCGGGCATTGCTGCTGGTACATATCGAGCAAATTCAGCAAATCTTCCGTGTAGTGGCCGACGTGAACGAGATTGCCACAAACGCTGCTAACGGGATTGTTAATTTCGTGAGCAACACCGGCTACCATTTGACCGAGAGTAGACATTTTCTCAGTGTGAATCAATTGAGCTTGAGTTTGCTGCAATTCGTGCAAAGTATTTTCGAGTTGAAGTTTTTGTTGGGTTAACTCTGTTTGCGATCGCCGCAAAGCTTCTTCACTGCGTTTCTGCTCGGAAATGTCAGTAATTAACCCTTCCAAAGCTATCAATTCTCCCGAGTCGGAAAAAACTCCCAAACCTTGCTCCCAAACCCATTTTAATTCGCCATTTTTAGCAGTAATTCGGTAATTTAGCTGATAGGGTCGATTTTCTTGCAAAGCAACTTGCACAGCATTCCACAAATTCTCGCGATCGTCCGGGTGAGTCAATTCCGATATAGAAACTTGCCGAGTGCCGATAAATTCTTCAGGAGAATAGCCGGCTAACTGATAGCAACCTTCGCTGACAAACTCCATACTGCGATCGGCATCGTTGCGAAAACGGTAGGCCATTCCCGGCAGATTGCTCATCAGCGTCGCCAATGCCCGCTGGCTTTCCCGTAGGGCTTCTTCGGCGTGTTTGCGATCGGTAATATCCGTCATCACCGCCAGCATACAGAGTTCGCCGTCCAAATTAATCAACTCTGCTGACAGCAAACATACCACCACCGATCCCGACTTCATCTGAAACTCGCATTCCTGATTGCGAACAACACCTTGTTCGTGCAAACTTCGCCTAAAATTAAGTCTGTCTTCAGGCCTTACCCAAATATTTAACCCCGGTACTGTATTCCAGGTCGTTTCTTCTAAATCGTAACCAGTCATCGACAAGAAACTATCATTAACTTCAATAAAACGACCCTCAGCAAAAGTAGTAATAATCATCGGATCTGGACTCGATCGAAAAGCCTTAGAAAACTTTTCTTCCGATAAGCTCAACTTTTTAATAGCCTCTTCCAACTGACTTGTCCGCTCTTTAACCCGGCATTCCAATACCTCATTAGCCTGCTTCAATGCTTCCTCAGCCTGCACCCGATAAGTGATATCGCGCACCACGCCTTGCAGCCCAATTTTGCCGCCGATATCCATAGAAGTTAGCAGCACTTCCGCCGGAAACTCAGAACCATCCAAACGACGGTGCCGCCAGTCAAAACGGCAATTTCCCGATCGCAGAGCCGTATTAATTCGCTCTTGAGAAAGATTCCTAGAATCTTGTCCATCCGGTTGCAACGGCGGGCTGAACTCCGAAGGATGCTTGCCGCAAAACTCCGACTCAGTGCTGCATCCAAATAAGTTTAAAGTAGCCGGATTGCAATCCAAAAAACCCTCTTCATCTAGCAGCATTACCGCATCAGTCGTCGATTCGTACAAAGTGCGAAACTTTTTTTCCGACGCCTGCAAAGAAGCAATCAACTGCATCTTTTCCTCAGCCGCCCGCTTTTGCTCAGTAATATCCTGCATTACTTGAGAAAAGCCCTGCAACTTTCCCCTTTCATCGCGCAAAGGAGTAACAATAATATTCGCCCAAAATCGCGATCCGTCTTTGCGAAGCCGCCAGCCTTCATTTTCGTATCGACCTTCTGCCACCGCCAGGATTAATTTTTCTTTGTGCTTGCCGATTTCAAGATCTTCTTTAGTGAAAAAACACTCCGAATTATTGCCGGCTATTTCATGAGATCTGTATCCCAAAATGCGTTCTGCACCAGAATTCCAGCTAGCTACATACCCATCAGGATCTAACATGAATATAGCGTAATCCTTAACGCCTTCAATTATTAAGCGCAGGCGTTCTTCGCTTTCTCGAAGTGCAGATTCTGCTTGCTTTCGCTGGGTAATATCTTCTACAAAACCTTCGTAATAGAGCAATTTTCCTGCTTCATCGCAGACAGCGCGCGCATTCTCAGCGATCCAAATTATTGTTCCGTCCCGCCGATAAATCTGCGACTCAAAATCCGATACGATGCCCTGTTCTTGCAAAGCAGAAACAAACTGATCGCGCCGATCGGGATTGACGTAAAGCTGATCGCTGATATCAGTCAGACAGCCCATTAATTCTTCGGCGGAATTATATCCGTAGATGCGAGCCAAAGCTGGGTTAGCGCTGATGTAGCGACCGGATTGGGTTGTTTGAAAAATACCCGACACAGCATTTTCAAACATACTATAATATTTTGCTTCCATTTGGTGCAGTGCCTCCGCGACATTCAGGCATTCTATCGTTTTATTTCCTAATTTTTGATTTCCCACTTGTGAATACCCTGCTCTTGTGTGTGAGTTGAATATTTTTGGTCTACCGCCTGTTAAATTTGAGCCGTTATTTAGGCTGAAAGATGGTGTATCGCAGCCGGAGACGAGTGTGTTTATTCATCTGTCCTACTGGACTGTTAGTTATTAGTGATAGTTGCGGAAAGTTTAGCTAATCCCGTATTTATTTGATGCTTGACTGGCTGTCACGATCGCATTGGCACATCGATCGGCTTGCGGTGCAGGTGTTCGAGCAAAACCCGCTCCTTGAAATCTCCCTGAATATATTAGCAGTTGAATACCCTGAAATAAGTTAGTAGCAAGGATGTTCTTACAATAAAAGGCAGCGACTTCTACAACCGCAAGATCCTATTTTTAGGATTTGGGTGAGAGTACGACGATCGACTCTTACCCAATACCACAAACCCGCCTGCAAGAGCTAAACGCTCGCTGTCCTTGCTGTCAATCGATTTGAGATTTGAGATTTGAGATTAAAGAATTGACTCCACAGATGAATCTTTGGCTCCCTAATGTCTAAAATTTTTTGGTCTCCACAACTCCTGTCGGAAACTTTTATCGGTCTTTGGCTGCTCTGAGTTAGTGTTAAGTATTATTGCTGATAGATAATACAGCAGACTGCTAGCAGTTGTACGATTTGGGGTTTCTATGTAAAGTTGGCACAACAATAGGGTAATTGTTGTATCAAAAAATTCATATTCTGCTACTGCGGGCGGAAAAATTCTGTAGCGGTGCTGGCATTTGAGCAAAAATCGGGGCCCGATCGCGCAAAATTTGATCGGCAAGTCTGGTAAAATCCCGATCGATTCTCGGTTTGGCCGCAAAGCTCGATCGGGCTAAATTTGAATAAAAACTAATAAATGACAGATTCTCCTCTCCTAGCAACGCCAGAGTTATCCCCTGCTTCCACCCAGACGGCAGATTCTCCTGTGTGGTCAGCCCTCCTGCAACAACTATTAGACAGACAATCTCTCTCACGCGCCCAAGCAGCCGACTTGATGCAGGGATGGCTAGCAGAAGCTATTCCCCCCGTCCTCTCAGGAGCAATTTTAGCGGCCATCCAAGCCAAAGGCATCTGGGCCCAAGAATTGGTAGGAATGGCTCAGGTATTGCATTCTCAGTCGCTTGCATGCGAGTCGGAGAGCGTTTTCAATCCCAAATCCTCAATCTCCAATCTCAAATTAATTGATACTTGCGGCACCGGCGGCGACGGCGCATCCACGTTTAACATTTCCACTGCTGTAGCTTTTGTGGCCGCCGCCGGCAAAGTTCGAGTCGCCAAACACGGAAATCGATCGGCATCAAGCAAAGTGGGTTCTGCTGACGTGTTGGAAGCACTCGGAGTCAACCTCAACGCCGATCCGGCGAAGGTAAAAGCTGCCGTAGACGAAGTAGGCATCACCTTTTTATTTGCCCCTGGGTGGCATCCCGCACTTAAGGCTGTAGCGTCGCTCCGGCGCACTTTGAAGGTTCGGACTATTTTTAACCTATTAGGGCCCCTGGTCAATCCTATGCGCCCTACAGGGCAGGTAATTGGGGTGTTCGATCCTAGTCTGGTATCAACTATTGCTCAAGCTTTGGGCGAGTTGGGGACTGAGTTAGCTGTAGTCGTTCACGGCAGAGAAAAATTGGACGAGGCGGGGTTGGGTGATGTGACTGATTTGGCAGTTTTGTCGGGTGGTCAAGTGGAACTCACTACTTTAGACCCCCAAAAGGTAGGATTGACACCAAGTGCGATCGGCTCGTTAAAAGGCGGAAATGTTGAGGAAAACGCCGAGATTTTGCGGAACGTTTTGCAAGGCAAAGGTACGTCCCCACAAATGGATGTTGTAGCTTTGAATGCGTCTTTGGCTTTGCAGGTTGGAGGTGCAATTCCTATGGGTTCTCACGCAGCAGGAGTTTCTATGGCTAAGGACATTTTATTGAGCGGTGAATCTTGGTTGAAGTTGCAGCAGTTGATTGAGTTTTTGAAATGAAGGAAGTTCGGCAACGGATTTTGTAACGGATGTAACGGATGTAACGGATGGAAGAAGGATGAAGGAAAAAGGAAAAAGGAAGAAGGAAGAAGGAATTTTTGGTTTTAAGTGACCAAGAGTAAAAATTATTTAATTCTAAATTTTTCTTTACTTCTTCCCTCGGACTTCTTCGTTTTTTTTAAGAGCGCGATCGAAATTCAATGACATCTTGCTTAATAGTCACATCTTTATTACCAAAAAAGTCGTGACCCAACAGTCCGATATCTAGGGATGGCGAGACGGCCACAACCACATTGTTAACTGCCAGACCACCTGCTTCCATAGAAGTCAGGCGACCGAGGGGAAAAGTAGCCACTCCGTTGGGAGTTTGTGCTTTTACTGTTCCCTGGAGAACAACGCCCAAGGCTTTAGCCATTGCTGGTGTAATTACTGTGCCACTAGCTCCAGAATCTACCATCATCTCGAACTTTTGTTTGCCGTTAAACGTGACTTCTATGACGGGGATATTAGCCTCTCGGCGTTTGATTTTTGCCTGAAACACTCCCGACTTTGCCGCCGCCGAAGTGGTGGGAGTCAATTCTTTGGGGAGAAAACCGCAGACTGATTGGCTGAGGTTGATGGTTCGGCCTGACGAGCTCCGCATGAAGCATCCCTCACTTTCTTGAGCCACTGCTCGCGAGGAGTTGGCAACATTCCCTACTAAAATTGAACTGCTCAGGGAAATAACTGTTGTTACAACCAGTAACGGTTTGCACTGTTTTTGAGAGTTCAGTAGATGCTTGTATAAGTTTGAGAGTAAAGGCAAGGGAGATTTACTAGCCATAGTTTCGTTAAACGCTGTAGCTCGATCGTAACAGCGACAACTGCCTTTTGGTATAGATATAGAATTTTCGCCCGCCTCCTAAGCTGCTGGCTGATAAATTGCTGGCGCGGGGGGAGATGGAGAATTTGCACTTATTGCTGCTTTTTGATTACCTGTGGCATAAGTGCCTCCGGCATCGGGCCTCCGGCATAAGTGCCTTGCTTTTCCGAACCCTTGCACAAATTAAAATAATATCTGTATATTGCCGACTAGCATCAAATCCCTGGCAGTGGTAAGAATTAAACCAAACGAAAGTAATTAAGGATGCCATGTCACTTTCAACTGCACAACCCGCTCTCCTAGTCCTGGCTGACGGTACTGCTTACCGCGGCTGGTCCTTTGGCGCTGACGCCACCGTCGTTGGCGAGGTAGTATTTAATACGGGAATGACGGGCTACCAAGAAGTATTGACCGATCCCAGCTATTGCGGTCAAATTGTAACTTTTACTTATCCAGAATTGGGCAATACCGGGGTAAATCTCGAAGACGAAGAATCCTCGCGCCCGCAAATTCGGGGTGCGATCGCCCGGAACGTATGCAGCCGCCCCAGCAACTGGCGCTGCTCGCAATCTCTGCAAGACTACCTAAAACAGTACGATATCCCCGGAATTTACGGGATCGACACCCGCGCCCTGACTCGCAAAATTCGCACGGTGGGAGCGATCAACGGTGGCATTTCGACCACGATTCTCGACCAGGCAGAGCTTTTGGAGCTAGTACAAGACGCCCCCAGCATGGACGGGCTGAATCTAGTCCAGGAAGTCACCACCCGCAAGGTTTACGAGTGGTCTGAAGCCACGAACTCGGTTTGGGAGTTCAGTCCTACAGTCAAACCTGCTAACGGCAAAATGTGGACGGTGGTAGCGCTAGACTTTGGGATCAAGCGCAACATCCTGCGGCGTCTGGCGAGTTACGGGTGTCGGGTCATCGTTGTCCCCGCTGACACGTCGCCGGAGGAAATCCTCAAATACAACCCGGACGGCATTTTTCTGTCCAACGGCCCCGGAGATCCGGCGGCGGTAACGGAAGGGATCGCTACTGCGAAAGCTTTGTTAAAGTCGGACAAACCCGTATTCGGCATCTGCATGGGACACCAAATTTTGGGACTTTCCTTGGGTGCAGAAACTTTTAAACTTAAGTTCGGCCATCGGGGATTGAATCATCCAGCGGGTTTAACCGAGCAAGTAGAAATTACTAGCCAAAATCACGGTTTTGCGATCGACCCCGATTCCCTAACCCCCGAAGTAGAGATTACTCATCTCAATTTGAACGATCGCACCGTAGCCGGATTGAAGCATAAAACTCTGCCACTGTTCTCAGTGCAGTACCACCCAGAAGCCAGTCCGGGCCCGCACGACGCCGATTATTTATTCGATCGATTCGTGCAGTCAATGCGAGACAATCAGAAAGTAGCCAGCAGTAAGTAGTCCTTAGTCAGCAGTCATTAGTCAGTAGTCATCAGAGGCTGTTTATGTCGATCGCTTCTGACTAATGACCAATGACTAATGACTAATGACTAAAAAACTGTAGACAAAAGACCAAAAAACTCCTATAATGAAGCCTCGACTTTAAGCCATATCTAGCTAGGAGGGTGTCATTCCTGAGTCATTGACCCTGACCGTTAGCCTCAGAGGCACTCGCGAAGTCAAGAATAACTATCAGTTATTTCGCTTGACTGGCCTGCTGGACGCTTTTTCTGAGGCCACTTTTCGGAAGGTAATAAGCAAATGTATTGACGAGGGCCCAAAACACGTAATTTTGGACTTGTCTCAGATAGACTTTGTGGATAGTTCAGGCTTGGGCGCACTTGTGCAACTTGTCAAAAAAGCCCAAACCTTGGAAGGGACATTGCAAATTGTCTCAAATCCCCGCGTAACTCAGACTGTTAAACTGGTTCGCTTAGAGAAATTTTTGTCTTTGCAGCCTTCGGTTGATGAGGCGGTAAAAAACGTCAAGGATGCTTGACGCCAAAGTGAGTTAAATTAGCTATCCGGTTCTCAACGCTGGATAGCAAATTTTTATTTTTGTGCTGGTAAAACAATACCGATTTTCCCAGAAGGTGCGACACGCGCCAGCCGCTATTTCTCCGATGCTTAGAGTTTCGGTGGATGGGCAGTAAAATATGTGTGGCAAACACGCGGAAAAATGGTATAAAAATTAGAGCATCCCGATTTGGTAAAAAGCCTTTTTTAGGAGTGCGATCGTCGCGCCAAGCTTTGCCTATATATCTCGCTTCGTGCTCTGAGAGCGAACAGTCCTGTAAAAGCTATAATTGCGGAAGTGACGAAAGACGAAATAAGTAAGTAACTAGAAAAACCAAGCTGTGCGGAAGTTTTATTTAAAAAAGTATGTCGCCGATCGCAGATGACGGACTCAAACTGAGTCTGACGGATATCAGTTTAAATCGAGTGCATCCTGCGAGGGCTACACCAGCAGAAATAGAAAGAATTTCGCCTGCAGCCTGGGCATATTTGGGAGATGCAGTGTACGAACTCTACGTTCGGAGTTCGTACTTAGTGCCACCCAAAAGATTGCAAGCTTATCACGAATTGGTGGTGGGGCAAGTACGAGCCGAAACTCAAGCGCGTCACTTGCGATCGCTCTCTCCTTACTTGAACAGTACAGAATTAGCAATTGTCAAGCGCGGCCGCAATGCTGCAGCGGGCCGTTCTAAGCGAGCAGATCCAGAGATATACCAACAAGCCAGCAGCTTAGAAACTTTGATCGGATATTTGTATCTCACCGATCCCGAAAGATTGACCGAACTTCTGGCACTTTTAGATATTGAGACTTAAAGGATTTAGCAGTTAAGAGTTGCGAATGAGGAGGGATTAATTAACCATCCTTGCACGGCCAACATAAAACCTCAAAAATCTTGATGGGCAAAACAGGATTTATCAGTTATTAACTAGCAATTTGAACACAGCAAAATCCTTGCTCCCTCCCTAGAATATCTAAAATCTCAAAGCCCCAAGATTGCTCCCTCAATCAATAATCTCAAATCTACAATCTACAATCGACTAGCCTTCAGCCAAAACGTTTTGACTACAAGAAACCAATGAGAAAATTTACCAGACCCAACTCCTCGCGATCGAATTCCGACAGCAAGCCATTCAAAAGCGAAGGCCGCCGTCAGGACTCACAACCATCCTCTCCCCGCTTTGAACGCAAGCCCCGTCCCGATACTCGCGGAGTAGACGCGCCTCAAAAGCGATCGACCTTCGCCCCGCAATCGCGAGAAATGCCCGTGAGAGCAATTTTCAAACGGAGAGTCGATGCCGACAGCCAACCGGAAATTCGCAGAAATAATCATTTCAAAGACAGAGACAGCAGTCCGCAGGAATCCAGGGGCAATTATTACCAAGACAGAGACAGCAGCCCCCAGCCGGCCCGCAACAGTTTCCGAGACAGAGACAGAGATAGCAGCCCGCAGCCGGCCCGCAACAGTTTCCGAGACAGAGATAGAGACAGAGACAGCAGCCCCCAGCCGGCCCGCAACAATTTCCGAGACAGAGACAGAGACAGCAGCCCACAGCGGGCCCGCAATAATTTCCGAGACAGAGACAGCAGCCCACAGGAATCCAGGGGCAATTATTACAAAGACAGAGACAAAGACAATAGCCCGCAGGAATTCCGGGGCAACCATTTCAGAGACAGGGACAAAGACAGAGACACTCGCCCTGTTGACACTGCCTCAAATACAGTCGTGCAACCAGACGCAGACACAGACGACATGATTTACGGTCGCCATGCGGTACAAGCAGCTTTAGAAACAAACCAAGTCCTCAACCGGATCTGGGTTGTTCCGCACCTGCGCTACGATCCCCGCTTTCATAGCTTGCTAACCGAAGCAAAAGCCAACGGCAGCATTATTGACGAAGTTGACGATTTGCGCCTCGACTACATCACGCGCAAAGCAAACCACCAAGGCGTAGCCGCCCAAGTATCAGCTTACGAATACCTGGATTTGAGCGAACTGATCGCAAAGGCTAAGTCGGCTTGCGAAGATCCAGTAATTGTGGTGGCAGAAGGACTCAACGACCCGCACAATCTAGGGGCGATCATTCGCACCGCAGAAGCATTGGGATCTCAGGGCATGGTGATTCCCCAGCGGCGGGCTGTTGGGATTACCTCGGCAGTGAGAAAAGTGGCAGCAGGGGCATTGGAAAGCCTGCCCGTGGCGAGGGTTGTCAATCTTAACCGGGCGCTGGAAGAACTCAAAGAGGCTGGATTCTGGATTTATGGCACTGCAGCAGGCGTCGGTCAATCTATAGAGACAGTCAAGTTCTCCGGGCCCACTGTTTTAGTGGTGGGTGGTGAAGCTGACGGTTTGAGCCTTTTGATACAGCGCGGATGTGACGGATTAGTTTCAATTCCTTTAAGGGGCCATACTCCTAGCCTGAATGTCTCGGTAGCAACGGGGATGGCTTTATACGAAATTTACCGTCAGCGTGGGCCCAAAAAGTTTCACGTACACGGATCGTAAAGGTGGTTGAAAAAAAGAGCACAACAGAGTAGCTTATTGTGAATGCCACCCAGAATGGAGTGGCATTAGACCTTGAACAAGTAAGGATAGCCGATCGACTGTCGTTACTTGTTCATGCGAAAGTAGAAGGGGCATAGCTCCTACGTTCAAACAAGAATTCGACACCCATCTATTTAGATATATTTAAATAGGTTTGGATCGGTTCTTGGCAGCAGTCAGCCACGTGTAAATAACAAAAGCCTAGGCGTGTTCGCAGCACCCAGAAAACACCGTCAAATACATTAGAAAAGCAGATGAAAGAATTCTTGATTAGCTTGCTCAACTTTTTCGGATTGGCTTGGTGGGTTGAAGTTAAAACTTCAGCGCCGCGGTGCATTTACTATTTTGGCCCGTTCTTAACCGATGGAGAGGCGGAAGCTGCAAAAGCAGGATATGTAGAAGACATAGAAAATGAGGGGGCAGAAGGTGTTAGTGTTTCTATTCACCGCTGCAAACCAATTACTTTGACGGTTGCAGAAGATTTGGGAAAGCTTGGTGATGGAGGGCTGTGGCCGGTTTTGAGCGGTCAGTAGAAACAGGGGAGTTTTAAGTTTTGAGAGGCCTACGCTTCCCTCGCAACGCTGTGCGGTTTTGAGTTGTGAGTTGTAACTTCAAAACAGTTGACTGTTGGGTGATAAATTGCTTCTGACACACTCAAAACTCAACACTCGCAATTGCCAACTGCTTCGGGATGACTCTCAATCCAGCGATCGATGTCTGCGATTACCTGATCGGGAATTTCCCAAGGAAACAAGTGGGCTGTATTGGGATAGCACTGCCACTGACAGTCGTGCAGATGGCGGGCGGTTTCTAGACTGGATGCTGAGGTGATGTGCCGATCGGCCTCTCCGGCCAACACCAAGCTGGGACATTGAATGTCGCTAAGGTGCAGCAGTCGATCGTATCCAGCCCTCAGAGCGGTATTTAAAGCCTTGGTGGCCGTTTTGGAAGTCTTGAGGTAGGCGGGGGTACCTGCCTGTGCTAAGTAGCGGTAAGGGGTGGCGTTATGCTGCTGTATCAAGTAGCGAAAGAGCGATCGCCTCGCAAAAGTATCAATATTCCACTGCCAACCGGGTATCACCCAATTGATAATTCCCGCTAAACCCGTGTAAAGGTTATCTTGCCAAGAGATGGGAGGGTGACTTCCTCGCGGTTTGGCTGCGGATGCGAGTAGAATCAAACCTGTAACTCGCTGGGGATATTTCATGGCTAATTCCATCGCTAAAATCCCTCCCAAAGACCATCCGATCACCAAACACCGATCGACTCCTAATCTGTCTAATAGTGCTTCTAAATCCACCAGATGATCGGTCATTTCAAAGAAAGTTGAGGTGCGACTGTTGCCGTAGCCGCGCAAGTCTGGGGCGATCGTCTGGAAGCGTTTTGATAAGTGTTCTGTGAATACCGACATACAATCGCCGGAACCTGGATGGCCGTGCAAGCAAAGAATCGGAAATCCCTTACCTTCGACGGAAACACTGAGTTGTTGATGCGGCATTTTTTAACTGCTTGGGCGGTGCGTTGTCCCCCGCTATAAATTGTACATTCCAGCGGTTAAAAGCTGGGGTTTCGGACCATGTAATCGGCAATTTTAGAAATAGACTGGCGCATTTGTAGCTCGCCGCTGCGGCTGTCAATCACAGTAATCACATAGGCCTCGTCGTCAATGCTCATCGCTAAAGTTGTGCCGAGTACCCAGGAATTTTGACCAGTTTTTTCCCCCAACCACTGAGCTTTAGTTCCTTCCAAGGCAGCAAATCCCAGAGCGTGATCGTACTGGCGGTTGAGAGTTTCTATTAACAGTTTAGCACCGGGTGTTTCGCCGTTGTAAATTTGCACCATCATTTCGGTGAGTTCGTTAGCAGTCACGCGGTTGCGACCCGAACCGGGGTTGGACGGCATAATTCTTTCCCCCATCAACTTGAAGTTCACGCGGGTGACTTCGTAGCCGCTATTATCTAAATATTGATTGATGTAATCAGAACCTAAATAATCGATCAGTTGATTGGTGGCGATATTGCTGCTGCGATAGATCATTTCTTCTAACAGTAGCTGTAGCGGGTAATTGCGATTGGACGTAATCTTTGCCGATGCGTCTTCGGTGAAATTACTGCGAGTGACGAATACTTCCTGGTTCAGACTAATTTTTTCTTTTTCGACTTTTTGCATCAGGGCGACAGCAATCGGCAGTTTAATTAAGCTGGCTGGACTGACAGGAGGTACATCGCCCCGGAGGTTTACGCATTCTCTAGAAAGGTTGCAAATACCGATCGAAGCTTGAGCCGACAAACCGCTTTCTCGGGCAAGCACACCCAAGAAATCAGATTTTGCTTGCTGCACTTGAAAGGTTGCTGCTGTTAAATTTTCCCGGTATTCTTGAGTTTTTGAGGCAGTGACGGAAGCTAAAAATGAATTTTGAGGAACTTCCTGCAAGTTGTTGAGGGCCTGATGCCAGAAAAATTGAGTTTGCTGCGAAGATTCGATCGACTTATTTGGCTGCCGTTTAGTTTCTACGGCTCTGTTGGCTAAACGGACTGCTTGCTGTAAGTTGTCGTTAGCCCTCTGTTCTACTAATATTTGAGCTTCCACCGCTTGCAACTGCTGTAGCAGTTGTTCTTGAGGATTAGCCGCGAAGGGAACTAAGCCGGAAAGGATGGTTGGTTCTGGGGAGGGAGATGAGGGTTGTTCTAATTCGGTGATCAGCCCATCGCGAATTTTGTAGAGTTCGTCGAGGGAACGCGGGTTAGATGATTGAGAGAATGAACTTGCGATGGTTAACATCTGAACCAGTCCAATGCCGGCTACTACTGCCGCCATCTTGTTGGCGATCGACAAAAAACACCTAATATCTCGCATATTTAACATCCTCAACACCACCACATTCAATATAAGCAGCTATTGTTACATCAGTCAAACGATTTTAGATTTTAGATTTTAGATTTTAGATTTTAGGTTTTAGATTTTAGATTTTAGATTTTAGATTTTAGATTTTAGATTTTAGATTTTAGATTTTAGATTTTAGATTTTAGATTGCAGAACAAATCTACAATCTACAATGTGAAATCCGAAAGTTAGATTGCAGCAAAATAACCAAAATAAAGGGAGCGATCGCACCAAAGCAATCAACCCCCTTTAAATATTGCGAACTATCTACTTTCTGCGCCGCCGTCGCCAGTCAGCACCCAACCGCTTGAGGTAATCCCAGCCGCGTTGGGGCCAGACATGATCGCTACCAATCTTTTCGGCAATCCAGCGAGCGACTTTGGGGCCTGTCCAGTCTCCGCCGTCGGGGGCAGGGCCTTGCAGCGCTTGTCGCAGTTCTTCTTGCTGTTCTGGATTCAGCAAGGATTTTGCAGGAGGGGGCTGGCGGTCTCCGCTGCGGTTCCTGACAGAGGTAGGCCCTTCTCGGTTATAGCGCTGGACAATTTCTTTGGCGTAGTCGTAGTTGAGGCCTACGACTTGGGCTGCTTGTTTGATAGTCCAATTTCGGGAAACTAACAGCAGCAAGTGCCAGCGGCGCGACTCTGTGGTGTTTTGTGCCTGCCGGTAGCGAATTTTGAGTTCCTCTGCCGTCAGGTGGGATTCTAAGTGAGCTTTAGGTGGCATTCCTCCAACGGGGCATCGGGAACTTCTTACCATATATCTTGGGTTTTGGGGATAATTCCGGATGAAATTATTTTCCTGGGGATCGATCGGGCAAATAAGTAGCTTTTTTTACCGCAGATGCACGCAGCTAGTCGCAATTGAGGAAGGACTGCTGTTTTTTTGCAGGTGCGCGCAACAGGAGACCACGGCGTGGCGGTGAGCGTTCCCAGCTTTTTTGTGAACCCCAGATTTATGACAGGCTTGTTGACCGAAAGCATCCAGGATACAAGCCGCCGGATTCATTCCGAAAGCAGACTCAGGATCCAGAAATAAAAAACCTGTATCCGATGAAACTTGCCCCCCGAATTTATCCGTGGGGTCAATGCTTCAATTCTAAAATCTAAAATCTAAAATCTAAAATCGATTGACCTCTGGCACAGGGGGCGTGGATCGGAAAAGGTCGATCGCTATTTTCTTCGATCGGGCAGCGGCCCTTAATTCACTCGGCTGAATGATAACTTTTAGTCATTTTTGACTAAAAAAGTATTCTTCATAATCTGACCCTAATTATTAGGCTATATACCGCCATAATCTAATCTTTTATTATCATATTTTTTTTTTATATTAAGTTTATTTATTTATATGTTTACAGGAGATTAATCTTCTATAAAATCAGCTTAAATGCTGCTAATTATGCCCTTTAAAATAACTTAAGCCTAATAAACAAATATGTATTGTGAACTATAATATTCTGAAAATTCCCCGGAATAAAGCATTCATAACCGGGAATTGGTTTATTTTCTATGCCTTCTTTTTCTTCCCTAAATACTTGGTTGCGTCGAAGAAAAGCTAGGTTCTATCTAATATTTGAGAATTTAGATTGCAGAATTGGGAATGACTAATTTCCTAATGATTGTGATCTTGCATACACATTCTTGGAGGCATAACCTAATTATGTAGGGGTCTCATTGCACACATTACCCCTTCTTCAAATAATTCGCGAGTCCAACCACTTGTTGCATAAGTTTTGATACAGTTGCATTCTTGGTTTGTTAAAAGATGAGGTAAAAAACTCGATCGCTATTTTGTGTTCGGTGGGATTTGGGGAATTTAATCTATTGTAGATAAAATGACCTATCGCCCGTTAGCGGAGTCCTCTTTGAGGCTCGAACTTTCGCCACAAAAATAGCCGACTTTGCCTTCGGGCTGTAAGCAGGTACAATTGCCAGTTATATTAACTGTATTGTCTCAAAGTAGAAAGAATAAAGGTACGAGCATGGCATCCATCCGCGAGTTGCACCGACAACTGGTCAATAAAGAACGCTCTGCTGTGGAAATTACTCAAGAAGCATTAGACCGAATTACCCAGCTAGAGCCGAAGTTGAAAAGCTTTCTGTGCGTGACGGCAGACAGCGCACTGGCGCAGGCCCATAAAGTGGATGCCCAAATCGCAGCCGGAGAGCAAATTGGCCTGTTGGCCGGCATCCCGATCGCCGTTAAAGATAATATGTGCACCGAGGGCGTTCCCACAACCTGCGCCTCTCGGATTTTGGAGAATTTTGTGCCTCCCTACGATGCAACCGTCGTCTCCAAACTCCAAGCAGCCGGTGCGGTGATTGTGGGTAAGGCGAATATGGACGAGTTTGCAATGGGGAGCTCGACAGAAACTTCTGCTTATCAAGTTACCGCGAATCCTTGGGACTTGGAGCGCGTGCCCGGAGGGTCTTCTGGCGGTTCTGCCGCAGCGGTAGCCGCTGGAGAATGCGTCGTGAGTTTGGGTTCGGATACTGGGGGCTCAATCCGCCAACCTGCTGCTTTTTGCGGGTTGGTGGGGCTGAAACCAACTTATGGGTTGGTTTCTCGCTACGGTTTGGTGGCCTATGCTTCTTCTCTCGATCAAATCGGGCCCTTTGGCCGGACTGTTGAGGATACGGCGATTTTGTTGGGGGCGATCGCGGGTTATGATCCGAGAGATTCCACGAGTCTTAATGTCCCAATTCCTGACTACGCTCAAGCTTTAAGACCCAGTTTGCGACCCAAGGGTCAAATTAGAATTGGTGTAATTAAAGAAACTTTTGGTGTAGGGCTGGACTCGGGGGTTAAAGACGCTGTTACTAAGGCGATCGAGCAATTTCAACAATTGGGCGCAGAAATTCAAGTCATTTCTTGCCCCCGGTTCCGCTACGGTTTACCCACTTACTACATCATTGCTCCCTCGGAAGCTTCGGCAAATTTGGCGCGATATGATGGAGTGAAGTACGGTTTCCGATCTCCAGACTCCGATAATCTTTTGGATATGTATGCCAAAACCCGCTCTCAGGGGTTCGGTGCGGAAGTTAAACGCCGGATTGCGATCGGCACTTACGTATTGTCGGCTGGATATTACGATGCCTATTATCTAAAAGCTCAAAAAGTTCGGACTTTGATTAAAGAAGACTTTGAAAAAGCTTTTTCTCAAGTTGATGTTTTAGTCTGTCCCACTGCTCCTACTACCGCATTTAAGGCAGGCGAAAAATTCAATGATCCCCTGAGTATGTATTTGTCAGATTTGATGACTATTCCCGTGAATCTTGCTGGTTTGCCAGCTTTGAGTTTGCCCTGCGGATTTGATGATAAAGGACTGCCCGTGGGTATACAACTGATTAGTAATGTTTTGCAAGAATCTCGGTTGTTTCAAGTGGCTCACGCTTACGAACAGTCTACGAATTGGCACTTACACCACCCGGAATTGCATTAATTTTTGAAAATCGGCGGAATACGGTGGCGGAAGTTAGTAATCGATCTTGGCTAATTGTCTAAATTAATAATTTGCCATTAGCTTTTGAGCGATCTCTAATTTCCCGCGTGCTCTATCTATGAACAATTTGCTAGTATTCCTTTTGTCTAAATCGCTAATAGCTTTTGGGATAGTTTTGGCCGTTGCTTATTCTGCTGCTTGTGTATTCCTATTTGTAGCGCAAGGTAAGTTTATCTTTTTTCCTGCGCGGGCGATCGAAACTACGCCAGATGATTTTCAGTTGAAATATCAAGATGTCTGGCTGCCAATTTCAACTAAAACAGGCGCGGTTGACAGCGTGCACGGGTGGTGGATTCCTGCCTCGGAAAATCCCCCCAGCCCCCCCTTAGCAAGAGGGAGAGCAAGAAAGGGAGAGGCTGTTCCCTCTGTTAACACCGGAGGCTCGGATAGCCCCCCCAGCCCCCCCTTGCCAAGGGGGGGAGCTAGAGGAGTCGGAACGTCCCCGCAAAGTGATAGACCGACAGTCGCTCCGCTTCCCCCCCTTAACAAGGGGGGGTTAGGGGGGGTAGTTTTGTACCTGCACGGCAATGCTTCAAATGTGGGATCAAATGTCGAACACGCTCATCGATTTCATCGATTAGGTTTGTCGGTATTTGTGATGGATTATCGTGGTTATGGAAAAAGCCAGGGCGATTTTCCGAGTGAATCTCAGGTTTATGAGGATGCTCAACTTGCTTGGGATTATTTGGTGAAACAGCGGGGGATTAACCCGAATCAAATTTATATCTACGGTCATTCTTTGGGAGGCGCGATCGCGATCGATCTAGCCGTGCGTCACCCGGAGGCGGCGGGGTTAATCGTAGAAGGATCTTTTACTTCGACGCGGGCGATGGTGAATTTCCAAAAAGGCTTGTTTTGGATGTTTCCGATCGATTTTTTGCTGACACAGCGGTTTGATTCTCTTTCAAAAGTCGATCGCCTGCAAATGCCCGTGCTGTTTATTCACGGAACTGCTGACAATGTAGTTCCAGTGGAAATGACCAAAAAACTGTTTGATGCAGCACCTGAACCCAAACAGCTTTACATAGTTCCTGATGGAGGTCACACTAATGTGGCACAGATCGGGGGCGCAGAATATCTGCAAATACTGAGCCAATTTTTAGGTTCTTCAAAGTAGATAAAAGCTATTGGCGGTAACAGGTTAAGTTTGATATCTGTACCGCCTGCTCGCACTTCTAACAGTAGATATCTAAAGCGGAGTAGTTATCCCGATGATACCGCTTAGTATAACCTTAATACATTCAGCCACCAGTCATTCACGGCATAGCAATAATTGCAATAATTGTTCGTACTTATAGCTTGTTCTTTCTTAACTTCGCAGCCGCGCCGAGATGTTTTTCGATCCGGCATCCGGGCGCCGCAGAGATTGGCACCTGTGAGATTAGTTTTGTTCAACCTCGCATCCCTCAAGTCTGCCGATCTAAGGTCGGCACCGCTGAGATTTGCACCGCTTAAATCGGCTTCTTGGAGGTCGGCACCGGTGAGATTTGCACCGCTTAAATCAGCATTTCTCAGGTCGGTTCTATTTAGTTTAGCAGCGCTCAAATTACTGCATTTTAAGTTAGCCAACTGGAGGGATGCGCCTCGCAGGAAACTCTCGCTGAGGTTGGCATTTTCTAAGTTGGCTCCCCTGATGTCTGCCCTGCTCATATCGGCTTTGCTGAGGTCGGCGTCAGCCAAAAAGGCGTTTCTCATGTTGGCGTGGTTTAAATTAGCTTCCATTAAATCAGCCGCAGTCAAATCGGCATCAACTAAGTCGGCCCTGTTGAGAGTGGCGCGGCTCAAGGAAGCGCCAAACAAATCTGCACGGCTCAAGGAAGCGCCAAATAAGTCGCATCCGGGACATCCTCTGGTTTCTAGCAGCCGCTTGACTAGAGACAGATTTTGAGCTTGCAAGGGAAGTGCGGCGCAAAATGGGAGTAGCATTATCGCTGCAGTCAGAATTTTCAGTTGGATTTTGGTCATAGTTTGGGTAAGTCCTGTAACTGCCTTTCATCACCGATTTGTCTGCTGGACTTACGCGCGCGGGGTGAAAAACCCGGTTTCCTCGTTAATTTCTCGCTGTCAAACGCAATATTCTTAGCAGAAACCGGGTTGTTTGCCCAAGTCCTAGTCTAGTGGATGGACGCGCCTCGACGGTGTAAGGTTCGATCGCGCTCACGAGTCCGGATATTACTTACGCCTTTGGGATGAGAGCGCGCCTCAAGGCTCCCTTGCAGCGAACAGCGAACTGCCGGAGTCCCTTAATACCAGGGATTTTGGAGCTTGCGACGGCTGCGGCAAGTGGTTGACTCCGACAGCGCATAAGTATTTGTAATCGATGCAGTGGGATTTTGCTGCGGAGGGTGATCGTTCTCCGTACAGGCGATCGGTAAATAAGCCAATTGGCTTAGACTCTTAAGACATATTGCTGATGCGCTGCCTTCTATAAAAAAGATAGCATTTTTATGTGATCCCCGAAATAATACCGAGCCAGCAAGTATAAAAAAGATACCGGGTGTCTCGGCGGGCGGGAAAATAGGGTACAGCTAATACTTTCATACGAGGAAAATAGATGTCTAACAGCATAGATCAACTTGCAGAAGGCGGCAGGGGGATCAAACTCATGTGGCAGATTGCAGACGAGATCAGTTACACCCGGACTCTCGACAATCGAAACTGTTTGTGGCTGACCAAAACTTACGAAGTAGAAGGTCGCAAGCGATCCCAAAATTTTATAAAAAAAGCTAGCGTTTTAGATGGATTAATGAATTTATTAAACACCTGGGATTGGCAGAGTAAACAGCAGCAGGAAGAAGAGTTCCATGAAACTTGTATTCAACATATTAGCCTGCAAGTCAACACAGATGTGAATGCTTTAACTCAAGTTTTGTTGTGGTTTGAGCAGTTGAAAGATTTATCGCTCCCCAATGAGGTTTGGTGGAAGTTTCAGTTGGCGCTGGCTGAAGGTTTCACTAATGCAGTTCGCCACGCTCACAAAAATCTGCCAGTAGAAACTCCTATTCAACTGGAAATTATGGTGTTTAACGGACGGTTGGAACTCAAAGTTTGGGATTGTGGCCCTTGTTTTGATTTTGATGCTAAGCTGAAGGAAATTCTGGTAGCAAATAGAAATAACTGCTTGGATTTAGAGGTTTTGAACGATGCTTGCTTGATGCCTAGCAGACAAAAAACTTTGGAACCGTCTCTATTTCTAATTGCTGGGTAGCTTTGGGGTGATGGACAATTAACAGACTGGCACGGTGAAAAATGTGTTATGCTAAAAACGGTGTTAGGGGAAAAGTTACGGGTTTTGTCTCCGCGTGGGTGAGGGGTTTTAAATACTGCCAACCTGCTGCAGCTTGGGTTAAGAGCTATGGTCTTGGGTAATTCTAAAGCAGTTCGATTGAAACGGGTGCATCTGTCTAATTAAATATTAAAAACTAAACATTAAAAGTTAAAAATTATTCACAATAATTTTTGAGCTTTTAATTTATCATAGTATCTGGTTGCTCACCAATTACTAATGATTTCCAAAGAAACTTTATTTGTTCTGTCTCTATTTCCCTACTTGGGATTTCTCTGGTTTTTGACTCGATCGGGAAAAACACCCCGTTTAGCTCTGATGGGATTTTACGGCACTCTCGTTTTTGTAGCGGTGACGATTCCCGCCGCAATTTACGCAAAAGTTGCCTACAACGAGTCACTAGCAAATGTCGATTGGCTGCACGGTTCTGCGGAACTATTCTTGACACTTGCCAATATTTTATTAGTTTTAGGCTTTAGAGAAGCGGTGATTAAAGCCAAAGCATCCTCGCCCGAATAAACTTGAGAGGGTAGTTGGGATTAATGCGAAACTTTCATTTGGCTAGCGTCTGTTTAGTTGGGCGAGATAAGTGACATACTTGTGAAGGCGATCGGTTTCAGTGTCAAGTAAACGACTAGCCCAAGAATGTACATTAAGTTGCGATCGCATTTCTCGAAATGCCACAGTATCTCCGCGATTGTCTAGAGGAAAAACCCAAGCATCAAATCCAGCCGACTTGAGACGGCTAACAGTTCCCTCGCCATCTTGCACCCACAATTGTGGGTTAATGCGAAGGGGTTGACATGAATATTCACCGACAACAATTCCCCCCAAAGAAACGCTAGCATCTTCTCCCCGATTGGAAAGTTCTTGCAAAATAGCTTTGAGGGAATTGAGTTTTTTCCCGTCTTGTACTTGTTGCGGTGTAAGCTTGAAAATCACCATTTCTAAAACTTCGACAGGTTTTGTCGATCGTACAATGTTGACTGGTTCCGCCGGCCAATGGTTATTTATTTCCGGTTCCCCCCTCTCGATTTCCTCTGTAATTTGTACTGTTTCAACCGGCTTGGCAGTGTCTACAATTATCTGAATTTCCTCCCCATCTTTCTCAAGTTTTCCACTAATCAGTAAGATCGCATTCTCTACGATGTAAGGTTTCACTTGTTCGTAAGCCTTGGGGAACACAACCGCTTTTATTTGATGTGTCAAATCTTCTAATTGCAAAATTGCCATCGCATCACCTTTTTTAGTCACTACCAGCTTGATAGCGCTGATCATGACAATAACTGATACTTTCCCCTTTTTATCTGCTAACTGTTCGAGAGTCACCACATCGGGGTCTGGGTTTACTTGCATGAGAAACTTTAGAGGATGTTCTGACACATAAAAACCAAGTAATTCTTTTTCTAAACGCAATTTTTCCTGTTTGTCATAATCTTGTACCAATTTAGATTTTGGCGCCGACTCATAGGTATTGACCGACTTACCAAAGCTATTCGCACCTAACAAATCAAAGAGATTGCCTTGGCCACTTTCCCGATCTCTTTTGCGGTCTTGCGCCCATTTCACCACCCCTTCGATGTCGTTTACTAATTGATGACGGTTGGGCTCAATTTTATCAAAAGCTCCGCATTGAATTAAAGCTTCTAGAGCACGGCGGTTGACAGAATGGAGATTTACGCGATCGCACAAATCAGCCAACGATTTAAACTTACCCCCTTCCTGTCGCGCAGCCAAAATATTTTCAATTGCCGATTCTCCCACATTTTTAACAGCCGAAATCCCAAACAAAATTTTATCTTTTGCAGAGCCAGTCATCTGTTTCGGCATCGGTGTAAAAGTAAGTTCCGAGCTATTAACATCGGGCGGCTCAACCTCAATACCCAGCTTCAGACAATTGGCAATATATTTCTGTACTTTATCCTGATCGCCCCTGTTAGCCGTCAGCAGTGCAGCCATATATTCTAGAGGATAATTCGCCTTTAAATAGGCAGTTTGATAAGTGATATACGCATAGGCCATTGAATGGGATTTATTAAAACAATATTCCGCGAATTGTAGCATTTGCGCGAACAACTTTTCAGCAATTCTTTGACTGACTCCATTCTTAGTGGCGCCGTCGATAAATGTTTCCTTTTGCTTCTGCATTTCATCAGCTTTCTTCTTGCCCATTGCGCGCCGCAGCAAGTCAGCTTGACCCAAAGAATAGCCCGCCAAATCTTGAGCCATCCGCATAATTTGCTCTTGAAAGCAAAGCGTTCCGTAAGTCTCTTTTAAAATCGGCTCTAATAGCGGATGATCGTACTCAACTGTTTTACCATGCTTGCAGTCAATAAACTGAGGAATCAAACCTGCGTCCAGCGGCCCAGGTCGGTAAAGTGCCAAAATAGAAGAAATATCATCCAGACAGGAAGGTTTGAGTTTTTTCACTACATCCAGCATTCCAGATGATTCTAGCTGAAAAATACCTTCTAAATCTCCTCTTTCTAAAAGTCTATAGGTTTTATCTACATCATCGGGTAACTTTTTGATTCTGCCAAAAGTCTCTTGAGCTCTGCGCTCTATATCAGAAGGTAGCATTTCTGGATCGACAATTAGATTTTGGGTTTGCTTAATATAATCAACAGTTTTCTGGAGCGTTGTTAAGTTTTTCAATCCCAAAAAGTCCATTTTCAGCAGCCCCAAAAATTCCAAATCTTCCATGAAATATTGGGTAATCACAGCACCCTCATTATTCTTTTGCAGCGGTACAATTTCATCCAACGGCTCTGAGGAAATTACCACACCTGCCGCGTGAACACCATAGGTTTTGTTAGTTCCTTCAATGCGAATTGCCATGTCAATCCACTGACGAACGGGGACTTCAGTACCAGTTTCTGCATTTATGCAAATTGTATTTTCATAGTTGTCTTTAAATTCCTGTGCAGGTGTGTCATTGGAAATCATCACTTTAAGTTTTTCCGGTTTTCCCCTGGACACGGGAATTAGTTTAGCCATTTCGTCGGCTTTTTTGTAGGGAATACCTAACACTCTCCCAACATCTTTCAAGACAGCTTTTGATGTCATTCTGTTGAAAGTAATAATTTGCGCTACGCGCTCGCTACCATATTTTTCCGTAACGTATTTAATCATGTCGTCCCGTCTTTCTATGCAGAAATCGCTATCAATATCTGGCATAGATTTCCGTTCGGGATTGAGAAATCGCTCGAATAGTAGTCCGTGGTGTACGGGGTCGATATTGGTGATTTTGAGGACGTATGCAACTAGAGAACCTGCGGCAGAACCGCGTCCTGGCCCTACTGGGATATCGTTATCTCTAGCATATTTTATGTAGTCCCAAACTACTAAGAAATATTCCGAAAATCCCATCTGCTGAAGCATTTTCAGTTCGTATTCTAGTCTTTGTTTGTAGACTGGGGGGATTTCATTTCTGGTGCGGGCTTTGAGGCGTTCTAACAGTCCCAGCCAGGATATTTCTTCTACATAAGTATCGGCTGTATGTTCTGGAGGAATTGGAATTGTGGGAATTCGAGCTTCTCCTGTAAGCTCGTATCTCGATACTTTATTTGCGACCTCTAGGGTATTTTCGATCGCCTCTTTGATTGTTTCATCATCCAAATGATCTCGAAACAGTTGCGCCATCTCCTCGGCGGACTTAAGATATTCAGTACCGCTGTAGCGCATCCGCTTGTCTTCTTCAATCAGTTTGTTGGTGTTAATGCACAGCAAAGCATCGTGTGCTTCTACGTCGTTGCAGGAAATATAGTGAGAATCATTGGTGGCAATTATTTTAATCTTGAGTTCGCGGGCAATTTTAACGATTTCAACATTAACAATCCGGTCTTCCGGGGAACCGTGGTCTTGAATTTCTATATAGTAATCTTCCCCAAATACTTCTTTATACCAACTGGCTACTTCACGGGCAGCATCTAACTTGTTTTGCAGAATCATTTGGGGAACTTCGCCACCCAAACAAGCACTGGTAACAATTAAACCTTCGGAGTATTGTTTTAGCAGTTCCTTGTTAATGCAGGGGCGGGCAAAGATACCTCTTTCAGGCATTCCCTTTAAGTGGGAAATTGTGGTTAGTTTGACGAGGTTTTTATAACCTTGGGTATTTTTAGCTAAAACAACTTGATGGTATTTTCTTCTACCTCGAACTTTTACTTCAATGTCGCCGTTGACGACATACATTTCATTGCCAATAATCGGCTTAATATTTTTATTTCGGCAAACTTTGATGAGTTCGATCGCGCCGTACATCACGCCGTGGTCTGTAAGGGCGATCGCGGGCATCCCCAATTCCACCGCCCGTTCTGCGAGCTGTTGTAGCTGAGAAGCCCCATCTAGTAAGCTATAATCGCTGTGAATGTGCAAACCAACGAAGGACATAGGGATTTTAGATTTTAGATTTTAGATTTTAGATTCTACACTATCCGCGTGTCAAAGTGTAAAATAAAAAACAAACTTTTATGTTACTTTTGAGATAATTTTGGTAGGGGATACGAGACCGCAGCGCATCAGTTCGCCTCCGCCGTATTTGTTAACAATTATCAATTGTTGAGTTAGGAGTTCAAAGTTATGCGTTAAAATCTTGATCGCTAGAGTTAAGCATTTGCTGTGATTTTTCAAGTGCAAAACAAGGTAATTAAATGCTGCACAATTATCAACTAGCTCTCGAACAAATTCCCCCACTGGCTCAAACTATTGGGGAGCAGTTTAGCAGTTTGCCTCAAGTTGTAGCCGTCGTTTTAGCAGGTTCTCGAACAACTCTCGTTACGGATGAGTCATCGGATTTTGATTTTTACGTATATGTTAAAGAGGAAATTCCTGTTGACATACGGGAGGCGATAGCGAGACAATTTTCCGATCGCATTTCAATCAACAATCAATTTTGGGAACCCGGAGACGAGTGGATAGATATTAACACTGGCTGCGGTATAGATATTATGTACCGCAGGCCCGAATGGATCGAAGAAGAACTCGATCGCATCCTGGTAAAATATCAAGCATCAGTAGGTTATTCAACCTGTTTTTGGTGGAACATTCTCACCTCAGTATCATTGTATGACAGAGACGGTTGGTTTCAGCAATTTCAAGCCAATGTCGATCGACCTTATCCAGAACAACTCCGTCAAGCCATAATTGCCAAAAATTATCCGATTTTGCGCCACCAGATTTTTTCATTTCGCCACCAGCTAGAATCCGCTGTTTTGCGCCGCGATTCAGTAAGTATTATCCACCGAACAGCCGCTTTTTTAGGCAGTTATTTTGATATTGTTTTTGCTGTTAATTCTATCCCTCATCCGGGCGAAAAGCGTCTGGTAGAAAGGGCAACAGCTTTGTGTTCAAAATTGCCGGAAGATTTGGAAAGCCAAATTCACAGTCTAACTAATTCTATTTCGTTACCTGCAGGCGATCGCCAAATTTTACATTGTCTTGATGGACTGGTTGACAGTCTCGATCACTTGTTGATTGAGGCAGGTTTAATTGCTACTAATTCTCTCGCTAACTAGGTAAGTGCAAAAAAAACAGAGTGCCATATCCTAGGGTTAGCAGTGTGCACCTCCCTAAATAGCGATCGAACTTTTACAAATTTGCTTGTTGCAAATAACGCTCCAAATCTTTAATCCGTTCTTGCGTCACTCTTGCCCTGCAATAACCGTAGGTAGAAGCAGCCAAAGAACCGCCTTCAAACTGCCCCATTTCATAATTGCAAGATTCATCTCTAAACTTGAGCCAACTACGCTGTGCTACTATCAATCTTTGCTTTTGTTTGCTGTTGAGTTTCGGCTGAAGTTGCTGATATACTTGATTGAGTTTCCTGTCGGCTGCCTGAAACTCCTGACTGGAACACGCATTCTGCTCCTGTGTAGTTTGAGGACTTTTGCAGTTGGGCTGTTGAGCGAGTTGCAAGGAAGTGTTGCTGGCTTTGCTAGGAAGCAAAAATCCGGCTGTTAACAACAGCGAACTCGTGGCTAATTTGACCCAAATAGTGATTTTTTTCAAAATATTTACCTCTTTTTCAATCTTTAATTTTTTCGGGTTGAGCCGATCGCCAAATCCACCAAGCCGCCGCCCACAAAGTAAAATTGCCGAAGAGAGTCATCGCCGCTTGCAGGGTAACTATCCATTCTAGGGCTGGGGAGTTGTCAAAATAGTGCCATGTACAGGCACACATAGCGCTGACGAGAGCGGGCAGCATTCCGGCGGAAAGGGCCCACCAAGCTCGGTTTTGAGTGACTTCGCCGTAAGTCCAAATTAACCAGATGGCGGCAATCCACTCGACGACGCTAGAGACGTGAATAATCCAGGTGGGAATTGACAAAGCGTGCATTTTTTGTATTGTGAACGAAGATGAAAGATTTATCGATCGGGACTTACGCAACGGTCATATAAAGTATGATGAGTCAGTCGATTTTAGATTTTAGATTTTAGATTTTAGATTTACTCCACAGATGAATCTTGGAGCTTGAGCTTTGGTCTAAAATTTTAGGAGCATCCACGACTTAAGTCGGGGCTTGTACCTGTTTTTGGGCTGGTCATACAATTTTAGATTAGCGATTCGAGATTTTATTAGATTTGCGATTTGAGCTGACTGATGACGTAAAGCCTTGAAGCTTACTGACAGTAGCGTTTTTTTGGGTAGTAGTATTATCAAATTTCAAATCTCAAAAAAATCTAAAATCCAAAATCTAAAATCTAAAATACTTAGATTCTCCATCACAAACAAACAAAAGAGTAGAAATGCGAGCAATTTTGTGCGGCTATTACGGTAAAGGCAACGGCGGCGACGAGGCGCTGTTGGCATCGCTACTGCAAATGTTACCAGATGGCGTGACGCCGATCGTCCTGTCTGGCAATCCTGTTGAGACAAATCAGCGGTACGGGGTAGCTGCGCGCGATCGCATGAATGCCTTTCAAGTTCTCGAAGCACTCCGCACCTCCGACGCGCTAATCTGGGGCGGCGGCAGTTTAATCCAAGACGCAACTAGCCTAGCGAGCCCTTTCTATTATGGGGGTTTGATGGGATTAGCGCAGCAGATGGGCTTAAAAACTGTTGCTTGGGCCCAGGGAATTGGGCCTTTGAAGCGCGAAATGACTCGCAAGTTATCTCAGCGCTGTTTTGCTGGATGCACCGGCGTCAGCGTGCGGGATAAAGGTTCAGCTACTTTACTTGCAGATTGGAAAATTCCCTTTACTTTAGCGCCCGATCCCGTGTGGGCTTTGGAGAATTCCCCCGTGTCGGGTTTGTGGGATTTACCCGCGCCCAGAGTTGCTGTTTGTTTGCGTTCTCATCCTACACTAACTCCCGCCCGTTTGTCAATCTTAACTCAAGCTTTAGTTGACTTTCAAAAAGCAACTCGCACCTTGATTTTACTGCTGCCTTTTCAAGCGTCTCACGACTTAGAAATTGCCCAACATTTGCACGAAGCCCTGCCGAAAAGAAGCTGCATCCTCAGTTTAGACGACCCCAGAAAATTGAAAGGAGTATTCCGGGGAGTCGAAATGGCGATCGGGATGCGCTACCACAGTTTAATTATGGCAGCATCCGAAGAATGCCGCTGTTTTGCCCTCAGCTACGATCCGAAAGTCAGCCAGTTAATGGAAGAGCTAGAAATGCCGGGATACTTATTATCAGAATTGCCAGACGATCCTTATTTAATCAGCAAAACCTGGATCGAACATTATGCTAACGGCGACGCCTTATCGCCAGACAGGATAAAATTTATAGTAGAGCGATCGCTCTTTCATCGCGAAGTATTGCGAGCCGCGCTCCAGTAATCTCATTGAGAGGTGAAATACAATGACAGTCAGTACAGCCGACTTAAAAATTACCTGGGAAAAATTGCCAGACGATTTCATTTTAGACGAGGAACCAGTGGAAAATATAGACCAACCCTTGCTAGCCGCCGCCTTGCGAGAAATATTAGAAATCGCGGGGCTAATAGTAGCAGGAATATTAGTTGCCCCAAACATGAGAATTTGTGCGACAGTAGACAGCAAGCTAGTTATAAAAGCTCCAGATTGGTTTTATGCCAGCAACGTACAACCGCTTGAGAGTCAAGAAATTCGCCGCAGTTATACTCCCAACTTAGAAGGAGACATTCCGGCGATCATCATGGAGTTATTGTCAGCTACTCCCAACGATGAATATTCAATAAAACCAACGTATTCGCCGGGAAAATGGTTTTTTTACGAGCAAGTATTGCGAGTGCCAATCTATGCACTTTTTGAACCTGCCGCCGGAGTTCTCGAAGTCTATCAGTTGAATTCATCAGAAAGATATCAAGTACAGCAGCCGGATTCAAACAATCGTTATTGGATTGAAGGAGTTGGGTTATTTTTGGGTGTTTGGCAGGGAACCAAGGCCGAAAGAACCGGATATTGGTTGCGGTGGTGGGATAAGAGCGGAGAGATGTTATTGTGGGGAGCAGAAATGGTAGAAAGGGAACGGCAGGAAAAAGCAAATGTTCAACAGCGAGCCGATCGACTAGCTGCACAATTAAGAGCAGCAGGCATGGAACCAGAGGCCTAATGCAATAATGAGCAATTTAAAATTGTCCCTGTGCAATTTAATTGTGCTCATTAATTAAAAAGTATTGAACAACATCGCAAAAATCAATATTTATCTGCGTTAATCCACGTTAATCTGCCTTCATCAGCGGTTAAAAATTATATTCAGGAGACAGCAAAATTGGCAAGAGTAAGAGTGCGGGAACACGTCAATCCCCTATCAATTAGATATCAAGCATCTGCAAGTCCCCCGGATTGGACTAAAATCTATGCCGACTTAAATTTACCGCTGCATTTAGATATCGGCTGCGGCAGAGGACGGTTTTTGTGGCACATGGCGCAAGTACAAACAGACTGGAACTTTCTCGGATTAGAAATTCGGGAACCTCTGGTAGAGGAGGCGAATCTTTGGCGGGACGAAAAAGGCTTGACAAATTTGCACTATTTGTTTTGCAATGCGAATAGTTCCCTAAAGCCAATTTTAGAAACTTTACCCGCAGGTATTTTGCAGCGAGTTAGCATTCAGTTTCCCGATCCGTGGTTCAAGAAAAAGCACCACAAACGGCGGGTGGTGCAGCAGGAATTAGTCAACGAATTGGCAACTTATCTGGCAATTGGCGGCGAAGTGTTTATTCAGTCAGATATTGAAGAAGTAGAAAGGGAAATGTGCGATCGCTTTTCATCTCACCCTAGTTTCAAACGTCAAAATGGGGGCGAATGGTTAGCAGAAAATCCCCTACCTGTTGCTACTGAAAGAGAAATTGCTACTCTGAAACGGGGCGAACCAGTTTATCGAGCATTGTATCAAAAATAATGCTCGCTTTTGCAAACTCACCTTTGTAATAAACTTTATAACTTACATCTTGCACCTTTGTTATGAACAGGCAAGATGCCTGTTCCACAAAACTTAATTTTCTTGTGGAACGGGCATCTTGCCCGTTAATAAAAGAATTATTTCTAACTTAAACCCAAGATTGTAGCCACATCCGAATTTGCCATTCCATTTGCGACAAAGGCAGTCCCAAATAGATAGGCATCCAGAAAATAAAAGCACCCAAAACCAGAAAAATAATTGTTACCCCCATCCCTCGGAGTCGAGTTTGAGGGCTGTGCAGCCACCTGTCAACCCACCAAGCAAGTGCTAAGGCTCCAAACACCGAACAGCCCATATAATGGTACAAAAATATGCAGCGAGTCACCTTCACCCAAGGCAGCAAATTAGCGGCCCAATTAACTATTAAATATAACGCCAGCCACATTTCAGCAGTCGGCGGAAACAAAATCGGCCGCTGCTGTTCCATCGTGTCAACAGAAGCCTCACTGCGCGTTTGCAGCCACACCAAAATCCGGTGAACTAAAACTCCTATTACTAGCAGTAAAGCTAAAGTTGACAGCCACCAAAGGAAGGGATTTCCCATTGCATGAACGTCAAAAATTACCTCAGTTGCACCTTCAGGTAAAGGCGGCAAAACCGGATCTGATTGTGCATTGTTGCTAGCTTTTTTGAAGAAGTAAACTATCGGGCGCAGCATCAACGGCCAGCCGTACCACGCGGAACAGTAAGGATGCACATCTGGGCCACTTTTAATCCGCTGGTGATAAGTCAAGATTTCCGTTTGCATCTGCCAGAAATTGGGAGTTGGATTAAAGTGCAGGTGAGGAATCCAAGAGATGCTGTAAACTAGAATAGGAATAATAGCTAGACTCAAGCAGAGTTCTATAAAATTGAGTTTAGTCAGTTTTTGTACTGGACTTTCGGCAGGAATTAGAGGTGAATCTACCTCGCGGCTTTGTTCTTCATTTCCTCTGTTACCCTGGATAAAACGAACGACCCAAGCACAGATTAAAATTAGATAAGTACCGAAAAGGAACCATAATCCGTTCCATTTGATAGCCGCAGATGCGCCGAAACCTATTCCGGCGAGTACCAGCCAAAGCCAGCGCTTTTTGCCTTCGGCTTCTACGGATTTTAAAATAAATAACTGACCTAAAATTCCAAATAAAACCAGATAAATGTTGTTCAGCGCGTAGCGAGACTCAACTAAAAACAGACCGTCGCAAGCGATCAATAAAGCAGCAATAAAAGCAAAGGTGCGGCGCGGAACTAGCTGATAAGCCAGGGTTCCCACAACTAGCGGAATAAAGGAACCTGTAAGAGCATTCAGCCAACGGTAATCCCAAGGAGAAAGCAGGGAACCAGCCATACTGTTGACGGCTGTTTTGCCGAAGGGAAGGTGAGTGCCAATCCAAATGCCGATCGCAATTATGTACTGGCTCAGAGGCGGGTGAGCGTTGAAAAAAGGAGTTTTTGTGAGATAATTGTTGGCAAATTTAGCGTAATAAACCTCGTCAAATACTAAAGTGTTAAATCGCTCTAGTTCCCAAAAGCGGAGAGTTAAGGAAAATAGAAAGATGCCGAGCATTGCTAGGGAGAAAATAACATTCGATTTGTTAAATTGTTTTTTCTTGATTTTCATAAAACAGCAGCAAATAATAGATACTAAATTTGAGGGCGATCGCTAATTTAAAATTCCTGAGTTGAGAGTAACGTAAAATAGGACTTGTGCAGAAACCGAATTTTTAATTATAAACCGGGTTTTTTGGAAAAACCCAGTTTCTTAAACCCGGTTTATAATAATGCTTGGAGAGTGCAGCGAGAAGCAGTAGCGACTATTGTTTCACCAAATACTCCCGATCTAATTGGCAAGCAGGAAGGAAAAGGGTGCATCACAAGGTGCGATAGATTATGATAGCAGCTAATCATGTCTTTTTTGAGCGAGTGCTTATGAATCCCATACTTTCGATTTGGGGGCGTTGGGGGTTAGCTGTAGGTGCGACTATCCTGATGGGATCTGCCGCGGCGCCAAATCCCCAGACATTTGAAACTTTTGCTGATTTTTGTACAAACAAAGAGAATTTGCCCCCTGGAACCAGACATACGGTGGAGGTGTTGCTATCAAAAGCAAAAACACAAGAGTGCGATCGCGCTCAAACAGCACTGACTAATCTCACAGAACTTTCCCTAATTCGCAATCAAATAGTCGATATCAAACCATTATCAAAATTCACCAATCTGAGAGAGCTCAACCTCAGTACAAATCAAATAACAGATGTGCAACCCTTATCGGGACTGACTAATCTGAGATCCCTCGTCCTCAATTTCAATCAAATCTCAGACGTGAAACCATTATCGGGGCTGACTAATCTGACAGACCTTTTCCTCGAAGC
>NZ_JAUBOS010000014.1:36029-65478 GCF_036700365.1 Microcoleus sp. w2-18bC1
GTCCTCAATTTCAATCAAATCTCAGACGTGAAACCATTATCGGGGCTGACTAATCTGACAGACCTTTTCCTCGAAGCTAATCAAATCGTAGATGTAAAACCTTTAGCGGGATTAACTAATCTAACAAAGCTGTCCCTCGAAGCTAATCAAATTGTAGATGTGACACCTTTATCGAGAATGACTGAGTTAAATTTTCTTTATTTGGGTGACAATCAAATCTCAGACGTGAAACCATTATCGGGACTGACTAATCTCACACTACTTTACCTAGCTGACAATCAAATAGTCGATATCAAACCATTATCAAAATTCACCAATCTGAGAAGGCTCAACCTCAGTATAAATCAAATAACAGATGTGCAACCCTTATCGGGACTGACTAATCTGAGCTCTCTCGTCCTCAATTTCAATCAAATCTCAGACGTGAAACCATTATCGGGGCTGACTAATCTGACAGACCTTTTCCTCGAAGCCAATCAAATCGTAGATGTAAAACCTTTAGTTGGATTAACTAATCTAACAAAGCTGTCCCTCGCATCTAATCAAATTTTAGATGTGACACCTTTATCGAGAATGACTGAGTTAAATTTTCTTTATTTGGGTGACAATAAAATTGCAGATGTGAAACCATTATCGGGATTTGCCAATCTGATACTGCTTTTCCTCGAATCCAATCAAATCGCAGATATCAAACCTTTAGCGGGATTGACAAATCTGACCGCCCTACACCTCAGTAGAAATCAAATCGCAGATATCAAACCTTTAGCGGGATTGGTATATCTGACCACCCTCGATGTCAGTAGAAATCAAATCCCGGATGGAGAAGCCGATCGATTAATTGAGAAAAACAAACAACGATTAAATCAAAAAACAGATGAAGCCGAGCGATTGGTTGAGGAAGCTGGGCGACTATTCGATCGGGAAACAGCAGCATCTTACCAGGAGGCATTGCAAAAGTTTGATGCAGCGCGTTCGCTTTATCAAATGCTTAGAAATCGGGACAAGGAAGCTAAGACGCTGAATATAATGGGCTTGATTAGTAATAGATTAGGAGAAAGACAGCAAGCCCTGAACTACTACAAACAAGCCCTTTCTGGGTCTCAGACTGTAGGCGATCGCCAGATGCAAACCCTCATCCTCAACAATATCGGCGCCTTCTACTATGCTTTGGGAGAGAAACAGCAAGCCATCGACTACTATAACCAAGTCCTTTCCTTAATTCGGAAAATGGGCGATCGCCCTGAAGCAAGTATCAACCTCAGCAACATCTCGAACCTACCCGCAAACAGCGATAGATCTTCGGTCAATCGCACTGCGGAAGCCACCACACTCAACAACATCGGCTTAGCCTACAAAGATTTTGGAGAAAAACAGAAAGCAAAAGAGTATTTTAACCAAGCCCTTACCTTATTCCGCGCTATGGGCGATCGGACTAAGGAAGCCACTATCCTCAACAATATTGGCTTAGTCTATTCAGATTTGGGAGAAAAACAAACAGCCCTCGACTACTACAAACAAGCCCTAGATTTGAGACAAAAAGCGGGCGATAGGCGTGGAGAAGCCAACAGCCTCAACAATGTAGGTAATACTTACTCAGAATTGGGAAAACTGGAGAAAGCAGAAGAATATTTCAACCAAGCCCTGCCGCTGTTTCGCACTGTGGGCGATCGTCCTGGGGAAGCCCTCACCCTCTACAATAGGGCTATTCTCAAAGGCGATCGAGGCAATTTAATCGCAGCCATCACTGACATTGAAACCTCCATCAAAATCATCGAAAACCTCCGCACAAAAATTACCAACCACGAGCTCCGCATCTCATACTTTGCCACCGTACAACACTATTACCAGTTATACATTGACCTGTTAATGGAACTGCACAAAGCCAATCCCAACTCTGGTTACGATCGCAAAGCCTTAGAAGCCAGCGAAAGTTCCCGCGCCCGCAGCCTCCTAGAACTTCTTCAAGAAGCAAACGCCGATATTCGCCAAGGTGTCGCCCCGGAATTATTGCAGCAAGAACGCAATTTACAACAGCAACTCGATGCCTTAGAAACACGGCGGATCGAAACTATAAGCCGCCCCAATCATACCCCCGCAGAAAAAGCAGAATTAGACCAAAAACGGCAAACTTTACTAGGACAATATCAGGACATTCAAGCCCAAATCCGCTCCACCAGTCCCCGGTACGCCACCCTCACCCAACCGCAACCTCTAACGCTGGCACAGATTCAACAACAAATCCTCGATGACAATACCATTTTACTCCAGTATTCTTTAGGGAAAAATCGTAGCTATCTCTGGGCTGTGACTAAAACCAGTATCACCAGTTATGAATTGCCCAAACAGGTTGACATCGAAAAAGCCGCCCGCAATTTCCGCAATGCTGTGACTAGCCCGCTCTACCGAAACATTCCCGCTCGAGTTGCTGAAGCTAACAACACGCTTAGTCAAATTATTTTACAGCCCGTAGCAGCACAACTCGGTCAAAAGCGCCTGCTGATTGTTGGCGATGGCATTCTCAATTACCTCCCCTTTTCCGCCCTTTCGCTCCCCGAAACACCCGGTAAAAATCCGAATCCGCCTTTAATTGTAGACCATGAAATCGTGCTGCTGCCTTCCGCCTCCACCTTGGGAATCTTAAGACAAAACTACAATGACAGACAACCCCCAACTCGGACTTTAGCAATGCTCGCCGATCCAGTTTTTAGCGGTGACGATGAACGAGTCAGAACCCAGTCTAATAGCGCCAATCCCCAAGCAATAGAATCAGTAAATCTCGGTTTAAGCCGCTCTAGCCGCGCCAATAACATACAGTTGAGCCGTTTAAAATTTACACGCCAAGAAGCTCAAATCATTCAAGCGTTAGTTCCGGCCAATTCTCGCACCGCATCTTTGGATTTTGCAGCCAGCCGCGCCGCAGCAACCAGTCAGAACTTAAGCCAATATAAAATCATTCATTTTGCCACTCACGGTTTAGCGAATAGCACTAACCCGGAACTATCAGGAATCATCTTGTCGCTGATAGATGAAAAGGGCAACCCTTTAAACGGATTCCTGCGACTTACTGATATTTTCAATCTGAAGTTAGCAGCCGATTTAGTAGTGTTAAGTGCCTGTCAAACCGGATTAGGGCAGAACATCCAAGGCGAGGGCATGGTAGGATTAACGCGGGGATTTATGTATGCAGGGGCGAAGCGAGTTGTGGTGAGTTTATGGAATGTGGATGATGAAGGAACGGCTAACTTAATGTCGAGTTTCTATCAGGGAATGCTGCAAAAAGGGTTAACGCCAGCGGCTGCTTTAAGGGCGGCGCAACTCGAAATGTGGAAGCAGGAAAAGTGGCGTTCTCCTTATTATTGGGCGGCTTTTAACCTTCAGGGGGAATGGCGATAAATTTTATGAAAGAAACCAGCATTAATTCCAATTCCGGGCGACTGTAAGTCGGGCGAGAACTTTTTGCGGTGAATCTGGATACCAAAAAAAAGCGGTTCTGCTTGTCGCAGAACCGCCGTCACAGAGGATGAAAAATCAAAACTTAACGCACAGCGCCCTGTACTGAAGGTGATTCAATTGTTTTCATGAAGTACAGCTTCACTAATTGCCAGCCGTTCGACAGATACAAAGGCAATTTTTGGAAGAATTGCAAGAATTTCGGAGTATTAGAAGCAACAATTGCAGTCAACTTCTGATTGTTCTTGAGGCAAATATCCAGCCGTTCATAAAATTCTGGATTGTTCACGTCCAGCATGACGGGGAATACGCGGCCTGCTGTTTCGTTGGTCTTTTTAATCACTTCGATGTCGTATTCGCGAGCATCGAGACCGAGCGATCGATAAAAACCCGCGCGCTGGATATCATTGAGATACATTGTCGCGAACACTGACAGCAAGAAGAAACGGCACCAAAGCTTAGCGCGCCAATCGTTCAACATCTGAGGCTGAGCTCTCATCACGGCATCGAAGAAATCTCCGTGGCGGTTTTCATCCTGGCACCAATTTTCAAAGAATCGGAAAATCGGATAAATCTGGTCTTCAGGATGGGCTTTTAAGTGCTGATAAATCGTGATGTAGCGCCAATAACCGATCTTTTCAGACAAGTAAGTCGCGTAGAAAATAAACTTCGGCTTAAAGAATGTGTAACTGCGGCTCTTTGTCAAGAAACCTAAATCCAGGGACAAATTAAAGTCGGACAGCGCTTTGTTGAGGAATCCGGCGTGCCGCGCTTCGTCGCGCGACATCAGGTTGAAACCCTCGGCGAGCACTGGATTTTTGTCTTTGAGCCTGCGTCCCAATTCTTTGTAAAGCAAGAACCCAGAAAACTCAGCGGTGCATGAACGTTCTAGAAACTCAATGAACAACTGGCGTTTTTCGCCGTCAATGTGATCCCAAGATTGAGCGAACTCCTCATCCCGCACGAAGTGGTTTTTGTTGTAGTCAACGCGGAACTCTTGGATAATTGCTTCTAGTTCGGCTTCATTTACCGAGATGTCCATTTTGGCCATCTCGTCAAAATCTGTTGTGTAAAATCTCGGCGTGAGAATAGTTTCTTTGGCTGGGGCTTTCACTCCCGGCCGCAGTTCTTCAAAAGTGGGTTTTTTGAGGGAATCTACCATATTTTTATTGGATTTCTGCTTATAACTACTCGCTTGTTTCCATTGTCGGGTACTGCGGGCGATCGCGCTCGTGTATTTCCGGCCAGCGCTGGCGGCGCGCTTGGTTTGGCGCTCCGTGTGGAATCCAGGTCTAAGCTGCTGTAATTTCCACGCCCTCCAGTTTACCAAGCTCTCGCCCGCGCAAATATGTTGCGGGCGTTAAGAATTGCTACGCAAAATTACTCATGGGGCATGGGGCATGGGGCATGGGGCATGGGGCATGGGGCATAGGGCATGGGGAATTGGTAGTAAATAAACAATAACTTCGGACTATGCACAAATATCTGCTGGTGTCAAACTGTTCAAAGACCAGATAGAAAGTACAAAATGTATACAGGGACTCCAATTCTTAGAATTATCAGGCAGGACGGTCAGAAAATGAGCAATTTAGGTGTTAGTTACCTTTTATGGGCAGCTTGTTTTTTCGGCCCATTCGGACTCCACCGCCTCTACAACGGCAAGATTGGTACGGGTTTGCTGTGGCTGTTTACCTTTGGTTTGTTTGGGTTTGGGCAATTGTTTGACTTGCTGCTGCTGCCGAACATGGTGGACGAACGCAATGCCAGTCTCAGGGGCAAACTCGGCGTATCTCGCGAAGGTATACCGCTATATCCAGTCAGCGGGGCGATCGCCGCGACATACCCCAAGCCAACTCCAGACCAGTTAGGGGTTAAACTCCTGAAGGCAGCTTATACCAAGAACGGAAGATTATCTGTTACCCAAGGGGTGATGGCAACCGGCGCTACTTTTGCCGAAGTGGAAGAGGCTTTCACGGCAATGCTCAAAACGGGTTATGTGAGTATCGAGAACGATGCCGTAACTGGCGTTGTGATCTACCACTTTCACGAACTTTAGCTGCTGCGGGTGCGTTACCTATGGGATTTGGTCTATTTTTCCAGAAGCTAATCGCTGACGCACCCTACTACTTGATATTGCTTACCGAGCAGTTATTGGGGTTTTTCGAGTAAGCATTGCCGACAAAATCGGCTAGAATGTTTGTTTGTCTATATAAGCAAGCAAAAAGTATTTAGCGTCATGGCAGTCCCTAAGAAGAAAACCTCCAAATCCAAGAAGAATATGCGTAAGGCCACATGGAAGCGCAAAGCTGTAGTGGCAGCTCAGAAAGCTCTGTCTCTGGGCAAATCTGTTCTAACTGGACGTTCCAACAGCTTCGTGTATCCCGGCAATGAAGAAGAGGAGGAAGAATAGAAACGGAATACCGGGCATGGGGCGAACCCGATGCCCGATCGATCAATCCTTTTTTGCTGCTGGTAAAATCAGCATGGCATCGCCAAAGGAATAAAAGCGGTACTGATGCTCGATCGCTTCTCGGTACAAATCCAACAGCCGAAGCCTTCCAATCATCGCACTTATCATCATCATCAAAGTAGAGCGGGGCAAGTGAAAATTGGTAATCATCCCCTCTACAACCCGCCACTTGTAACCAGGGTAGATAAACAAATGGGTCGGGCCACAAAAAGGTTGCAAGGAAAAATCGCCACTCGCGGCTGCGGCTCCCTCTAAAGCTCGCACTGCTGTTGTACCCACGGCAATGATCCGCCCGCCTCTGGCTTTAGTTTCCCGGATTTTCTCAACGGTGCCGGGGGGTACTTCCACCCATTCGCCGTGCATTTTGTGAGCCGTCACGTCTGCTACCTCCACCGGGCGAAACGTCCCTACTCCGACGTGTAAGGTGACAAAAGTTTTTTCGATTCCCCGCTGTTCCAAGCGGCTGAACAATTCTTCGGTGAAGTGCAGGCCTGCTGTGGGGGCCGCCACCGCCCCAAGGCGATCGGCATAAACAGTCTGGTACTGTTCCGCTGAAGCTTGGGAATTTTCGATGTAGGGTGGCAGGGGTACGTGGCCGTATTCGTCCAAAAACTTCACCAGATTCTCATCAGTGGGGATGTCAAACTCCAGCAGCCGTCCCCCTGTTGCGTCGTCCCTCTCTATAACTGTTGCAGTCAATCGACGACGATGGGGGGGCATCGTGGCATCGGGAAGGCAGCAGCAAGGAGCTGTGGTCGAGTCCTCACAGGCAGGGGCGATGGGATCAAACTCAATTTTTGCTCCCAACTTTAAGCGTTTCCCCGGTTTAACCAAAGCCAGCCAACAGTTGTGCTGCCGTTCTTCCATCAACAATATCTCCACAGCCGGGCCGTTGGGTTTGTGCCCGTAGAGTCTCGCTGGCAGCACGCGGGTGTTGTTGAGTACCAGCAAGTCGCCCGGTTGCAGCAAATCGGGTAAATCCCTGAAAATCCGGTGTTGGTGGCTGCTGGGAGAATCTACAGCCAGCAAGCGAGAACTGTCCCTCGGCACTACGGGATTTTGGGCAATGCGCGAGGGCGGGAGTTCGTAGTCGTAGCCGTCCAAAGACCAGTCCATCTCTGTCATCGAGTGAATTCCTGTGCGATCGATCTGTCAACTGGGTAACAAATTGGGTAAAAACCCCCATTCAAAGTCGGGTGCTTTTCCCCTTGTGGTGGCGGGTAGAGTCCGCGACGATAGAGGTATAGCATCAGCTTTGCTCATAAGGCTCATAAGGATCGTTATGGAATACCTCTACTACATCGCCAATACTAGCCTTACTCTGAGAGTCGTGGATTACCTACGCACGGCTCATCATCTTCCTTTGCAATTTATCACTGTTATTCACCAAATTGACGGATGGGTGGTAAAGGTGAAAATGAGCCAATATTTAACTCCCGAAATGCACGGGGATTTTCGGGCTTTTATGAACGAACTCGGGATTCCTTACGATCCTGAAATTCGCTTGCAAATGGCGCTTTGGAGTTTGGAAACGGGACAGTCGCCGCTGAGCGTGATGCGCCGCTACCAGGTGGCAGTGGTTTGTCACGGCTGCCCTGACCGCAAAGAAATTGAAGCGTTTCGCCAGCAGTTTGTCAAGGGTCTGGGATATTGCCCGGAAACTCTGGCCTAGATTGCTACGCATATACATTAACTGTGATGGCAGAACAGGAGAGGGAGAGAATGGGCAAGCGGGAGAAGATTTAACGCTTTTTTCAGCTCCGTTAAATCTCAAGAGAAAAATGCGCGACAGCCTAGGCAAGTTAACAATTAAAAATTACCTACTGGCATTGGTTTGAGATTTTACCCTCTAAATTTTAATTATATATTTTTAAATGCTAAAAGCCGAGCGAATGTATTCTTGCAGGGTGAGTCGGTAGTTACCTGCAACGGCGGATAGAGAATGCGCTGCAGTTAATGGTGGTAATATTTGCTTAGTGTTTTGTTGTAAAGGTTCGCACCTGACTAAAGCGACATCAAAACGACAATAATTATTGGCTAAATCTGCATGAGTGCTTAAAAATATTTCGGCTGTTTGCCAAAGTTTGGCTTGTTTTGTGGTATTAATAGCCAACATTCCACCAGCATCCCAATTTCCTCGACGGCGAGTTTTTACCTCAACAAATGCTAATGTTTGGGAATGGGGAATGGGGAATGGGGAATGGGGAATGGGGAATGGGGAATTTTCGTTACCTCTGTTGATTTCGCTTTCTTCATCTCTTCCGAGTGCGATGATATCAATCTCTCCCCAGCGACAGTGCCACTGCCGGTGCAGGATTTCCCAACCTTGCTGCTGCAACCAGTCGGCCACTAAGTTTTCTCCCAATGTGCCGATATCCCTAGAGTTTGGGGATTGGGGGGAATTGGAGTCAGCCGTGGCAAGCGGGCGATTCCCTACGGGATAGCTACGCTTGACGCGCTTTCTGGTAGAATTCAATTCTGAACTGTCACGACTGCTCATTAGCTTGAACTTGTATGATGATTTCTCGAATTCGCCAACATATTTATACTTTCTTGCTGAGTTTTGTTATTTTAGCAGTAATTGCCGCTGGGGCGATCGGTATTAATCCCGCACCTGCTTTCGCTTTGGATCACGACAAAGAAATCCTAGTAGGCGCTGATTTTACTGGTCAAGTTCTGACTGACGACAGCTTTAATAAAGCCAATCTTCGCAACAGCAATTTTACTAATGCAGATTTGCGGGGCGTCAGCTTTTTTGCAGCCAATATGGAAGAAGCAAATTTAGAAGGCGCTAATTTCACGGGTGCGACTTTAGATTTGGCTCGCATGATGAAAGCGAATTTAACTAATGCTATCCTTGAGGGTGCTTTCGCTTACAATACCAGGCTGGAAGGAGCTATTATTGACGGTGCTGATTTTACTGAGACACTGCTGCGAGACGATATGATAGAAAAACTTTGTAAAGTGGCAAAAGGTACTAATCCAGTGACAGGTAGAGATACTCGCGAAACTCTTTTTTGCGACTATTAAAATGCTCGTTGAATAAAGGAATAAAGTCCTTAGTACAAACAAGCTTGTACTAAGGAATTTTTTACTTATCTAAGTTAAAACAATGTAACCGCAGGCAACCTTCCAACATCTATCGAACGAGTCATCCCCAATCTAAAATCTAAAATCTAAAAGAGTATTAGCCCCAAGGTACGGATGTTAAATCGTAAAAATTAACTTGACGCAGCCTCTCTAATTCCTTGAGCCATTCTTGTTCGGCACAGAATAGTTGGTGATATTCTATAGCCTCTTCGCCACTGCTAGCGGCCTTGGCTTTTTCCCACATATTGAGTGCAATCCTGCGGCGCTTCATGCTGATAATTTGCTCGATACAGGCGAGGGCAGATCTAATGACTAGAGGTGCGCGATAAACGTTTCTTTCTGAGAACTCATTTAAGTGAAATAAATGCGAGATTTGATTGAGTTGATTTGGATATTCAATGAAGCTATCTTGCAATTTCAATATTAACTCAGAAGGCGCTACTTGTAAAGACATTTTGTGCAATATTTCTGCATTCACAATCTGGTGCCACAAAAATCTGTGGTGAGAAAGGCTAAACTGTACGTCTCTAGCTTCTATTGCTTCTCTGACATCTTGGCGGTATTCGGGACAGTGCAAATAAATCTGCAATAATTGCGCTTCTGCTTCTTCTAAAAGACTGCGGGCTACGGCAGATAAGCTGGATTTTGAGCTTTTGTTGTCGCTGCTTGCACGTTGCTTTTTATATTGTTTGTTCGGCTTCAGCTTGTTTCTGATTAACAGGGGCATTGTCAATGATTCGTCTTGACTCTGCCGCTTTGCCCAATCGCTAACTACTTGATTGAGCAAGTTTTCAGCGATCATTTTTGTGAGTCTAAAATCTCCTTTGCTGAGAATTTCTGCACATTTTTGCAGGTAATGTGCTAACTGATTGTCGTCAGTGATATTGGTTAATAAATTAATGATTTTTTTGGTGACTTGCTGGGAAGTATCGGCTTGCTTCAAATCTTGATTGACGAGCATTTGTTGCAATTGCCAGTCGAGCCACAAGGGAGCATTTTCCAGCAATTCTCGATATTGTTCTGGGGAGTATGTTTTGAGATATTCGTCGGCATCTTTGCCGTCGGGAATGTTGAGTACCCGCAGTTGCACTTCTCCTTGATAAGCGAGTTTTTCTATTTCTCCAATCGCGCGTTCTGCAGCTTGAGTTCCTGCTTTGTCGGCGTCAAAGTTGAGGATAATTTGTTTGGAGTCCGTGTACCGCAATAACTGCCGCACTTGGTTTAAACTTAAGGCTGTGCCGAGGGAAGCGACGGCGTTGGAGATGCCGGCAGCCTGAAGTGCGATCGCATCAAAGTACCCCTCTACAACCACTGCGCGATCGGCTTTGCTAATGGCTGTTTTCGCCGTATCTAAGGCGAATAAAGTTTTGCCTTTATCGAAGAGTTCTGTTTCGGGAGAATTGAGGTATTTCGGCTGTTCGTCGCCGAGAGCTCGGCCGCCGAAACCGATGACTCTGCCTTGGGTGTCGCGAATGGGAATCATAATGCGATTGCGGAAGCGATCGTAATAACCGCTGCCGCCATTTTTTCGGGGTACAATTAATCCAGCTTGTTCTACTAATTGCGCCGGATAGTTTTTCTGTTCTACTAAATAACTGTAAAGTGCTTCCCAACCTTGGGGTGCATAACCTAATTGAAATTGTTGAATAGTTTCTTCGCTGAGCTGTCGCTCTGATTTGAGATATGCTAAGGGTTCTTCTCCTTGGGTTTGTCGCAAAGCGTGTTCGTAAAAGTTGGCTGTTAGTGCTGAGATTTCATAGAGTTGTTCCCGCAGGGAAATTTGCCGCTGCAATTCTTGTCGGTGTTCGGGTTCGACGGTTTTGACCGGGACTTGATAATTTTTAGCTAATTCTAATACTACTTCGCTGAAAGGGCGTTTCTCCAATTCCATGAGAAACTTAAAAGCATTGCCACCTGCGCCGCAGCCGAAACAATAATACATTTGTTTGCCGGGACTGACGGTAAAGCTGGGAGATTTTTCATCGTGAAAAGGACACAAACCTACAAATTCTTTGCCGCGTTTTCGCAACACGACGCGACCGGAAATGACATCTACTATGTCTGCTCTTTGTTTAACTTCTTCGATTGTTTCTGGATGCAGCCGGGGAACTTGCATAGGGCTATTTTATGCCAATTAAAATTATGTTTATTGTGAGCGCTCGCACTTTAGTAAAGCACAAAAATGACATTTAGGATTTGCACATAAAAACTCAAGCGTTCCGGTTTTTCGTACCAGGGCAGATCGCTGTTAATATGTGTTTTATTAAAAAAAATGGTTTCTCCGTAAGGCATAACTTTATTGTAAGATGTTTACACTAACTGTAAGGAGCATCGAAAATAATGCGAATTTTAATGATGGGCGGTACTCGGTTTATCGGGGTTTATCTTACTAAGATTTTAGCAGCACAAGGGCATGAAGTGGTGTTGTTTAACCGGGGCAACAAGCCTGTACCGGTTCCGGGCGTAAAACAGATTCAGGGCGATCGCACAAATGTCGAGCAACTAAAAGAAAAGTTATCGACGGTCGAGTTTGACGCGGTTTTTGACAACAACGGCCGCGAACTCAGCGATACAAAGCCTTTAGCTGAAATATTTAAAGGGCGGGTGCAGCACTTTGTTTACATGAGCTCTGCGGGGGTTTATTTGAAGTCGGATCAAATGCCTCATATCGAAGGGGACGCTACCGATCCTAAAAGTCGGCACTTGGGTAAATGCGAAACCGAAAATTACTTGGCCGAGTCCGGTTTGCCTTGGACTTCGATTCGTCCGACTTACATTTACGGCCCCCAAAATTATAACGATTTAGAGGCTTGGTTTTTCGATCGCATTGTGCGCGATCGACCGATTCCGATTCCCGGTAACGGAATGCACTTCACGCAGTTGGGGCACTGTCAGGATTTGGCTAAAGCAATGGCGGCGGTTTTGGGCAACTCTAGGGCGATCGGGCAAATTTACAACGTTTCGGGCGATCGATTTGTTACGTTTGACGGTTTAGCCCGCGCCTGCATTCAAGCCGCAGGCAAATCCCCTGATGCTATTAAGATTGTACACTACGATCCAAAACAATTTGACTTCGGCAAAAAGAAAGCTTTCCCGATGCGATTGCAGCACTTTTTCGCCTCAGTTAATAAAGCTGTCACCGATCTTAACTGGCAGCCGGAATTTGACTTAGTTTCTGGATTAAAAGATTCTTTTCAGAATGATTATCTCATTTCGGGACGGGACAAAGCCGAGATAGATTTTTCAGTCGATGACGAGATTTTGAAAGCCGTTTGAAGTTAAGTTATAGTGGGAGCATCTCAATAGCAAAAATCTAGCACCCGCCCTAACCCTCCCCTTAGTAAGGGGAGGGAACAAGAAACATAGCAAACAGACTGTCACAGTAAGGTTTGCAGCCGTGTTAAGTCCAAATCTCTAAGGAGAAAAATAACATGAGATTTATCAATCCCAAAATAGATTTTGCATTCAAGAAAATATTTGGCTCCAGCCAAAGTACAGAGATTTTGATTAGTTTCTTAAATGCCATACTCTATGAACAAGAATCGATAATTAAAAGCTTAGAAATCCTCGATCCTTATCTTGGCCCTCAAGTAGCCGGAGCTAAAAATAGTTACTTAGATGTCAAAGCGCTACTTAATGACGGCACATTTGTGATTATTGAAATGCAAGTTTTGAAGGTACAGGCATTTGGCAAGCGAGTTTTGTACAATGCAGCAAAAACCTATGCACTCCAATTAACAAGGGGAGAACTATACAAGCAATTGCGACCTGTGATTGCTTTGACTATCACTGATTTTGAAATGTTTCGCGGCGAGCAAGATGTAATTTCGCATTTTGTCTTCAAAGAAAGAAATCGCTTGTCTGATTATCTACAAAATGACATTGAGTTAGTATTTGTAGAGTTGCCAAAATTTAAGAAAGAATTGGATCGACTGGAAACTCTTACGGACAAGTGGATTTACTTTATCAAAACTACTGGCACTTTGGATGAAGTACCTCAAACAATGGTCACAGTCCCGGAAATTCAGAAAGCCTTTGAAATTGCCAATCAAGTTAGTTTGACACAGGAGGAATTTAACATATTACAACAGCAAGAGTTTTTTGCTCAAGATCAAGAGGGTTCAGTGGCTTTAGGTCGGGAAGAAGGTCGGGAAGAAGGCAGACAAGAAGGCAGACAAGAAGGCAGACAAGAAGGACAAGTAGGGTTAATTATGCGTTTGCTAAGTCGCCGTTTAGGTCAAATAAACCCGGATATTGAAAGCCGCATTCGCCAATTGCCGATCGACAAATTAGAGAATCTTGCAGAAGCCATGTTAGATTTTTCTAATGCCGAAGATTTAACAGCTTGGTTGGAAGCTAATTCTCCAAAAGACTAGGAATATTAGGTAAATCTCATGCTTGGAATCACACTCGGCAATCGCTACAGTATTATCCGTCACTTGGGAGGCGGCGGATTTGCTCAAACTTATTTAGCTGAAGATAAGCAGCTACCAGGCAATCACCTCTGCGTCGTCAAGCAGCTTAAACCTCAAGCAACTGATCCGCAAACTCTACAGGTAGCAAGACGTTTATTCGATACCGAAGCACAAGTTTTGTACAAATTGGGAAATCACGATCGCATTCCCCGACTTTTTGCTTTTTTTGAAGAGAATCAAGAGTTTTATCTAGTTCAAGAATTTATAGAAGGCCACGATTTAAGTCAAGAAATTATACCCCCCCAAACCCCCCCTTACCAAGGGGGGGCTGGACTTGGCTCCCCCCCTTACCAAGGGGGGGCTGGGGGGGGTTCCTCTTACCAAGGAGGGCCTGCGGGAGGTTCCCCTTACCAAGGAGGAACTGCGAGAGTCATGCAGGAAGATGCAGTCATTTGTATATTGCAGGAACTTCTCGAAATTTTAGACTTTGTACACCAGCAAAATGTGATTCACCGCGATGTCAATCCCCGCAATATCCTCCGCAGAGATAGAGACGGAAAATTAGTTTTAATTGACTTCGGCGCCGTCAAAGAAATTACTACTCAAATCACCACGTCTCAGCCCAAAAATAGCTTGAGTGTCAGCATTGGTACTCCCGGTTATATGCCCAGCGAACAAGCTCACGGCAACCCCAAACTCAGCAGCGATATCTATGCCGCAGGTGCGATCGCAATTCAGTTCCTCACTGGCATAAATCCTCACCAAATGCCAAGGAACCCCGATACAGAGGAAATTATTTGGCAGGACAAAACATCAGTCAGTCCTGAATTTGCGAAGATTTTAGATAAGATGGTAAAGTACGATTTTAGGCAACGTTATTCTAGTGCCGGCGAAACGCTGCAAGCTATTAAAGAATTGAAAAATTCTTTCAGCGGTACAGTTCCTGTATTGCCTCCGGTTGCTGCTGCGAATAAGACTGTAAAATCCCGAAAAAAACTGTATTTAAAAATATTGTCGATCGCGAGTTTGATTGGCATCAGTATTATAGCATCTATTTATGGTGTAAACACTTTTAATTCTGCCAATGCAACTGACCTGTACAACCGAGGTAATACTCTTTACAATTTAAGCCGATTTGAAGAAGCTCTTGCCGCTTACGAGCGAGCAATAAATCTCAGACCAGAGTACGCGGAAGTCTGGCAGGAAAAAGCAAAAACTTTGTACAAATTAAAAAAATACCAAGAATCGCAGGCAGCTTATGATCAAGCCATAGAATTAAAGCCGGAATACTTAGAAGCTTGGACGGGACGCGGTTATGCTTTGGATAAATTGCAGCAGTCTCAAGAGGCGATCGCATCTTTTGATAACGCTTTGAAAATCCAGCCCGACTATGCCTCCGCCTGGGAAGGCAGAGGCGATAGTCTGTTAGATTCGCAGCGGTACGAAGAAGCGATCGCATCCTACGAAAAAGCTGTACAATTTCAGCCTAATTTGTACGGTGCTTGGTACAATCGGGGACAAGCTTACCAAAAATTAAAACAGTACGATCGAGCCGTAGAATCCTATGAAAAAGCAGTTGAAATTAAATTCGATAATTCTGAAGCTTGGTACAATTTAGGCAATGTTTTCCTCGAATTAAACAAAAACCAAGAAGCTTTTGAAGCCTACGAAAAAGCCGTGCGGTTTCAGCCCAATTTTTATCAAGGCTGGTACAGTAAAGGCATCGCTTTGCTGAAAATGCGGAGGCATGAAGAAGCGGTAGAAGCTTACGAAAAAGCTGTTAAATTAAAACCTGATTATTATCAAGCCTGGTACAATTTAGGTTGGTCGTACCACGAACTACGCAAGTACGAACAAGCAATTCAGTCTTACAGCAGAGCCTTAGATTTAAACCCGAAAGAATCTCAAGCGTGGTACAATAGAGGCAATGCTCAGTACAATTTGCAGCGGTACGAAGATGCGATCGTCTCTTACAATGAAGCCGTCTATGTCAAGCCTGACTACTCGGAAGCTTGGTACAGCCGCGGCAATGCACTTGTGGCGGTAAAAAGATACGAAGATGCGATCGCCTCCTATGACAAAGCAATTCGCTACAAACCAGATTACGGAGCGGCAATGGAAGCAAAAAAGCGGGCAGAAAGTCAGCTAGGAAGAAGCCCGCTAGAATCCGAACAACAATAATTGTTATTAGTTCCCTTAAGCGGACTTTGTTTGACAAGAAGCAATTTTAATTGCCAAGTTTTATATTTTAGCGAACAGCGGGAGCAATTACGGTAACTCGACGGCTGTCTACTAACATCGGCCAAAAACCTCGATCGCTCAATGCTTTTACCGCCTCAGTAGCGGCGTTTTGATCCGTTGTATAAGCGACGAATAAAAAGGGACGCTGGCCGTAGGAAGCTAAGCCTACTTGCGTGCCTAATGCTTGCCTGACTTGGCCGGCTAATTCCGGTTGGTTGAAGTAATCTACTAACACTGCATAACCAGGGCCCAGGGGTTGGGGATTGAAGGCAAGATTGCCACTGGGAGAATTGGTGATTGGTGCAGAACCTGGTGCTGGCTGAGGGTTGTAGACTGGCAAATTTTGGGGTAGTGCCGCTGCGGGCGATCGTACTACGTAAGCTTGCAATCCGACAACATCTTCGATGTATTTAACCCAATCGCTGGCGATTTGCGAGTCGCGAAAGCCACCAACTCGCGTCACCGTGTCATTGATGTACCGACAAACTGTGTTGTTAGTATTTCCAGGGAAAGAGCGTTTTGCTCTTTCTTGCTGTTCGGGTGTTGGGGTGACAATTAACAGTAGATATTCATCGGGCTGCGGCGGTTGGCAGCTCGATTGAGCTTTAACAGAACTCGATAAAATTGTCAATACCAAAAGGGCGATCGAAGTAGCAGAAAATAGGGGGAGAGACAAAATAAATTTGTACAATTTACCCCTAATTGTTGTTAGTTGTTTTGTCGGATATTTTGCTATTTTAGTCATGCTGTCTGTAGGGATGCGAGGGCATCGGGAATAGTTGCTGACGGTGCTTGAAATTCACCTGTCAGTACATATTCTAATCGCAGTTTCAACCAGGTGATGAAGACTGGATCGGTAGAAATAATAGCAGCGGCTGGCTGAGGGCATTTTGCTTTAACTTCTGCCATTGTCGGTGCTTCTAGAAAAGCCGGCTGTTTGACCAACCAGAAGTCTATTTGTTTTTCTTGTTCGTTGTAGTTGCGGGTTCTTTCTTTAAACACTTCATCTAGGGCTTCTTCTTCTAGCAAAAAGCGTTGGCTGGCTAAAACGTAGTAGTAGGTTTGCATTTTTGTCGGTTGTTAGAGGTTGACGGTTAGCGGTTAATGCCGCCTGTACCGGCCAGTTTTGCTGGTCAGGGGCGGGTTTGCTGAGTTGCGGTCGTTGGAGAGTTCTAGACTCTTGTGCCGTTTACTTTACCTTATTTGCTGTCATCTTGGGTAGATGCAGAGCAAGTCGCCTCAGAAAAATCTTTGGTAGTGAGTGTTGGGGGACTTGCGAGAGTTGCGAGAGTTGCTGGTTGTTTGGGGATTTGGGCGATTATTTTTCGGGCTGGTGATTTTCGGTAAAATTTAGCTAGCCAGACGGGAAACCCCACACTATATCGCTTCGATTAGTGTGGGATGAGAGGCGCGTGAGGTGAGGATTCCACCGTCAACCAATTCAAAACTATGTTTTGAGAGGTGGGCGGGTGGATGACGAGACGAACAAACTCTTTATTTAATGAGTTAATCTTGTTTGTTAATATAATTATTTAATTGCTTGACACGGTGCAGTATTTTCTGGTATTTTTGTACTTAATAAAAGCGTAAAGGTCGTAACGCAATGAAGACAACATACCAGTATCAGTTTGATCCCGATACCAATCAAAAGTTAACCCTCAAACACTGGTTGAGAATCTGTCGCTATTGGTACAATCGGCAGTTAGGTGATCGATTTGACTGGTGGGAAATGAACCGCACGACTGTGAATGCTTGTCCGTTGATTGTTAGCATCTCTGCGCCTCGTGAAAAGCCCAACTATTACTCGCAAAAACAACAATTGCCCGTCATCAAGAAAGACTTGGTGAAAGTTTTCCACAGTGGCGAGCTGTTGGACTTTAAGGAGGTAGATTCAACCATCCTACAAGATGTTTCTAAGCGAGTAGATAAAGCCTTCGAGCGATTTATAGTAGGTGATAGCAAGGGTGGGAAATCGGGTAAACCCCGATTTAAGACTGAAGCAGATTACCGAACGATGACATTCTCTACGGCTAACAACGATTGGATTAAATTGGTTCGCAAGAATTGGATTTATATTAGGTTGCCGAAACTAGGGGTCGTAAAAGTTCGGACGCACCGTCCAATTCCCGACGGATTTACCCTTAAGCAAGCTAGTGTAACCAGGAAGGCTGATGGTTGGTTCATTCAATTAATACTGGAAGACTCTTCTGTCCCTAGCTTTGTACCTAACAAAGTTACCCCAAGCTGGGATAATTCAATGGGTTTGGATGCAGTGCTTCATGAAGATGTTTACTTGGCAACGTCTTCAGGCGAGAAGCTACCATCATTAAAACCGCTTCGCAAAAACCAAGCTAAGTTAGACCGCATTTCAAGGAAACGAAACAAACGGAAGCGCGGTTCTAAAGCTAGACGCAAGCTAGCCAAAAAAGAAGCAAAGCAGCACCAGAAGATAGCTCGTTCTCGCCAAGATTTCCATTATAAGACTGCTCACAAGCTTGTGAGGTCGGGAGCTAAATTCTTTTTTTATGAAGATTTGAATTTAAAAGGTTTGACTAAACGAAATAAAGTCAAACAAGATGATGCTGGGGTTTATCTTCCAAACGGTCAATCAGCCAAATCAGGACTGAATAAGTCTTGGTTGGATGCTGCGTTTGGTCAATTTTTCAAGACGCTGGAATACATAGCCGAAAAAGCTGGGTCAGCAGTCATTTCGCAAAAACCTGCTTACACGTCAATGGTTTTATGCTATCGGAATGAAATCATTTTCACCGATTGCGGTATCCGAAACTATTGGGATGAGCAACATTCTTTAATGGTAGATCGCGACGTGAACGCGGCGATCAATTTAAAGAAACTGGGGTTGGACATTTTCCCCAGTATAAAACGCCGTGGCGGGAATCTTTCTGTAGTAGGAACTATAGATGATAGTACCGCGAAGGAAATTTTGCACACCCTTCATCGGGCTGCAAAGACGCCTACACCATACTCTACTCAGTTGGTGTAGGAGTTGTCACGTGACAATAGGAAATTAGATGGAATTGCACGTTGAATAATTACCAATTATTGAGGCCATCTGGGGGCGGTTCAACCTGATTGGGAGTGGTTTGCATATGAAAATACTTCAGACAGTTTTTGATGGCTAACCCTAAAATAAGGCTTTCATGGCGATCGAGTTGCCTGCGTGAAAATCAAGGGTTTGTAATTACTACCTAAAAACAGTCCTGGCTATTGTATTAAGGAATGAAAAATAAATAAGTTGATGAGTTATCGGTTATAATGAAAAAAGTGTGAGATTACAATTTTCACTCCCACAGAGATCAACTCACAACATATTTTTCTACTTAACTATTCTAATTTACTTTTAAATCCATGTTTTATTCTCATTCAATTGAGTCAGAAATGAAAAAATTTTATAAATCCTTATCAGAAAAGGATAAAAGAAGGTATGCAGCTATAGAAGCTCAAAAATTAGGATGGGGTGGAATTAGTTATGTAATGCAACTTTTGGGATGCAGTCGAAATACCATCATCAAGGGATTGGAAGATTTAGAAAAAATGGACTCAGAGACACTAAATAGTTCCAGGATCAGAAAGAAAGGAGGGGGAAGAAAAAGTATTCTGTCTACTCAAATCGGCATTGATGCGGCATTTTTAGAAGTTTTAAAAAACCACACAGCCGGAGACCCAATGAATGAGTTAATCAAATGGACTAATTTGACGCATAAAGAAATAGCTTCTGGACTACGAGCGGCAGGTTTTACCATTAGTCTCCCCTTAGTGGCAAAACTATTAAAAAAGCATGGGTATGTGAAACGAAAAGCCCAAAAAAAACAAACAATAGGAATTAATGAAAATCGGGACGCTCAATTTAAAAATATTGCGAGACTGGATACAGAGTATAGAGAAGCAAGCAATCCTATTATTAGCTTTGACACCAAAAAGAAAGAAGTTTTAGGAAATCTGTATCGTCCTGGAACTCTGTATACAACGGAACCTGTCACTACTCTCGATCATGATTTTTGGAGTTTAGGTCACGGTAAAGTGATCCCACATGGGATTTATGATTCTCAACAAAACCGAGGATATATAACATTAGGAAACAGTAAAGATACGAGTGAATTCGCCTGTGAGTCTTTAAAAAATTGGTGGAATAATTATGGCAAATTTACCTACCCTAACGCTAATTCTATCTTGGCAAAATGTGATGGTGGAGGTAGTAATAATGCTAATCATTATATTTTTAAATAAGATTTGCAGAAATTAGTTAATGAAATAGGAATTGAGATCAGAATTGCTCATTACCCTCCTTATACATCTAAATATAATCCGATAGAACATCGACTTTTTCCTCATATTACTAGGTCTTGTCAAGGAGTAATTTTTACAAGTTTAGAATTAGTCAAAGCTCTCGTCGAAAAAACACAAACTAAAACCGGACTATCTGTAGCTGTAAATATCCTTAATAAAGTTTATAAAACTGGTCGAAAGGTGGCTGATAATTTCAAAAATACTATGCAAATTGTTTTTGACGAATATTTGCCCAAATGGAATTATCGAGCCGTACCCCAACCTGAGTAATTCATTAAGTTATTTATTTTTCATTCCTAACAATGTAAAATGTGTGGATTGATTTCCTCTCGCCGAAATAGCGATCGCCCCCCTGTCACTTCCCCCATCCCACCAAAAGCGATCGCCCTTCGCCCCTGTTCAAATAAGCTCAAAAAATCAGCTAAATTTGTTGCCCACGTACTGCAGCTAAAGGCTAAACTAATCTAAGTTTTACCATAAAATTTTCTCCCTGTTCATGAACATCGCTTATTTAGTCAACCAATATCCCAAAGTCAGCCACAGCTTTGTCCGCAGAGAAGTGCTAGCCGTTGAAAAATGCGGCATGAAAGTCGCACGTTTTTCGATCCGATCGTGCGAGTCGGAACTCGTTGATGAGGCCGACAAACTAGAGCAAGAATTGACTAAAGTAATCTTAGGAGTTGGTGTACAGGGGTTAGCGTGGGGTTTGCTGCGCGTTGCCGCAACTAGACCAATTCGATTCATCGAAGCTGTGGGGTTAATGTTCAAAGTTGGCTGGCACTCGGAACGAGGGATTTTGCTGCATCTAGCTTATTTAGCAGAAGCTTGTATTCTTTTAAATTGGTTTGCAGAATCCGGTACAGCACACGTTCACGCTCACTTCGGGACAAATTCTACAACAGTCGCAATGCTGTGCCGCGTGCTGGGCGGCCCGACTTACAGTTTCACCGTCCACGGCCCTGAAGAATTTGATAAAGCGACACTTCTTTCCTTAGACGAAAAAATTAAACGATCGACCTTTGTAGCAGCAGTTAGTTCCTTCGGTAAAAGTCAGCTTTTTCGGTGGTGCGATCGCACTTTTTGGTCAAAAATTCACGTCATACACTGCGGCGTAGATGCTGCATTTTTAGCTGCACCCTACGTCCCCATACCCGCAGCACCCCGCTTAGCTTGCATTGGCAGACTCAGCGAACAAAAAGGTCATTTGTTATTGCTAGAAGCTGCTAACTTGCTAGCAGTTCAAGGCTTAGAGTTTAAGTTGGTACTCGTAGGAGACGGGCCGCTGCGATCGGATATTGAACAGCAGATTCTGCAACTCGGCCTGCAAAATCATATAGAAATTACCGGCTGGGCCAGCGGCGATCGAGTTCAGCAAGAGATTTTAGCTTCACGGGCAATGGTATTGCCTAGTTTTGCTGAAGGTTTGCCCGTCGTAATTATGGAAGCCCTCGCTCTCAATCGGCCCGTAATTAGCACTTATGTTGCTGGCATCCCCGAGCTCGTAGAACCCGGTGTTTGCGGTTGGTTAGTTCCTCCCGGTTCCGCAGAAGCATTAGCCGTAGCAATGCGCGCGGTATTGGAAGCACCTGTAGAAAAACTAGAACAAATGGGGAAAACAGGAGCAGAGAGAGTTGCTCAACAACACAATGTTGATTTAGAGGCAAAAAAATTAGTGGCGCTGTTTGAGAGTCCTTGAGAATGGTGCAAAACCTATTGATTAACTGACATCTTGCATCATTATTAAGAAGTCTTTCAAGGGTGGGCAGGATGCCCACCCCACAGGAAAATTAATTGTTTGTGGAACAGGCATCTTGCCTGTTCCTTTAATTAAGCTGTAATTGTTTGTGGAACAGGCATCTTGCCTGTTCCTTTAAATAAAACAACCTACTTACAAACTTTTTAAGGAATAGGAACAGACCGCAACAACTTGTCAACAATCGTCTTAGCCCTTCTTCCCCCCGCCGGAATCAACCGGTGAGAAAGTACGTGTGGCGCCAAATACTTCACATCATCCGGGGTAGCAAAATCCCGGCCCTCCATAAATGCCAAAGCCTGGGATGCCCGGTGCAAAGCCACCGCACCCCGGGGACTCACCCCCAGAGTAATCTCCTCATCCTCTCGCGTCGATCGCACTAAATCTACAATATACTGTTTCAAAGAGGCTTCCACCTTCACACCAGCGCACAAACGACGCAATTCCTGCACTTCTTCCAAAGAAATACAAGGCTGCAAATCTTCAACAGCAAAACTATCAGAAAGCCGTTCCAACATTTGCAACTCTTCCAACGCAGCGGGATAGCCCAAAGTCAAAGACAAAGTAAACCGATCCATCTGGGCTTCCGGTAGGGGAAAAGTGCCTTGATATTCGATCGGGTTCTGAGTCGCAATCACAAAAAACGGCGTCGGAACATTTCGAGAAACTCCATCTACTGTCACCTGCTTTTCTTCCATCACTTCCAGCAAAGCTGACTGAGTTCGTGGCGTCGCCCGATTGATTTCATCGGCAAGCAAAACATTAGCAAAAACTGGCCCGGGCAAAAACTCAAACTCTCCGCTGCGCGGATTCCAAATATTAGTACCGGTGATATCCGTCGGCAACAAATCGGGAGTGCACTGAATCCGCTGAAACTTGCCATCGATCGATCGCGCCAAAGACTTCGCCAGCAGCGTTTTTCCCACACCAGGCACGTCTTCTAGCAGCGCGTGTCCGCCGGAAAGCACCGCTACCAACACCAAGCGAATAGCATCGGCTTTGCCAACAATAGTTTTGCCTAGATTTTGTTTGAGCCGCTCAATATGTTGTCTCATATCCCTGATTTCTAATTGTTAATTGCGAATTGCTAATTGCTAATTGTTGAAAAGATATCAAGATTGCCAAAATCTTGAGTCTTTGCCTTGCGGACTTCGTATTTGTACAACTAGAATTTAGTCTGACTCATCTTGCACCATTTTTAAAAGCGATCGCCTGTTCTAGATCACATAATTATTAGACTTTAGCAGTTAAGAGGCTTCTAGCAATATCGCAATCTGCCTGAATTTGAGTTTTGAGAGCATCCAGAGAAGCGAATTTTTGTTCGGGTCGCAAAAACTCTACCAAACTCGCACTCAAGGTTTGACCATACAAATCCCCAGACCAATCTAACAGGTGAACTTCCACAGTGGGTTGCAGGCCGTCTACTGTCGGGCGGCAGCCAACATTCATCACCCCATTGACAAAAAATAAAGTTGATGCTATTCCGGGGATTAGAGATTTGGCATTTTCCGGCTGATAGGAAGAACTTCCATCTTCCATCTTTTCCCCTCCCTGCTTCACCGAGACTCGCACCGCGTACACGCCAAAACGTGGCAAAAATTTTTCCGGCGGCAGTTCGATATTAGCAGTAGGAAATCCGATCGTCCTACCCAGCCGCTGTCCCCCAACCACAGTCCCGACTAAACTGTAAGGTCGCCCCAGCAACTGATTCGCTCTTGTGAGGTCGCCTGATGCCAGACCTTCGCGGATTGCAGAACTGCTGATCCGATCGCCCTCACCGCAATTGTGCAGGGGTACAAGAGCAACATCAATACCGTAACCAGAGGCGATCGACTGCAAATCCACAGCCGTCCCAGCGCGTCCCCGTCCAAACCGAAAATCCACCCCCACACTAATTCGACTCGCTTTTAGTTGTCGCACCAAAATTTCCTCGACAAACTCAGAAGCAGTCAAAGCCGCCAATTCTCGATCGAACGGCAGCAGCACAAGTTGCTCGACGCCCATTGCTGCGAGCAATTCTACCTTTTCTGCCAGAGGCGTCAGCAGTTTTTTCGGTTGACCCGTAAAGAATTCTTGCGGGTGCGGATCGAATGTCACCACAGTGCTGTAAAGCCGATCGACCCCATCAGAATCGATCCCAGAGAGGCTGTTGCCATCTGCCTTGGGGGCTATCAAACTATCGAAATTATGGCTGCTGCCGGCTCGATCGGGCGGTGCTGCTGAGTCGTTGTAGCAGGTCGCCGGAGGTTCGCTTTCCAAATTTTCATCTCTGCCAGCGTAGGAGCGCAAGTTTGGCCCCGACGCAAGAATCGTCGCAGAATTTTGCTCAGGCGATCGATTTAAAATTGGCTGCACGACTTGTCGATGCCCTAGGTGCAAACCATCAAAGTTTCCCAAGGCAACAGAAGTTGGAGTCAGAGCAGCGGTACAAGAAGAAGTTACCCACACGCTTAAAATTTTGACATACTTAGTGCGATCGCCAGTCGATGTTAGATTTTAGATTTTAGATTTTAGAATTGACTCCACAGATAAATCTGGAAGCTTGAACTTTGGTCTAAACTTTTTGGTTTTCCACGACAGAAGTAAGTGGCACGGTATCCGTCTTTAAGTGAGGTCAATCGGTTTTCGATTTTCGATTTTCGATTTTCGATTGAAGCATTGACTTGCGCGAGATAAATTCGGGGGTTCATTTATCGGATACAGGTTTTTTATTTCTGGGCCATGAGTCTGCTTTCGGAATGAATCCGGGGGCTTGTATCCTAAATGCTTTCGGTCAGACCTCGCTTAAATGTCAGATTTCACCGATCGAGATTTCAGAACCATCTGACAAGCTCAAATCCATCAGACATGAACTTGAGGCGCTTGCACCGACGCTTCAGACAAATCGTTATTAGGAGGCAACAATTGTAACGACAAACCTTCCCGCGCCATCAAACTGTTCGGGAACCTTTGAGCCACTTGTTCTCCCACCCTGTCTAAAAACTCGTCATTGTGCAGCGGATCGTGGTGAAAAATCACCAACTTTTTGACATTAGCAGCCTTTGCTACCTTCACCGCTTCCTGCCAAGTCGAATGTCCCCAGCCGACCTTGCTGCTCTTCTCGGCATAATACTCCTCATCGGTATAAGTAGCATCGTAGATCAGCACCTCAGCATCCTGAGCCAAATGCAGCACATTTTCGTCTAAACGATCGGGAAAATGTTCGGTATCAGTCACGTAAGCAGCCGCATACCCCCGCCAGTTGACGCGGTAGCCTATAGCTTCCCCAGGATGGTTCAGCAAAGCAGTTTCCACCTTAATCTCTCCGATTTCCAGCGGTTTGCCCACTTCTATATCGTTAAATTTCAGGTCTGCCCCCATAATTTGCAGGGGTACCGGAAAATTGGGGTGCAGCATCTGGTCATGGAGGCGCTGCTGGATAGTAGCCTGATTAGGAGCAATAGCCCCATAGATGTGAAAGCAGTTCCCAGGAATAAAAGCTGGGACAAAAAATGGGAATCCTTGAATGTGATCCCAGTGAGAGTGAGTAAAAAACATATGAGCTTTTACGGGCATCTGGGACAGGAGAGTTTGTCCCAAAACCCGCAATCCAGTACCGCCATCGAAAATTAGGCGACTGTCACCCACTCGCATTTCTACACAGGGCGTGTTGCCCCCGTAACGTACTGTTTCTGCCCCGGGAGACGCTATGCTACCTCTAACGCCCCAGAAGTGAACCGTGAATTGGTTTTGCATACTAGACATGGGTTTTCTTGCAAGATTGTTCCGGCGAGTTGGCGAGTTATCGATAAGGTGTTTACATATTACTAAGGGCTTTACCATCAAACCCAAGTTCTTTGACGGTCGAGTTCCCCACTTGTTGGAAGTGCCAAGAGTCTCGCTCATCGCGAGAATGCAAAACTGTTGGGCTTGACAACTGAGCAATAAATTACAAGGTAGACTAATGAAGTCTCGATCGTAACTATTCTTTTCGTCTCTTCACTAGCCTAACCTCCGCAGACACACTTTGGGGCAGTAGTTCTGTATGAGTTTGGTCAAAAGCCGCTGTTTTTCCAGCCTCCGCACTTGGCGAACACGATCTATCGGTTGTTTGCCTTCCTGCTTTACCGGTTTGAACCCGGATGATGGGCTTCCTCAACTCCCATTAATTCAAAAATCTTAGCAGTTTAGGAATGCTCCTGCTAATTATCCAACAATACTGTCTGTGTCTGGATTCTCTGCCCGCCCGGAGGCTGCGGTTCGTCCCGCAAGCGGTCAAGCTGAACCCAGCCTCATCTGACACCGGAGTAGCAGCGAGAGTCCGGGCCTGCTGGCAAAAGGCTAAATTTTCGTCGTGCATTTCTTGGCGGACGAATTGAATCACTCAAAATTCCCATATTTTCGGAAATTAAAAAATTTCGATTTTTTGCCATCATGCCAACTCCGATCGCCATTCTGTCTCCAGAGTGAGGCAGAAATATTCGCTGTTAACCTCTCGTGATTTTCTCAAAAATCTTCAAGTGCTCTATTTTTGGTAAGGATTTCTCGGAATTCGGCGCAGTTCCGGTACTCGCCACGGGGTTGAATTTCCGGTATCATAGAAGCTTAGAGTCTTATTTGCCGAGAATCTAAATCAGTGCTAAAAAAGCCTGGATAACTTTAAGTTATTTTTCCAAAAAGTCAGTATGAATCAAGTTAAAAAAACTACAACCAAGCTGAATAGATCGCCTGTGAAAGTGTCCGATCGCACTTTAGAACTCGGTAATCTTCCGTTGAGCGACCTGTCTTTAGAAATAACTGATGGTCAAGCTTTGAGAGAATTTAGTTTGGACGATCGCCTGCCGGGAGCCCCAACAGCCACAGACCGCACTGCCGCAACAAGACGCCGGAGGGTAGATGGCAAGAGCGAGTGGGCCCGATCGCCTGTGGTTTCTACTGCGTTTCTCAAATGGCTGCTAGAGAGTTTGACTCGCTCAAAAGGTTGGCTGGGAATTGTCACCCTGGCAGCAGTTTGGGGGTGGTGGAACAGTCAGTTACTGTTTTCCACAGGCCTGGGGATAGCAGCGATGATGCTGGTTTACCGAGGGCAGTCGTGGGACTGGCAATTGCTGCGGGCAAAAGGCGAGCAATTTTGGGATGGCCCGAACCGTCGGTTCGTTTTAGCCGTCGGCACCGGCGGCATTGCTACCTTGGGCGCTTACATGAGTTTGGCGGTTTGGGCGGACTCAAGCAGCCACTGGATGGCTTTGAGCCTAATTTTGCAGAATTTGGGGACGATCGCGATTGCAGGGCTGTTACTGCGGCAAGGGTTGAGTCTGGGGGCCGCAAAAGATGAAGTGGCGCTCGATCGCATCTTGGCGGATTTGACTGATGCTGACCCCGTGAAGCGTTTAATTGCTGTGCGGCAAATGACCGATTTGGTGAATCAGGGTGGGTTTGGTGCTGTGAGCTCTGTCAAAAGTTCGTTAGCAGAGCCCTCGCAGAGGATCGCCCGTTCCCGCGCTGCGGAGTGCTTTCGCCTGATGCTGAGTCGGGAACCAGAAGCTGTAGTCCGCAATGCCCTTCTCGAAGGTTTGCAGACTTGGGACACTACTTATGGCATGGCTTTAAAATCCAAAAATCAAGTCATCGACTATTAGCTGACCATCAAAAGCGTAAAAACTAATTCGATGAATATTCGGAGCTTTTACGCGCAGGGGAGCCCTAGGGGCGATCGGAGAATTAGACCCGACCAGATTGGGCGCAGGCATTTCATCCTGAACAATTGGGTTGCCGTCAATGTCACAAGCAGATAAAACAGTTCGTCGCGAACTGGTGACAAGCCCTGACACCCAGCGAACTGGATACTTAAAAGTTACTTCTATCAGTCCGCTTTTGGGGGCCCCCATTAACACTGTTGCCCCAGAACCAGTGAAAAATGCTGGGTTTGAAGGTTGGATGGCGACGGCATTGCTAAAAGTCACCCCCCAATGTGCAAACTGGTGTTCTACTACTTCAAAGCATTTCAAGTCTTCTAAAGCTACGCGGACGATCGCAGGTACCGTTGTGGCGCGCGATCGCACATCTGAAGCCGCGCCTGAGCGTTCTGGAGTGGCGACCAAAGACTTTTTGCTGTTTAAATCCATGCTTCGATAGGCTGTGTCAAATTCTGCAAACCCGTCTGATTGAAGACTTTTCGCATCAACCATAAAACCCTCGCGATCCCTTTTTCTGAGCAGTTGCATTTTAGTAGACCTCCCTGAGATTAGTTGTTTCTTCTGTTTTGGAATTGATAACGGCGATGCCAGTGATTGCCAAACTTGCAATTAGGAATCGAAACCCCATCGCCCGCCATCCAACAAAGACTTTCGACCTCAAAAGCCACTGCTCCGCAAAATATCGTGATTAATGATTTGTGATTGGCGAGCGTCGGCCAACCTGCCGCCTGCCTGAAAGCGAGTTCTAATAGTCCTCCTTTCCGAGCGCCTGCTTTCGGGGTTGGCGAACAGACTCTATTTTGTTGAGGGGTCTCACCCATCATTTTGCTATTATCTCCGATCGGCGCTAGTTTGCAAGGGTAAGGATAACTACACAGCCGAATTGCCCAAATCGCAAAACTTACTTGCTGTCTGTAGTTTCACGCTTCACCTGTACTAAAATAGATTTAAATCATTACTCAATCTTTACAAAAACGCCACCAGCTTTGCAAGTTTTTTAAACAAAGACGGGGCGATGGAAAAGAATCTAAAATATAACAGCGATTAAGGTTAGTTTATGCTTGTACCCCTCGGCTTCGGTCAGCGATCAATAGTTACTTCTCTCGGCAGAATGGTCTACTACACTGCTGAAAAAATGCCTTGGATGGGGTTGCCGACCTCAACTTCGGAAAATAAGAATAAGCCGAACTTAGTATTTTTTCACGGTTTTGGCGGCGGGTCGAGTGCCTACGAATGGTCGAAAGTTTATCCGGCTTTTGCGGCAGAATATCGAATTTTAGCACCGGATTTAATCGGTTGGGGGCGATCGGAACATCCGGCAAGAAATTATCAGGTTCAAGATTATATCACAACTTTGATCGAATTTCTCGAAAAAACTTGCGACAGTCCGACAGAGGTGATTGCTTCTTCGCTAACAGGGGCGATCGCGATTCGAGCTGCGATCGCACGGCCGGATCTCTTCAAATCCCTAATTTTGACCATACCCAGCGGTTTGTCGGACTTCGGACAAGATTACGGCAGCAGTTTCTTCGCTAAGCTAGTCAACACGCCGATATTAGATCGCTTGCTCTACAGTACCGGAATCGCCACAGACGGCGGCATCCGTAGCTTCCTAGAACAACGCCAATTTGCCGATTCGCGTCGCGTTTACCAAGAAATTGTTGATGCTTACCTCCAATCTGCTTTGGAACCAAATGCAGAATATGCCGCCCTGTCTTTTGTGCGGGGAGATTTGTGCTTTGACTTGTCGCTGTACATCACTCAGCTAACAACGCCGACAGCGATTATTTGGGGAGAAAAATCGCAGTTTACCGGGCCCGATATCGGCCAGCGGTTGGCAAATCTCAACCCCGAAGCAATCAAAGTTTTTCAACCTCTGGAAAACGTAGGTTTGACTCCGCAGTTAGAAATTCCCGCTGTTACGATTGGCTTAATTCGGCAATACTTAAAATTGCTTTCGGAAGGGTAAAGAAGGAAGAAGGAAGAAGGAAGAAGGAAGAAGGAAGAAGGAAGAAGGAAGAAGGAAGAAGGAAGAAGGAAGAAGGAA
>NZ_JAUBOS010000014.1:65488-109869 GCF_036700365.1 Microcoleus sp. w2-18bC1
GAAGGAAGAAGGAAGAAGGAAGAAGGAAGAAGGAAGAAGGAAGAAGGAAGAAGGAAGAAGGAAGAAGGAAGAAGGAAGAAGGAATATGAATTCCCTCTTCCCCCCTCCCCATTAGCAATGACTAATGACTAATGACTAATGACTAATGACTACTGACTAATGACTACTGACTACTGACTACTAATTATTCTTTTACTCGCACGTCGATGACGCTGGCGTTGAAAATGTACTTGTTACCTTCAAGCTCTAGCGTGGTGCCAATTTTGACTTTCGTATTACCTAAAACCGGGCCATTTTCAGTAAGTTGACCTTTTCCCTCTAAGGTAAACATCATATTTTTGCTGAAAGCTTCTTCTTCTCTTGGATCGGGGAGAGCTTTCAGAGTGCCGTTGGGCTGAGGAACTGCTAGGGTTCTGGTGAGAGTTTTGACAGATTTGATGGTAATCTGACCGGAGGGTTGATTGCGGATCACCACATTGATTTTATCACCTGTTTTGAACAAATCTTGAACGTTTGTTCCTTTGAGACCGATCGCAATTGCATCAATTTCTACAGGTTTGACACTGGTGCCGACTTGGGCGACGGAACCGCCAGAAGTGCCGGGAAAGAAAAAGATTCCGATTGCAACTAGCAGTACGATCAGAGCCGCACCTACGTCTAGAATGCTGAGTTTGCCGAACAGTCGGCCTTGAGAATCCAAAATTTTCATAATCGCCTATTATACTGATAGCGACAGGAGTATGTTTACAAGCTCAGGACTTACCCAGACATCGATGAAAAACAGATGCTGCTATTGCTGAGCTACCGCTGGCAATGACATACTTTATTGATGCGTAAGTCATGAAGCTAAAAGATATTACCACAACGATCGCCCAAAATCCGCATGACTGGGGCACTTAACCCAGAAGGGAGTTGACAGCGGTTGGTTGGCCTTGGCTCGATCGCCCATAAGCTGGTGGCGCCGTTAAAAATTGACAAAAAGCTAGAATAGCAACTAAGCAGCCTCAAATTACGTCTGCCTATTTAGTGACTTTTCGAGTTTTTCCTACAATTTTATCTAACTTCTGGCACCTATCACTCATGTTAAAAAGTTTTTGGTTGACTTGCCGGCATACTTGTGGCCGGGGGATTTATCTGTTTCTGTCCCTGATTGTGGCTGCGGGTATCTGGGTGGTTTCCCCGGAACCCACTCAAGCATTTTCTTTGCCTGAACTAATTTTTCGCGGCATTCAAGTTATTCAATTGTCGAATATGTCCGATCGCCAAGAGGTGACTATTGGCAGACAAATTAATCAGCAGTTAACGAACAGCGAGTTTAAGATTGACCGCGATCGGGACACTACAGAATATATCAACCGCATCGGTCAACGACTCGCTCAAGAAAGCACTCGCCCCGATATTCCTTATACTTTTCAAGTCATTGACGACGACACGATTAATGCTTTTGCAACTATGGGCGGTTTTGTTTATGTGAATAAAGGCTTGATGACAGCGGCGGACAATGAGGCAGAATTGGCAAGTGTGATCGCCCACGAAATCGCTCACATTAATGCTCGCCACGCGATTAAACAAATGCGTCAAATGGCGATCGCTTCAGGTGTAGCTTCGGCCACTGGGCTCGATCGATCTCAGGCGGTTCAGATTGGCGTGGAATTGGCTTTGCGCCGTCCCCACAGTCGCCAAGCTGAGTATGAAGCGGATCAGTTGGGATTGCAAACTATGGGGCGAGCGGGCTACGCTCAATCTGGGATGGTTGATTTTATGAAAAAGTTGCTCAACAAGCCTTCTCCTCCGAGCATTTTGAGCACTCACCCGGCAACTGGCGATCGCATTGCTGCTATTTCGCAGGCTATAGATCCAGATCTTGCTAGCGGTGAAGGTTTAGATAATGAGGATTACAGGCTAGAGATCCGCAGACTTTTAGGTTCGTAGCAAAGGTAAATCTATCAGGCACTCTCTTCTTTTAGACCTCTTGCAGAAATAGCTGGGACGGGCAAGATGCCCATCCCACAAAAAGTTTTTTCTATTGTGGGATGGGCATTTTGCCCGTCCGAAACTTTGCTTAAAAGGACTTTTGCAAGAAGTATTTTCTCTTCTCTTCCCTTCTCTTTTCTTACTTCGCGATCTTCGCGTCTTCGCGGTTCGTTAAAAAATAAATCCAGTTACTAGGGTAAGTCAGCAGCAAATTAATTTCGATTTAATAGATCGGACTTAAGCTGACATACCCTACAACTAAAACTTGATTTAACACTCCTGTGGAACAACAGAATCGATCGCAGGTTCCGGGGGTGCAATCGGCTGCGGCTTCAATTGCCGAACAACTTCGTCAAACGGCAAAATTCGGACTTGATGGTTAAATACATTTACTTGATAAACTCTGCGGTAGCTGAGATCAAATCCTGTCAGCCAGCCGCTTTTGGGATGATAAGCACCCGTGTCAATATCCAACCACCCTTCGCCCCTGACTAATTCGCCTGGTCTAACCCCATGAAAGGTAAAGGTAATCGTGTGACCGGTGATAATTAATTTATTGGGAAAATAGGGTTTCGACATGGTGTGAAATTCCCTGCGAATCCAACACAGTTGTTCGATCGACTGTTCATCGATCGACAGATGGGGGTCAACGCCCGCGTGAACCAGCCAGATGTCCCCTAAGTCCCGGTACGTAGGGAGCGATCGCAGCCACTCTAAGTGTTTGTACGGCATCATCCCTGTATCTCTGTAGCTTGCTACTGTCGCATCGCCGCCACTGTAGAGCCAAGATTGCCACGCTCGCATATCCATCGGCGTCCCCGACAAAGCCTCCAGCATCAGTTGTTCGTGGTTGCCCAACAGAGTTTGGTAGGGGCTTTGCTGCACAAAATCTAATACCTGAGCGCTTTTGGGGCCACGATCGATTAAGTCTCCTAAAAAATAGACGCGATCGTCCAAGCCGGGGGCAAGTGCCTCTAGCAGGGTCATTAAGCCGTCGTAATGCCCGTGTACGTCCCCGATAACAATGCGCCGGTGCTCCATTGTGTTTATCCGCTTCCCTGACTCAAAAGCCCCATCTCTAGCTTATAGCATCTGATTTTGCTGTTATTTGCCTGCCCTCTTTTACGGGGGAGGGGTGTCACCCATTATACTGCTTTTTATAAAGATTCTGTAAAGCTCACCAGTAGCTGTTTGCGTAGCTACTGATAGAAACACAGGCAAGCTGCTAATTCTGCTTCTGCAACTGCTGTTACTGAGGCAAAGCTTTGAGTTATTTCACTCTTTAGGGTGCATCAGCGATTAGCCGACGGATTAAGTCGAAAATAATCCTAGCTGACACACCGTAAAATACGATCGAGCCTTAACAATGGTCACTGAGTCAAAGCTTTGAGAAATGTCTGGAGTTCTGCCAAAAAACCTTTCTTTTTTAAGGGTTTGGCAGGTGTGGTGGAGTCAGGATCGGCGCTTGGGAGAGAACCGGCTAAAATCCGCTCTAAATCGTCTCCGACAGGTTTTTGGGCGGTTTCAGAAATTAGTTCGTATTCGTCGTTTGTTTCCAGCCACACTTGCCAGGATTGGGGGTAGCAGCGGAATAAAGCCGCAGTGTCTAGGGGTCTGATATAGTAGCAGGATTCAATTTTGCTGAGGAATCGATCGCGCAATTGGCGGCCCGCATAGCCTATACCTATGGTGGCAACATCTTCCAGGCGGGGGTTGAGTAGAATTACTGGGCGACCTGCCGCAGCTATATAAATTTTTTCGACTTGGGCAACTTCTACGGCTGCTGGATTGATCAAAAGGAAAAGTTGATCTTCCGGTGCTATTTTATCTTCAACAGGGGTGCGACTACTACCCAAATCAGTGACTTTAAACGGTGTTTCTCCCCAGTCGCGGCGCGCGAGGGCTGCCGCACCGGTGTCGGGAAAAAAGACTTTTACTCCGGGGTAGATTTCCTCAAATTCTGGGAGAAATTGTAAGGTGATAGACTGTGCTTGCAGGGCGATTTCTGGAAATACTAATTCGACTTGCAGTAGAGTTTTGCCGTCCGAGAGGGCAGCGGCGGTGGCAATGCGGGATTGGGCGATTGCCTCGTTGAGATCCTTGGGCAGTTCTGTCATTAATCTTATTGTTTTTACTCGACTTCTCTCTATCTAATTTTACCTGAGATATTGCACCATTCTCAATTACCTGTTCTTGAGCATGGTGCAAGATGTAAGTTTTACCGCCTCAAGCAACAAAAGCTAACACCGACACAGGCGAGCCAGAACCTCCCAAAAGGCGCAATATTCCGATAACTAAAGTGATGTCAGCCGCAGGTAACAAGTCGAGATTTGCCAGATTTTCCAGCACTATTCGCTGCTTTTCCAATACCAATCTGTTAACCGCAAAACTTTCATCTTGCCCGGTATCGACTCCGTGAGTGTCGGTTCCAACTCCCGCAATAGAGCGTTCTTCTAGCAAAAATTGAGTTGCTGCTTTGCTAAATCCGGGAAAGTGGCAAATTCCGCGATCGTCTCGGTTGAAAAATGCTCCCTGATTATCCCATTTTTCTTGCCAGCCAGTATACAATAAAACTAGATTTCCAGGTTCTATAAGTTTGTGCTGCCGTTCCCAATTTAATACATCGTCTATGGTTAAAGTGTAATCTGGATTGGCAAGACTTTGCTCTCGGATATTGATCGCAATTGCCGGCACAACGAGCGACTGCGGGGAATAATTATCAATGCTGGCGCCTCCTACATAAAAGCTGTTGGGTGCGTTGATGTGAGTGCCGCTGTGTTCTCCCATCGATAATTTTCGCAGGAAATACCCGTCTGTTTCTATTTGAGCTACTGTGGTAATTTCTGTCGCTGGATCTCCTGGCCAAATGGGAATATTTGGGTGAATTGCATGGGTTAAGTCTACAATTTTGCTGTAGGCGATAGTTTTTAAGTTATTTGACTTAAAGTTGTTTGTCATCAGGTTAAATATATCTATTATTTATTAAACACAGTTGAGTTTTTTACCTTCTGCGAACTCAATCTAAAATCTAAAATCTAAAATTCGATTAGTCGATCGAGCGTTGCTTCCATCACATCCTTGGTTTGCCCGGAAACAGTATACACCAAAGCTTCTCGATAAACTCTCCCGGCGGGGTGTAGCACACCGTTAGCAGCACCGCTAGAAACTGCAACCGCCGCGTGCCCGCAACGCACCGCTAAATCAATGGCTTGAGCTCGCAGCGCTAATTGTTCTGCTTTCGAGCTATGTTGAGATTGTGGGAAATTCTGTTTTAGCCGATCGAGCTTTTGCTCTAGTTTTTGGCAAGCCGTCGTTATAAAAGGTGAATTCTTAGCAGCCGCCGCTGCAGCAATTACATCCAATCCGGCTCGAATACAGCCAAAAGTACCCGGAACAAAATTCAGTATATTTTTGCTGTCGTTTTCCGAAATCCAGCCGACAGGTTTAACTGAAATTATTTCCGATTCATGCAGCCACCAATTATCGAGAGTTGCTGTCACAGTATTAGTCGAGTTCATAGCGATTAACTGCATGATGTCGCTACAAGCTATTTTACCGTATTCGCGTTCAATATTGGCAAAAGGTACTAAACCGAAAACAGCGCGTTTGTCAGGAAGTAACGCCGCTACAATAAACTTTTGAAACAAGCCAAAACCTGTTACCCAAGGAACTTTTCCTGACAGTAAATAGCCATCTTTTGTGGGAGTTGCGGTGACGGCCGGATTGCCCGATCGCCTCAAATGCGAAAACCCAATACCCAAGCGTAACTCTTTTTGGGCGATCGCGGGCAAGTATCTGCTTTTTAGCATTTCATTGTCGCTGTTGGCAATCATGGCAGTTGCGCTGTGGTGCTGAGTTTGCAGGAAAGACAAAGCGCCGGAATATCGAGCCGTCAATTCCTGATATTGGTAAAAAATCTCCGGTGCAATTTCCGCACCGCCCCATTTTTGGGGAACTCGCAATGCTAAGAGCGATCGATCTTCCAATCCCGCAACTGCTGTTTTCAGGGCTTCCGAGTCGCTGTCGATAATTTCCGCGTGGGGGGAAACGCACTTTTGTAGGTAAGTTTCTGTGCTGTTGAGAATATCTTGTGAATCCATTTTTTATAATTATTTTATAAGCTGTTCTACATTTAAATTGTCTGTTAAAAAACAATTCCCCGTCTTGTGGGGTGTCCCGCCCGCCCTGAATCTACAATTTTAATGCGCGACAGCTTAGTGATTTTTATTCAAATTATTGTGGCAAGCCTAAAAATCTTCCCCAAAACTAACTTATTTCCTCACATTTTTTACCATTCTCAAGAACAGGCAAGATGCCTGTTCCACAAAGAGTAAATTTATTGTGGGGTGGGCATCCTGCCCGCCCATAAAGGCTTATTGAGAATGGTGCAAAATCTCAGTTATTTCCACACTTTCCAAGGAGCCTTCCCTTCATCCCAAAGTTCGTTTAAATACTTGTACTCTCGAAAAGTATCCATCGCAAAGAAGAAGCCCTCATGACGGTAAGCCATCAACTGTCCGTCTGCAGCCAAACGCTGCATCGGCTCCTGTTCTAAAATACAATCATCTTCCCCCAAATACTCAAATACCCGGCGGTTAAATATCATATATCCAACACTAATCCAGCCGTCGATTTGAGGTTTCTCAGTAAATTGTACTACGCGGCTATCGCTGTCTACATCCAAAATCCCAAAGCGAGAAATCGGACGGAATGTGGTGACAGTAGCCAGCTTACCGTGAGACTTGTGGAAATCGACTAAAGCCTCAATATTGACATCAGCTACTCCATCGCCATATGTCACCATGAAATTCTCGCGATCGATATATTTTTCGATCCGTTTTACCCGCCCTCCTGTCATGCTTTCAGCGCCAGTTTCTGCCAGTGTCACCTTAAAATCTTGTTCGAGATGTTCCTCGTGATAAGTGATGGTATTTTGGCGTCCCAGACAGATAGTAAAGTCATTGTTCATGGCTTCATAATTAAGGAAATATTCTTTAATCATGTTGCCGCGATAGCCCAAGCACACAATAAAGTGTTGGAAACCGAAGTGTGCATAGATCTTCATGATGTGCCAAATAATCGGATGCCCCCCCACATCAACTAAGGGTTTGGGACGAAATTCTGTTTCTTCTCTGAGACGAGTACCGAGACCGCCTGCTAGGATAACTACTTGCATTTTTTCACATTTTTAAAGATAATAAATTAACTTATCATCAATCATCAAGATTTTTTTCAAAGAATTATTAACATTTTCTCATAGTGAGTGAAGCTTTGTAAACTGCAGAAATCACGAACTATTATAAATAATTGTAGGGTGCGCGCGACCCCAGCGTCTATTTGAATACTGCGCGCAATTTCTAACTAACCGTAGGGTGGGTACTGCGAACTGTATATTTGAATACAGCGCATTTTCTAACTTACTAAGAGTCGATTAAGAAATAGACAAAAAAACAGCAAGTACCTATACTAAATATAAGAAATAGATTCAAGAGCAATGAAAAATCAACTCGATCGCCTAAAAAAGTTTTTAGGTATCCTATGCGCGATCGCCTCAATAATTATATTATTCCCATCGGCTATACCTGGTGTTTACGCCACGGTTGTTGCACCGAAAATCTCAACCATACCACAAACTACCGTAGCTTTTGTACCCAACATACCGGGCGGCGGATTAGACTTTCACGAAGCAGCAGGAGGACACACTTTAGAGAGACACGTTGGTAAAACAGAAGCACAACTAGCACAGCGACTCGCAAGCGAAACTAGAATTTCTGCCGCATCTTCTTTTACTGATCGTTCCGTGGCCGAAGCCAGTATTGCGGAAGCAATGAACAGAAATCAAAGTGCGATCGACTCTTGGGTGAAAAGTCGAGGTAATCGTTATACGATCGACTACAATGCCAACAGAATAATTGGCATTACTCTGCGTCGCCGCGCATCCAAAGCAACTTCAACATCTCGCCTGAGAATCGTCCTCCAGCGCAGCGCCAAATTACCTCCCGGATACTTTATTCTCACAGCCTATCCCCAATGATCGATCAATTTCCTCATTTAACCCAATTTTTCAGTTCCTACTTTCACCAAGACTGGCTGTTAGAAGCTGACACTCCCAGCGATGTAGTGAATAACTACCGCAGTAGCGAACCGCGCCCAAGTGTTGAAGCTGCATCGCAAGAGCTCAGCAAACTGCTAGAAATGCCGATCGCCCCAGCGGATTTAGAAGCATTCATTCTCGATGAATTAGGGTGTTACTACGACCCACAATCCGAAAATAAAACAGTCAGAGAATGGTTGGAATCGGTGCAAAAATCTTTGAATAATCCCAGCTAAACTCTATATATTGGTAAGGACACGGCGCCGTGCCCATTGGTGTCAACTTAAGCTTTTCGTCCGCTAGTCCTCGCGCCTACCCGCTAGTCCGCCAGGGAATGAATTCCCTGTCTAATAGCCAAAGTCCTCTAAAAGAGGACTGAATAATTCATTAGTCCTCTTTTAGAGGACTTTAGCTTTGAGGCAGGGGTTTCAACCCCTGTCGGACTATCGGTTTAACGTGTTTGTTGACACCAATGGGCACTGCCGTGGCCCTACAATTTGTTCACAATTCAATAGGATAGCTAGCTCACTTGCTAACCGTCAATAAGTAGCCTTCGTGGACGTTGAAATTAGGGATAACATAAGCCAAGCTGCCGCTACCCACCGACAAACTTTCTTCTTTAACGGTGACAAGCTGTGGCACTGCTCCTTCTTGATTGTTGGGAATCTTTTCTAATTTTAGAGTGATTTTCTGACCCCTTTGAATACCTAGCTGCTCCAAATTGCCGAGGGTTAATGTTACCGTTGTTGCTGAGGAAAAATTGGGATCGAAATAACCTAAAAGTATCTGTGCTTTACCTTCAGGATTGGACTTGCTGGCTAAAGCGACAAGGCGATTGTTATTTGACCAACTCCGCACCCGCGAATTAACTCCGTCAGCATAAGCTTTGTAAGTCCACCAAGCGGCTCTTGGCTCAAAAGTATTAGGCGTGACCATCCCACTCAGGGTATTGTTGAAGCAATTGCTAACTTTATTTGGCCCTTTACTCTCCCAACAAGCTCTGCAAGCACCGTCAGCTTTCGCATACTCTAAATTATACAAATAACCTAATATTTCCCCCGGCTGGTACTGCGCTAAGTTCCCGACAATTTCGTTGACGTAAATTTTTTGCAATTTCAGTTCCTTGTAAGAGGGACTTTGCTGAAAATTGCGTTTAGCCTCAATTACGTGATCGTCAACAAATAAAATCATCGTGTCGTTAAGTTCGTGCCATGAGAGGAAATTAACTTCAAGTTTGTTAGCCTTGCAGTAATCCAAAAAAGCCGCGAGATATTCTTTGCTGTAGCGGCCGAGGCTTGGCCCGCCAATCATTGCTGACGGCCCCAATTCTTCCCGCAAGATTTTGTAAGCTCTTTTGTAAGTTTCAAAGAATTGTTCTCTGCTTCCGTTCCAAAATGGATCTTTCCAATCTGGTTCATTCCATACATCCCAAATAATTTTTTTGCCTTTATTTTGCTGGGCTAACTGTCGGATGAATGCTTCCCATGCAGGGTAGTTTTGATAGGGCCACCCATTGGGATTGCTACCGTAGCCCCACAAATCGCTGACTACTAACTGAAACTCGGCTCCGCTGGCGATTACTCGATCGTAAATATCGAGTCTCCCCGCCCGCCAAAGTTTGGGCTGCAAGGGTTTGATAGAACTATCCGGCGGTTTTGCGGTGTCGATTCCGTGCAGGATGCCGCTCATGGAAATTGTACCGGTGGCTGGCTGTCCAAAATCTACTGTAACGTTCGATCGCAGTTGGGCGATCGCTCTTGGCTGTCCCAAATAGGCTATTAACAGAACAGTGACAATAGCTAAACCAATTGGCAGCAGTTTACTAATACGTGGGAACTTGAATGTAAGTTGCATATTTTTTTGTAGTTGATGTTTGGTGGAATGGGCATCTAGCCCGTTCCTAATAAGGCTGCAAGAACTCAGTTTTAACGAACGTATGACAACACTTCAAAACCCTGTATTGATTCTATCACTTGTTGCCACGATCGGGAGTTAATCAGCTCGTTGGTATCGAACGGAACTCCTTTTTCCGCAGCAAAAATACCAAAATTTTTCACCCAATCAAAGATAGTTTCTGTGGTAAAATAAGGTGTGCAGGCCCAAGCAGATTGCAAATTATTCACCATCGCGGACATATCTCCCCGATCGTAAGCTTCCCAAGCTTTCCACACTAAATAATAGTATTTCAGCAGGCTATCCACTTGCTGTACCTGTTTTTTGAGTTTCGGACTAATAGATAAACTATCGCTCTCATCGTCACTTACAAATGCCTGCTCAATTATTTCTTCATATTCCCGAAGCATCCGTTCTTCTTTGAATAGTTCTTGGGCTCGCGCTTTGCACGATTGTCCTGCAAGCCTGCGCGCTTCGGGATTTTCTGCCCATATTTCGACCGTTTCTACCAACTCTTTTACTGTTCCTGCTGGATCGATTGTAGGATCGGGCAGTAGCTTTCCCGTGTCTCCCAATTCTTCGGGAATACCGCTGACGGCTGTGGCAATTACGGGCAATCCTTTCGCCATTGCTTCCATAATTGCTAGCGGCATTCCTTCTGCTTGGGAAGATAAAATAAAGATGTCGCTGGCGTCGAGCCAATCGGCAATATCCCAGCGCTGTCCTAAGAATTTCACCTGTTCTTCTACTCCTAATTGGCTCACAGTTGCTCTTAATTCAGGTTCCATATTGTCGTGAGTAGTAGACCCAGGCCCGGCCCAAACAAAGTAAATTTGCGACCAAATCGGACGATTTTTCAATTGGGCGATCGCCTGCAATTGATACTGATATCCTTTAATAGGAGTCAATCTCGCCGCCGTGAAACAAACGACAGCATTTTCGGGGATTCCTTGTTCTTGACGCAGGCGTTGGCGAGTTGAAAGATTCGGTGGCTCAAAATAACTATTTGGTCTGCCATAATAGATTACTTTGCCCCGTTCAAGACGTGCTTTAAATAGACTTTGGAACAAGTTTAAATTCTCGTGGGAAACTGCTACTGCTGCTTTGGCTACAATGTACTGGTAGGCAACTGCATCGAAATAGGGAATTTGATCGCCGCGATCGAAGGTCTCATAATTGCGATTGATATAACCCAGACTGATTATGTACGGTATATTTTGCTCGATCGCAACTTGTTTAGCTGCAAAGTTAGCCATCGGCCAGCCGTCACTAAATATAATTAAATCCGGTCGAGCTTGGGCGTAAATCTTTTGAGCATCATCTAAATTGTAAGCTATTCGCAAAAACTCTTTCATCGTGTCGAACTCTAGCCAAATATGTTCGATACCTAGCTGTTTTTGTTCGGTAATTAAAGGATTAGAAGCTTGACTTTGAACGCTGGTTACTCGGTAGCCATCAGCAGCTAATTTACACATCAGCGAGTGGTTAAACTGAGCCAAACCGCCGACTCCTGAGTCTTCTGTGTACAGGAGTACGTGCTTTGTCTGCTGCCGAGAAAGCGAACTGGCGGTCGATTGGAACTGATAAGGATTGTTTGCTGCGATCGCCACTATGTCTTGCCATTCCTGTAAATTGGTTAAGGCATAGGCATCAAAGTTGTAGGCGTACTGTTCCGAAACCCCCTTAAAAGTTTCCAACCAATTAAAAACAGTTTCAGTCCCTGTCAGATTAGTGTAATGCAGAGATTTTTCTAGACTTTCGACCATTTCTGGCAAATATCCGTCGCGGTACATCCGCCATGCTATCCATACGCAACACTTGTAACGTTCCGCGCGTTTCAAGTCGCGGATGTGCTGAGGTAAATCTGGCCGCGCAAAAAATTGCTCCATCAAAATTTCCGTATTTTTCATTAATATGGAGCCGTTGGACATGATATTGCTGTCGTGCTGACGATAGCAGGTTAATATCTCTTTTAACCAAACTGACTTGCAGCCTTTTAAAGCTAAACGTAGGACAAAATCTAAATCTTCAGTTGGCGGCAACCTATGATCGAAACCCCCCAAGCGTTCCCACCACTCTCGCCGCAGCATCATGGCACTGGGACGCACTGATTTGTAGAAAACAAAGGCTTCTAAATCTAATCTGGGTGCTTCTTCCCAAGGCTTGACTCCATAGATGCCTTCGTCGTTTTTGCCAACGATAACCCAACCTGTTTGCACCATATCTAATGTGGGGTCAGCGTCAAAGCAAGCTACTTGTTTTTCTAGTTTTTCAGGTAGGAAGAAGTCGTCAGCATCTAGAAAAGCTAAAAATTCCCCTTTTGCTAACTTACAAGCATGATTTCGAGCAATTGCTGTTCCTTGGTTATCTTGATAGATGTATTGAATTAAATCGAGGTAAGGTGATAAAAATTGGCGAGTGTTGTCAGTTGAACCGTCGTCTACGACGATAATTTCCCAGTTTTGATAAGTCTGGCTGAGAACACTCTCTACGGCTCTGACAATGTAGCGCTCGCAGTTGTAAGTCGGGATGATGACACTGACGCGCACTTTTTTGGGAGGAATGATACTAGCCATTAACTGTTTCCATTCTGGTAATTTTCTGAGAGAAATGGCATCGATATTGCAGCCGTAGGTTTTAGCAATTTCAGTGATGCGCTTTACCCAATCTGCTATAGTTGCTGTCAGGGAGTACGGGGTATAATCTAAAGATTTTTGCAAATACTCAGTCATTTCTGCCGGATAGCCGCTGTAGAAAAGTTGCCACGACATCCATGTTAGAATCTCATAAAAAGCCGGCTTTTCCAATTGACGAATGTCCTCTGGCAAGTCCGATCGGGCGAATAAATTTTGCTTTAATTTAATAGCAAGATTTGCTTGTTTCTGCGCTCTCTGGATGGACACATTTTGCCCGTGCTGGCGGTAGCATACTGTCACTTGAGGCAACCAAGCAGCTTCGCAGCCAGATAGGGCTAAACGCAAGATTAAGTCGGCATCATCTACTGAATCATACTGAGAATCAAAGCCACCGACTCGTTCCAGCCACTGCCGCGAAAACATCATGGCGCTGGGAAGTAGGGGCATATAAACAATCCAGGTTTTTAAGTCTAGCTGAGGCAAGTATTCCCAGGGTGTGACATCGAAAATACTTTCGCCTTGCTCTTTAACCATTCGCCAGCCACTATTAACAATTCCTAGTGATGGCTGAGCGTCAAATAACGCAACTTGTCCAGCTAACTTATCGGACAAGAAAAAGTCATCTTGATCTAAAAAAGCAATTAATTCACCTCTGGATTCTTGAATTCCTCGGTTTCTCGCGGCAGCTACTCCTTGGTTTTCCTGATAAACATAGCGAATTTTGTCAAAATAAGGCTGCAATGCTTGGCGGGTGTCGTCGGTTGAGCCGTCGTCTACGACGATAATTTCCCAGTTTTTATAGGTTTGGCTGATGACGCTTTCTACCGCTTGCGCGATGTAGCGAGATCCATTATATGCTGGGATAATTACACTTACTCGCGCTGTCGAATTTGAAATTGACATGAATTTTATCTGTGATAAGGAATGGTTCGGGGACGGATTCTGAAACGGATGTAATAGAGGTCAGGAAGAAGGAAGAAGAAAGAAGAAAGAATTCTAAGTTAAGAAGGTAAATATGGTATTTTAACCTGTATAAAATACAGATTCAACTCCCTGTATTTCCTCGACTAATTGTTGCCATTCTCCTGAATTAATTAGAGAATATGTATCTAAAGTATGCCCTTTAGCTGACGAAAAATTGCCAAAATATTCTACCCAGTTTAATAGCGTTTCTGTATTCAAAAAAGGTGTGTATTTTAAAGATTCTTTAAGCGACTTCTGCATTTCGCTTTGATCTTTTTCACAGTAAGCCTGCCAAGCCTTCCATACTAAAGAGCTGTAGTTGACCAGGTTTTCTATTTTCGCTATTGACCTCTGCACCTCTTTTTTAGTAACAAAGGGATCTGTTTGGCGATCATCGCAAACTAAAGCTTTTTCGATCGCCTCCATCGACTCTGCCAACATCCGTTCCTCTTTAAACACTTGCTCGGCCCGCTGCTTGCAAGCTTGACCGATTTGATGGCGTAATTCTGGATTCATTGCCCAAGATTCTACAGTTTTCGCCAATTCCCTCGCGGTTCCCTCTGGATCGGTATTCGGATCTGGCAACAATTTCCCAGTCTCGGCAAGCCCTTCAGGAATACCGCCGACAGCCGTTGCAACTACCGGCAATCCCTTAGCCATCGCTTCCATTACTGAAAAAGAAGGCGCTGCATCTGCTAGAGAAGTTAAAATGAATATGTCGCTAGCATCCAGCCAATCTAGGATATCCCAGCGCTGTCCGATCGCCTTCACGCGATCGCTCACCCCTAACTCTTTAATAGTTTCCCTCAATTCTATTTCTACATTGTCAGCGCTTCCCTCACCAGTTCCTGCCCAGACAAAATACAGTTTAGACCACACAGGAGACTGCTGCAACTGCTTGATTGCTTCGATCTGATATCGATGCCCTTTAATCGATGCCAATCGAGCCGATGTGAAACAGACAATCGCATCTTCAGGAATTCCTATTTCTTGTCGCAGGCGTTGACGAGCCGCAGCATTAGGAGGTGCAAAATATTCAGGAGAACGCCCCAAGTAAATCACTTGTCCTCGCTCTTTCGGCAACTTGAAATGTTGGCACAATAAATTCAAATGTTCGTAAGCGCCAACAATCAATGCTCTAGCTTGCAGGCAGTGGTAGAGCACTCCTTCTACATAAGGCAATACATCCCCGCAGGCAAAAGTTGCGTGTTCTGGCATAACTAATCCCATCACCATCATGTATGGTATTCCCATTTCAATAACTACCTGTTTAGCTGCAAAATTGGAAAATGGCCAACCATCGCTAAAAATAATCATATCCGGTTGATTGCTAGCAAAAAGCTCTCGTGCATCCTGAGTATTTCTTAACACCCGCTGTAAATCTTTATGGCCACTAAAATCCAGCCACAAGTGCTCTATACCTAACTCTCGTTCTCGCTCAAGCAAGGGGCTAGAATATTTGGTTTGCACGCAAGTGACTCGATACCCTAATAAGGCTAACTGACAGAGAATGGCATGATTGTATTGCGCTAATCCTCCCACACCCGGATCGTCGGTGTTGTAGAGTAGAATGTGGGCTTGCCTTTTTGAAGGTGTGGGAATAGAACTCTGTTGAGATTGGGGTGGATTAGTCATCACCATCAAAATTATCTCTTGCCATTGGGCTAAGTTACTCAGCGAATAAGCGTCAAAGTTTTCACCATATTCTTCAGAAGCCATCTGAAAACTTTCCAGCCAATTCAAGACTGTTTTTGTGGGCGAAAAAGGCGTATATTGCAATGACTCTTCTAAACACTGGGCCATCTCTGTTAGATGACCGTCGCGATACATCCGCCATGCCAGCCACTTTAAGCATTGATAGCGTTCTGAGTTTTTTAACTGCCGGATTGACTGAGGCAAATCGGGTCGAGCGAAGAATTTTTTCATCACAATTTCTATATCCTTCATTACGCGAAAACCGCTTGACATGAGATTAGAATTGTGCTGGCGATAACAGGTAAGTGTCTCTTCTAACCAAACTGCTTTGCACCCCTTTAAAGCTAAACGCAAGGCAAAGTCTAAATCTTCTGCTAGTGGCAACTGAGAATCGAAACCGCCCAATTTTTCCCACCACTTTCGGCGCAGCATCATCGCACTCGGTCGCACGCATTTATATAGAATAAAGCTTTCTAAATCTAATTTAGATGCTTGCTGCCAAGGCTTGACAGCAGAAATCTCTCGCCCGGTTTCATCGACGATAACCCAACCTGTTTGCACCATATCTAAGGTGGGTTCAGCGTCAAAGCAAGCTAGTTGTTTCTCTAGCTTGGATGGCCGGAAATAGTCATCGGCATCTAGAAAGGCTAAAAACTCCCCTTGTGCTAGTTGGCAAGCAATATTTCTGGCGGCTGCTACTCCTTGATTTTCCTGGTATATGTAGCGAATTCTGTCAAAATAAGGCTGCAATACTTGCTGCGTGCGATCTGTGGAACCATCGTCTACAACTATAATCTCCAAATTAGTAAAAGTTTGACCTAGGGTGCTTTCAACCGCTTGTACGATGTAGCGATCGCCATTATATACAGGTATAATTACGCTTAATTGCGGTGTTTGAGTAGCTGTTGACATTATTTAGCTCGCTGTTAACCTATGATTATCTAGTTTAGATTAATGTGGCGGACATTCATTATTATTCTGTGTTCGGTTGCTCTACTTACAAAAACTTGAACTTTGGCAAAGTGTAGCATATAATTTTACATGGAATGATAACTCAAAAGGAAAATAAAAAATGAATTCGGAAACCGCGCAGGTGAATTTTCAGCAACAGGCAGAACTTTATTTAGCTACAGGCAACTTCGATCGGGCGATCGCACTTTGCCAACAAGTTTTGGCATCTGAACCCAACTCTGCAGAGACTTGCAAGACCTTGGGGAAAGCGCTGCAAGCTCAGGGTAAACTAGAAGACGCAAGGTATTGGTATAAAGTTGCGATCGCCCACCAACCGGATTTTGCCGAAGCTTTTGCTAACCTAGGCACTCTCTCCGCTACTTTGGAACAGTGGCAAGAGGCGATCGCCTGTTACCAAAAAGCCATCTCCCTGCAACCAAACTTTGCAGGATTTTACCGTAATTTGAGCCGGATATTTACCCAAGTCGGTCAAGCTGAAGAAGCAGCAGACTGTTGGTATCAAGCACTAATCGTGGAACCGATAGAAATAGCAGAAGAATATCTCGATTTAGGTAATACTTTGCTTGCCCAAAATAAGCCAGATAAAGCGCTGACTTGTTACCACCGCACGATTTATTTAAACCCCAGCTTTTGCGAAGCTTATTGCAAAATAGCCGAAGCGGCTAGCGAGCTAAAGCAGTGGGACGAAGCTATCGTTAACTACCGCAAAGCTATTCAACTCCAGCCGGAGATTTCGGAGTTTCATTACAAACTAGGCAATGTTTTGCAAGCTAAGGAACTCTGGCGCGAAGCGGAGGCTGCCTACCGAAAAAGTATTGATTTAAATCCCAATTCTTTTTTGTCATACTACAACTTAGGCAGCGTGCTGCTCAATTTAGAAAAATGGGAAGAAGCTGCGATAGCCTACCGCACGGCTGTTGAAATTAACCCGGGTTTTTCTTGGTCTTACTACAGCATCGGTGCAGCTTGCGATCGATTAGAAGAATGGTCTGAATCCGCCGCAGCTTACCAGCACGCTACTGAAGTAGACCCAAATTTTTTCGCAGCTTTTCACAAGTTAGGAGATGCACTTTTTAAGCTAGAAAAGTGGTCAGAAGCTGAGGCTGCATACGAACGGGCGATCGCACTAAATGCAGATTTATTTTGGTCTCATTATAACTTAGCTTTGACTTTAGTTAAACTTCAAAAGTTTGCAGGCGCAACACTCGCTTATCGGCGGGCGATCGCACTCGATCCAGAATTCTCTTGGACTTACCACAATTTAGGAGAAGTGCTGTTAAAAACCCAACAGTGGAAAGCCGCAGCTACCGCTTACCAACGTGCTATAGAACTTAATCCCACTATTTCTTGGTCTTATTACAATTTAGGCGATGCTTTTAGTGAAAGTCACGCATGGAACGATGCTGTTTCCGCCTACCTTTGTGCGATTCAAATCGAGCGGTCTCTACCGGGAATTTACATAAAATTAGGTGCGGCTCTAATTAAAAGAACTCCGGTAGATTCAGATGTAGCAACTAGCTACTATCACCACGAAATGCAGCCGCCGCACGCTCCTGAATTTTACTGCGAAATCGCTCAAAAGTTTGCTGAGAGTGATCGGCTTAACGAAGCCATAATGTTGTACTTGATGGCATTAGAAATTAGACCAAAAGATCCAGAAATATCCCCAAAATTAGAGGAGATTTTAGAAAAACAGCGTCAAACAGGGGAATCTACTCTATTATTAGAGTTAGAGGCTAAGGATATTCGCGATCGCTACATTGCCCGAGTAGTCAAAGGCAAGACTTTTGCAGAAGTCGGCGGCTTGTGGGGAACTGTCAGCGAAAAAGTATCCGTAGCTAGCAAATACGGTGCAGTTTCTCTGACAATGATTGATGCCATGCCGGCATCCCTTAACTGGTGGCAAGATTTTCACGATCGGATGACAAGTTTAAATATTGCTAATTATCACTGTATCAATCAAGATATCACTCAGATTCAACTTGCAGACATTGGCGAACCTTACGATGTAGTTCACTGTGCAGGAGTTTTGTACCATCACCCCCATCCGTTGCAGATTTTAGTTGCCTTGCGTCAGATAACTCGCGAGCATTTAGTTTTCACTTCAGCTATTACCCAAGAAGTTATAGAGAATGAGTTAGGACGCTATGAACTTCCCCCTTCTGGAGTAATGTTTATTCCCGCTTTGGACGACGCCGAACGAGCTATTTTAACAGCTTATTGGCAGCTATACATCAACAACAACCCACTTATAGGGATAACTGAGAAAGCAGTTTTTGACATGAACAATTTTGCGGCGTGCTGGTGGCTGCCTACAGCTACTGCTTTAGAAGCTATGTGCGAAGTCGCGGGATTTAAAGTTTTAGACAAAGGATTGACTTGGAGCAATAATGCTCTGACTCTGCTGCTGGGGATTTGAGGATTGCTAAACGAATAATAAGAGGACTTGCTTGTGCACAAACGGCTAAACACCCGGTTTATGAGCGGATTCCTCGTTTTCTTTCCCCAATATTCCTACTAGAAACCGGGTGTTTTCCGTAAGTCCTAAATAAAATAGCTGCCAACATTTTTTGTGAATAAAACAGGAACTGGGAAATAATCAATGAACAATCAGCAACCAGGGACGCCGTTAGGAAACATTTTAGTAGTAGACGATACAGCAGAAAACCTGCGTCTGTTGTCTACGATGTTGACTCAGAGGGGATACACCCCCCGCTGCGTGATTAACGGAAAAATGGCTTTGAGAGCCTGCAATTCTAATCCACCAGATTTGATTTTGCTCGACATAATGATGCCGGAAATGAACGGTTATGAAGTTTGTCAGCACTTGAAAGTAGAGCCTAAAACTCGCGAAATCCCGGTAATTTTTATCAGCGCTAAAGATGAAGTTTTTGACAAAGTAAACGCATTTGCTGTGGGAGCTGTTGACTATATCAGCAAGCCATTTCAGTTTGAAGAAGTGCTCGCCCGCATCGAAAGTCACCTTAGCCTGCGGAATTTACAAAAGCAGCTAAAAGAACAAAATATGCTGCTGCAAGAAGAAATCACGAGCCGCTTAGCAGTGGAAAAAACTCTTCAGGAAAAAAACCAAATCTTGCAACAAGAAATCAGCACCCGTCGCGCTGTTGAAAAAGCTCTGCAAGAGCAAAATTTGGTACTCCAACAAGAGATATCCCACCGCCAGCGCGCCGAATCTGCTTTATTAAAATCTAACCAAGAATTGGCGCGTTCAAATGCAGAACTAGAACAATTTGCTTATGTGGCTTCTCATGACTTGCAAGCGCCTTTAGCAACCATTGCTAGTTACGCTCAACTTTTAGAAAAACGCTACAAAGACCAACTCGACAGCCAAGGTAGTAAGTTTATCGGCAATATCGTTCAGGGTTGCACCCGAATGCAAACTTTAATTGACGATTTACTCGAATATTCGCGCGTTGGCCGGAGTCGGAAACCTTTTGAACTGACAGATTGCAATCATGCAGTCGAGCAAGCACTCGCGAACCTGCAAGGGGCAATCCGCGAGAATAAAGCCGTTGTCACCTACAGCGAATTACCAACGGTAATGGGGGATAGTTCTCAACTCGTACAGCTATTTCAAAATTTAGTCAGCAATGCGATTAAATATCGCCACGATGCACCGCCTGTGGTTCATATTGCCGCTTGTAAACAGGAGGAAAACTGGTTAATTTATGTCTCAGATAATGGAATTGGGATTGCTCCCCAGCATCAAAAACGTATCTTTCAAATTTTCCAGCGCTTGCACACTCAAAGAGAATATTCTGGGACAGGTATTGGTTTAGCAATTTGTCAAAAAATTGTGGAACTTCACGGCGGATGTATCTGGGTAAAATCGGAACCGGATCAAGGTTCAACTTTTTACTTTACTCTCGCTTAATTGAGACATAACTTCGGCCACAGCTATAAGCTATAAGGGAGGTAAAATTAATTACTTTCTATATTCTAAATCCTAACCTAGAAGATATAATCTAGAAGGTAATACTATTGAATATGGCCGATGAAAGCAGTAAAGAATTGGGAAAAATGTGACTATCGGGGTGTGGATATGGGCTATAGTTGCATTTTTTTAATTGGTATAAATGCCCAGTTATAATAAAAATTATTTTCCGTTGACAGTCTAGTTGGTGCGTGATATAATTTTAATTATTAAACAAAATTTTTGTAGCGCTTGCTTACCCTCCCTAATCTGACGGTCAATGTATGTGTACGTGCAATTGAATGACTGCCCTGAAAATAAAAGGTAGAATTCAAGTTAGTTTAACATTTTCTTGATTATTTTCTTGATTAATAAATATTATGAAAGCAGTTTTTAACTTAGCTTTGCCTCCTATCTGCTTTAAAGTTCTGTTAGTAGAAGACAACCCTCATGAAGCTGAGCTGATTGAAGATTTGCTGTCAGAAATAGGTGGCTCGCAGCGTATAGTGCTGACGAAAGTAGAGCGTCTCAGCGAAGCGCAGCAGCGATTGAATCAAGAAACTTTTGACATAATTTTATTAGACCTTTCATTGCCTGATAGTCTGGGAATCGAGACGGTAGCTCGGGTACAAGAGTACGGGGTAAATGTGCCGATCGTAGTTCTGACCGCCCAAAACGACGAAGAACTTGCCCTGCGGTTGATTGCGGTCGGCGTACAGGATTATTTGGTAAAAAGAAAAATTGACAGCGAACTGTTAATTCGATCGCTCCGTTACGCCATAGAACGCCAGAACAGTCAAGATGCTTTGCGAAAAAGTGAAGAAAAATATCGCTCGGTGGTGGAAAATTCCCTGATCGGCATTGCCATCATCGCTCCAATTATTGACAGCGAAATTCCTCTAAATTGCCACTGGATAGAAGTTAACGATGCCCTGTGCAATTTGCTGGGCTATGAGCGCTACGAACTCGTGCAAAAGAATTGGCTAGAGTTGACTCATCCAGAAGATTTGGAGGCTAATTGTGAAAATTTTTCTCAGATGTTAGCAGGTAGGCTCGACGGTTACATCTTAGACAAAAGGTGGCTCAGAAAAAACGGCGGAATAGTTCACACGCGAGTTTCCCGGCGCTGCATCCGTCGCCTGGACGGGTCTATCGACCGGATAATCGAAGTAGTGTTGGACGTGAGCGATCGCTACCGCTACGAAGCCAAACTGAAAGCGTCAGAAGAATTTTTAAACCACACCATAAATGCTACGCCAGACCCAATTTTCGTCAAAGATGAGCAACACCGCTGGATGATATTAAATGATGCTTTTTGTCAGTTGGTCGGCCAATCCCGGCAAGAACTGATCGGCAAATCAGATTATGACTTTTTTCCCCAATCAGAAGCTGCTGTTTTTTGGACAAAAGATGAAGAAGTATTGACAACTGGTATCTGCTTGGAAACCGAAGAAAAATTTACAGACTCGGCAGGGAAAGAACACATAATTTCTACAAAAAAAAGCGTCTTCCAAATAGCAGATGGTAGTAAAGTAATAGTCGGTACAATTAGAGATTTTACCGCATATAGGCAGCAACAAAAAGCCCTGGAACAAAGCGAAGCTCGCTTTCAAAAATTGGTAGCTAATCTGCCGGGAATAATTTATCAATTACGAATGTCAGCCACTGGAAAAATGTCTTTCCCCTACATCTCTTCAGGCAGCCGGCAACTCTACGAATTAGAGGCAGAAGCAATAGAGCAAAATGCGGAACTGATTTCCAGCGGAATTCACCCAGACGATCTCTTAGATTTAAAAGCATCGATCGCAATTTCAGCCACTACGCTGGAACCTTGGCAGCAGCAGTGGCGGCAGACTTTACCATCTGGAAAAGTTAAGTGGCTGCAAGGAGCTGCGAGACCAGAAAGGCTCACTAATGAGAGCAAATCTGGCAGCGCAGGCGATATTCTCTGGGACGGTTTAGTGATGGATATCACTGAATTAAAGCAGGCACAAACAGAGCGCGATCGTTTTTTTACCATATCCTTAGACTTGCTTTGTATTGTAGGTTTTGACGGTCATTTTAAACGTTTAAACCCAGCTTGGTCAACAGCTTTAGGCTACAGTATTAGTGAATTGTTTGCCAAGCCAATGATCGAATTTGTTCATCCAGACGATCGAAAAGCTACCGCAGCGGAAGGAGCCAAACTAATTGCGGGTTCGTCCAGTATCTCCTTTGAAAACCGCTACATCTGCAAAGACGGTTCTTACAAATACTTCCTGTGGACGGCATCGCCATTTAGCGAAGAAGGTTTAATCTACTCAGTCGGTCACGACATTACCTCTCGTAAACAAGCAGAGTCCCAACTCCAGCGACAATCAGTAGCAATGGCCGCTGCTTATGACGGCATCGCCATTTTTAATAACAATAAAGAATGTATTTATTCCAACGACGCTTATCTCAAAATGTACGGCTTGGCTAGCCCTAGCGAACTGTATGGGAAGCAATGGAAAATGCTCTACAGCAAAGCAGAAAATTTATTTTTTGAACTACAAATAATGCCGATGCTCCTGCAAAATGGGTACTGCAATATAGAAGCTATCGGTGAGCGCCGTGACGGTACTAAGTTCCCTCAAGAATTGTCGCTGACCATGCTTGTCGGTGGCGAAATAATTTCTATAGTCCGCGATATAACTAATAGAAAACAGGTAGAATCTGCCCTGCGATCGAGCCAGCGTCGCTACCAAACTTTAGCAGAAGCATCGCCAGTTTGCATATTCCATACCGATACCTTGGGAAATTGCCTTTATGTGAATAAACGGTGGAGCGAAATTACGGGATTAAACCCAGGAGTAGCAGCAGAAATAGGCTGGATGAATGCCATACACCCCGATGATGTCGAGCGAGTAAAAAATGAATGGCATCTAGCAATTTTTGAGAAAATTCCTTTTAAATCAGAATACCGCTTTCAGCGTCCAGACGGTCGGGTAATCTGGGTGATCGGTCAGGCAATTGCAGAAATCGGAGACAAGCAGGAAATTAAAGGCTATATCGGCACTATTACTGATATTAGCGATCGCAAACAAGCAGAATTAGATTTGCTGCGAGTTACTCAAGCGGTGGAAAGCACCAGCGATGCGATCGGCATTGCTGACTTGACAGGGCGATCGCTCTACCACAATCAAGCTTTTGTTCAACAGTACGGCTACACCGCAGAAGAACTAAACACAGCAGGCGGATTAACAGCAATTTACCCCCAAAGTAATGTGCTGCTAGAAATGTTTAAAACGATCCGTAAAGGCAAATCTTGGCAAGGCGAACTCAAAATCAACACTAAAAACAACAAACTGGTAACAACTTTATTTCGCGCCGACGCCATTAAAGATGAAACTGGTCATTTAATCGGGTTAGTGGGAGTAATTACCGACATCACCGAACGCAAACAAGCGGAGATCGCCCTGCAGCAGCAATTAAGGCGAGAACGGCTGGTAGTTGCCATGCTCGATCGCATTCGCTCCTCCCTAAATTTAGAAGAAGTCCTGACAACTGCTGTCGAACAAGTGCGGCAATTTTTGCAAACAGACCGCACAGTTATTTACCGCTTTAATCCCGACTGGAGCGGTATTGTAGTTGTCGAATCTGTAGCCAAAGATATAGTTTCGCTGCAAGATTTTGACTATTTGGATACGTGTTTTAGAGATAAATTTGTTGATATTTACCAGCAAGGAAATATTCGCGCTATAGAAGATATTTACGCGGAAAATATGAGTGAATGTCACATTAAATTCCTAGAAAAATTTGAAGTTAAAGCTAACTTAATAGTGCCAATTTTACAAGCACGAGAAAGCATTTCCCAAGTCCAACCGACGGCAGAAAATCAGCTCTGGGGACTCCTGATCGCTCACGATTGCAGTGGCCCCCGTTCCTGGGATTCCTCAGAAATAGAATCTCTCCGGCAATTGTGCGTGCAATTGGCGATCGCGATCCAGCAATCGACGCTATTTCAACAAGCAAAAACGGAAATTGTCGATCGCAAACTTGCAGAATCTGCCCTCCAACAAGCTGCATTAGCTGCTGAAAGCGCCAACCGCGCCAAAAGCGAATTTCTTGCGAATATGAGCCATGAACTACGCACGCCTTTAAACGGCGTTTTAGGTTACACTCAAATCCTCAAAACCGACAAAGACTTAAGCTCTGATCACCAAGAAAGTCTCAGCAATATTCAACAGTGCGGTCAACACCTGCTGATGTTAATCGACGATGTTTTAGATCTTTCCAAAATTGAAGCTAGAAAAATGGAACTCTACCCGGAAGAGTTAAATTTTCTAAATTTTACGAAAAACCTTGCTGATCTCTTTCAGATGCGGGCGTCTCAAAAAGAAATTTTATTCCATTACGAACAAGTCTCTCCCCTGCCTAGCGGCGTTCGTGTCGATCCAAAAAGATTGCGCCAAATTCTCATAAATTTACTCAGCAATGCCGTTAAATTTACTAACAGCGGCGGTGTGACTTTCAAAGTCGGCTATGTCGGCACAGGGGCCTGGAGTCGAGGGCAAGAAGAAAATTATGAGTTCTCGACTTTGAGTTCGGAACTGAAAGAAAATTATATGCGCTTCGCCCACAATCCGATCGCAGCCAAACACGCTTTAAAAATCCGCTTTCAAGTCGAGGATACCGGCATGGGAATAGACGAAAGCAAGTTAGAAGAAATATTTTTGCCATTCCACCAAGTAGGAGGCAATACGTTTGTTGAAGGTACAGGTCTCGGACTCTCGATTAGCCAGAAATTAGCGAAACTAATGGGTAGCGAAATTCGCGTGCACAGCACTTTGGGAAAAGGCAGCACTTTTTGGGTAGATTTAGAATTGCCAGCAGCTAAACGGTACTTAGAGGTGTCTCCTTTGCAGGAAAAACGCTGGCTTGTCGGTTTTGTTGGCAACAAGCAGAAAGTGCTAATCGTGGATGACAATCAACTGGATCGCGATTTGTTGTGCAGGCTGCTGCTGCGTTTGGGGTTTGAGGTTGCAGAGGCCCAAAACGGTCAAGAATGCCTCTGCAAAACAGTTGAATTTCAACCAGATATCATTTTAATGGACTTGCGGATGCCTGTAATGGATGGCTTAGAAACGGCAAGAAGACTGCGGCAGTTGCAGGAAGTAAAAGATGTTGTGTTAATCGCTATGTCAGCTAGCGTTTTCGAGGCTACGCAGCAAGATAGCATCCTCGCAGGGTACGATGCTTTTCTTCCCAAACCGATCGAAGCAAATCACTTTTTGGAACAGTTGCGCGTGCGTTTGGGACTAGAATGGATTTATGGGGAATCTTCGGAAAACAAAAAGCGCAAACATCCCAGTTTGTCACCAGCCTCTGATTTTCCTGCTTATTCTTCTCTGTTACCTGCAGCTTCTGAGTCGGTAGTAAAACTTTTGAAACTCGCAGCTATGGGCGACATTGAAGAAATTTTTGATGAGAGTGCTAAGCTGGAGAGTTTAGAACCTAATTTAATGCCGTTTGTCTCGAAGCTGCGCCAACTTGCTAAGGGATTTCAGCTCAAACAAATTCGGAATACTTTAAAGCAATATATCGATGGTCAGTAGTCAGTAGTCAGTGGTCAGTAGTCAGTAGTGATATCATGTGCGATCGCTCGATAGGACATGATATCACTCTAATAGCCAACCAAATAATTCTCCTACTGTCAGTTGCAATTCCCTGGCAAAAGATGGCATGGGCAATAACTGTTCCGGTTCGTCAAATACCTCCGTTGATTGAGTCGGCCGATATACAAAAACCGATCGCTCCTCTGGATCGATTAACCAACCCATTTGAGTTCCGTGCTTGAGACAATGTAAAATATTTTTAGTAACTTTAGTTTGGCTTTGGTCGGGGGAGAGGATTTCAATTGTCCAATCCGGGGCGATCGCAAACACATTTGCCACACCACCATTTTCTTTACGGGGAATGCGCTCCCAAGTGAATACAGTCACGTTGGGAACGATCGCTCGACCGCCAAAAATGCACCGTAGTTCTGGAAATGCTCGCGCCACCTTTTGAGGTTTAAGAGCAGTATTAGCAGCGCTTGTCAACTCGCCTTGAATGACACTATGTTCTCCTTGAGGCATCGGTTTTTGAATGATTTCACCGTCAATGTACTCGCTGGCTGGTTTGGTTTCTGGCAACTTCAGAAACTCTTGGAGTGTCAAAGATTTTGGCAGGGTTTGTACCATCCAATTTTACCTATAAAATAGAGTTTCATCTGCTATTTTACCCAAAAGTCCCGGACTCGTGCGATCGGCGATCCACTTACTTCAACATCCGGCTATAGCACCTTGCATCCTGCGGCTAATCTTGCTTCTATATATTCAGAGACAGTTTTTGAGAGAGTTGGGATTGAAATTACTTTGCCTCAGTAACGGCCACGGAGAAGACGCGATCGCCCTTCGCATCTTGCAGGAACTGCAACAGCACCCGCATCCGCCAGAATTAGCCGTGTTTCCGCTAGTGGGTGAAGGGCAAGCTTTCGCTCAACTAGAAAACGCCCGCATCATCGGCCCGGTGCAGCGGATGCCTTCGGGCGGCTTTATTTACATGGACGGGAGGGAATTTTTGCGCGATGTCAAAGGCGGCCTGCTGCAGTTGACAATCGCTCAGTTTAAAGCCATCCGCGCTTGGGTGCGAAGCCAACAACAGTCTGGGAATCAAGACGGCGTTATTTTAGCCTGCGGGGATATTGTACCGCTGCTGTTTGCTTGGCTCAGCGGCGCGCCCTATGCCTTTGTCGGTACTGCCAAGTCCGAGTATTATTTGCGGGACGAGGACGGGCCTCTGGCTCGCAAATCCAGGGTCTTTGGTGGGTGGAATTGGTCGCGATCGGTTTATTTGCCTTGGGAGCGCTGGTTGATGACTCGATCGCGCTGTAGAGCCGTTTTTGCCAGGGACGCGCTGACCGCCGAGACTTTACAAAAGCTGGGAATTCCCGCTTACAATCTCGGAAACCCGATGATGGACGGACTCGAACCGGAAAACCCCGCCGGTTTTTACGGCCCTGACGCAGAGTTTCGGGAAATCGAGCGATCGCTCATCATCACCTTACTCCCCGGTTCTCGAGCGCCGGAAGCCTATGCTAATTGGCTGCTAATAGTAGAGGCTGTAGCCGGAATTTTATCGCTGTTTGCCGATCGCAAATTGTTATTTTTCGGAGCCATTTCTCCCCAGTTAAACTTAGAAGCTTTGCGACCTAGTTTAGAATTTTTCGGCTGGCGACAAGACGGCGAAATTAGAACGCAGCGGCGAGAAGGAAGTATTTTGCGACCTCCTGTTTCTAGCGCTCAAGAAATGCAGAAAGAATCTCCTAATTTACTATTGCCCATGACATTTGTGCAGAGAAACGCCACGATGATTTTGACTCAGCAAAGTTTTAACGATTGTTTGTACGAAGCCGATTTAGCAATAGCAATGGCAGGTACGGCTACAGAACAATTTGTAGGTTTAGGAAAACCCGCGATCGCCATTCCCGGAAACGGCCCGCAATTTACTTTCGCTTTTGCAGAAGCTCAAAGTCGCCTGTTAGGCCCGTCATTAATTTTAGTCAAACATCCCGCCGAAGTTGCCGGCGCCGTGCAGTCTTTGCTCCGCGACCCCGACAGGTTGCAGCTAATCGCTGAAAATGGCTGGCGCCGCATGGGAGAACCCGGTGCAGCAGCCAGAATTGCCGAATGTTTAATTCAGCGGTTCGGTGGTGAATGCAGCAATTCTCAATTGCCTGCAATCGACTAGGGACAAAACAATGTTTTGTCCCTACCAAATATCTTTAATTCTACTTTTTAAACAAAAATCTCGTTGGCTAACTACTAACTTCCGTTGTCTGTAGTGAGGAATGCAAGTCCTCTGATTTTTATGAGGACTTGCATTCCGATGCTGCAAACCAATTTTATTGTGCTTGTTCGAGTAGGTGTGCAGGGCCGTGCACCTTACTAATAAGCTGTTGCGGCCTTGAAATTGTATGTCAAAAAAAATCAAAGTCTTGTGGGGTGGGCGTCCCGCCCGCCCTGAATATACAATTTAAATGCGCGACAGCTTACACCACTTGCAGAAAAATTTAATTCGCCGTTTTTTCCGAAGATGGAACCCAGAAATTAGCTTGAGGAATTTTAAAATCAGACTTAACCAACACTCCCGGTTCTCGCTGCACAGGCAGCACATCTAAAGTATCCGTTTGCGCGCAATATTTTAAATCTTCAATAACACCTAAACCGAGGAGGCGCTGACCGTGGCTGGCCCTTTCCAACAATTCGTGCAACCTATCTTGCCAGTGCAAATAAAGAGCAATAGCCCCAAATACTTCATCGTTACCAGCAAAATCGCTCGCAGGAATACCGCTTTCTGCCAGGAGACTTTGGGCGATCGCACCAGCACAAACCGTATCTTCCAACGAATAACTCCCTTCCCAACCAGAACCCACAATCCAAATAGTTTCCGGCTGTTTATTTAACAAAAACTGCACCACAGATTTGCGGTTAATCAAAGCCGCCGTTAACACAGTTGCAGCAGCTTGCACTCGTTCCAGAGCCCGAGTACCGTTAGTTGTGCTGATAAAAATTCGCTTCCCAGTCACCTTTTCTGGCGTGCAGTCGAGGGGGGAATTCCCCATGTCAAATCCGTCAACTTTGCCGCCACCGCGCTCTCCGGCGCGAATCCGCTTATCTGCAGGCCATTTTTCGCTCTCGGCCATTAGCTTATCTAAGTCGCTGAAAACTTGGACAGCTTCCGCCCCATTATTCAGGGCCGTTGCCATTGTCGTAGTCGCCCGCAGCACATCAACTGCGATCGCGCAAGCCGGCATTTTGTCGCCTGGCGTAAGTTCCGGGGTATGGTAAATAAAAAGCTTCACTTTTGGGCAACCTGCGATAAATCCTCATCAGTCATAATAATGGAAAATGGATGATAGAAAATAGAGTCGAGTCCTCAAAAGCAGAAAATATGTCAAAACAGTTAAATTCAAACCCCGCCCACGCCGCCATTACCGCACCAATTGGACTCCTGGCAGGTTTCACTTATCCTTTGCGAGCTTTCACGCTAATTTTGCAAACTCCCAAGCTGTGGACTTATGTATTAGTTCCCGTGGTGCTAAATTTTATAATTGGTATTGGTCTTTATTTAAGCTTGCTATTTCCCAGTTTGGCTGGGATAGACGTTTTGGTTGCCGATTTGTCCGTCCGATTTAATGCTTTAATTGCGAGTTTTCCAGCTTGGCTGAGCTTTCTTGGCGTGTTAACAGTCGCTTTCGGCTGGCTGCTGCGCGTACTCCTAGTGTCAGGACTTTTGCTGATAATTGGATTTTTGTTAGTGCAGTTTGGCGTGATTTTAGGTTCGCCCTGGTACGGCAAACTTTCCGAACAATTGGAACTGCTGCGGAACGGTCAATTGCCCGCAGAAGCACCAATGAATTTGGCGAGTAGTTTTGAGGATATTCAAAGGGCGATCGCCTTTGAACTGCGAAAACTACAAATTTTGTTGAGCGTCGGTATACCGCTGCTGCTGCTAAATTTCATTCCAGGAGTCGGCTCTATTCTTAGCAGTTTGGGTGGCGTAGCTTTGGGCGCGACTATTGTCTGTTTGGACTTTTTAGATGCACCTTTGGAGAGGCGGAGGCGACCTTTTCAGGAGAAGTTGGAGATCATTTGGGCGAGTTTGCCGGCCAGCGGGAGTTTTGGTTTGGTTTGTTTGGGTTTGGTAAGCATTCCGCTGTTGAATCTGTTGGCGATTCCGCTGTGTGTGACGGCGGGAACGTTATTTTTTTGCGATCGCATTTGGCCGGCGCGCTTTGCCCCAGAAGAAAGAAAGAGCGATCGAGAAACTAACATTACAACTTAAAAACTAGGGAGATGCTTCTTCCTTCGGCTGACTCTGGGAGTTAAGACCCAAAAACGGGCTTAACAACAGCCAGCTAATGAAGAAAAATGATGCTGTAAATAGCTGGACAATATCGATCGCCGACAAATATCCGTCAGATAATAGTGCAATAGTTCTATCTGTCAGCCCGAATATCCAAGAGAGAATCCCAAACAGCCAAATGCCTTTTTGGAGCATGGGCAAAAATGCTGAAACTTCGGAGTTTTGCTGCTTGTTCATTGATTTAGCCCTTGTTTGCGAAAAGTCTAATTAACCGGGGCACCCCAAGGGCTTAAGGATTTTTGGTGTCTCCTCGGATTCCCTTTGTTATCTATATGTTAAGAAATATTTCCCGATATGACAACGCGCCCTGAGAGGGATTCCCGCATCTATCTCAAGAGGTAGTTGGAGCGCTGACAAAGAGTTATATTTGCTACACTTTGGCAGCGACGCTAGAGATTTTGCCGATTTTTTGAGAGATAAATTGCTGACCACGGATAGCAGCGGGATCTCTTGGCACAAAAAAAAGCTTGTAATTTATATTGAATTATACCATACTACAAAATGAACAAGTCTGGTTAAAGAACGATCGTGAGTTTTGTACTGAGGAGGGAGAGTTATCAAAGCCCTAAAAGCCACAGCACAAACAATTTGATGATCAGTATCAACCCGGCTTGATATGAGTTCAGCGTCAATAAAATCGAACAATGGCACGCTTAAATCAGATTATTGCGATCGAAAAAGGCATCAAAAGCCGATCCGTCCAAGAACTCGCAGAAGCTCAAAAAGCACTCCAGAAGCCCGCTGTGCTTTCTGGAATCTCCCGTACTTACCGCCCCAAAGACGAAGAAGGCGAACAACTGCCGCCAGAGTCCAAAAAAGTTGAAGTCAAAGCCGAAGAGATTATCCGCAAAACGACTGAATTTTTGACCAAACTCTTCGACGTAACCGCAACCAAAGATTGGACAAATTGTAGCGCCAGCGCTGACATAACTGTAGACGATCAGAACTGCTGGGTTTTATGGTAATTTATCAATCAAAGTGATACGACTTCCCCAAAAAAGAATGCAAAACCAAGCTCTAAACCGATACAGCGTCAGTCATTTCCAATCTAAAATCTAAAATCTAAAATCTAAAATGGTATGATTTACTGCATCAATCCTCAATGCGAACAACGCGAAAATCCTGCTGCTGCTCAAAATTGTCAGGCTTGTGGCACGGATTTGTTAATTGCCGATCGCTATCGTATCCTTAAACCAGTGCGATCGCCCAATCCCGCACGCCCCACAGACATCTTTGAAGTCGAAGACTTGGGAACCGGGGAAAACGAATGGGGCACTGTCAAAATTTTAAAAGTCTTGAAACACGCCCACAATCCCGATTTAGTTCGCTTGTTCAAGCAAGAAGCGCGAGTTTTGATTTGGCTGGCCGGAAAGGGTTCAGTTCCCCATGTCGAACCTGACGGTTATTTCCAAATTAAACTCCCCCATAACTTCCAGAAATTGTCTTGTTTGGTGATGGAAAAAATTAGCGGAGAAAACTTGGCAGAATTCTTAACTAAAAAACAGTACGTTTCTCAAAAGCTGGCTCTTGATTGGCTGCAACAAATGCTTCGTATTTTGCAGGAAATCCACAAACATCATGTAGTGCATCGGGATATTAAGCCATCCAACCTGATGGTTGAAGCCAATGGAAAATTGAGATTAATTGACTTCGGCGCCACCACAGAAGCAGAGATAGAGACCGCACCCATAGGTTCTGCTGGATACGCTGCACCGGAACAAATTCTAGGTAAAGCAGGCGTGCGATCGGATTTTTTTGCTTTAGGGCGTACTTTTGTACACTTATTAACAGGCATAGAGCCGATCGACTTTCCCGTTAATGAAAAAACTGGTAAAATTAATTGGAGGAACCAGGCTGTAGATATTGACCCGTTACTTCTAGAGTCGATCGACGAATTGATCGAACCGCTACCGGAAAACCGACCGGAAAATACCCAAGTTATTTTAGAAAAATTAGAAAAATTAAAAATTCACGACGCAGACCCCCTGAAAAAGGGGGACGCAACATCGCTTCAATAAATCTCTTCCAACCTGCGAAAATCCCGCTCAACTTCCGCCCACAAAGCCCGATTGTGAGGGTCAGTTTTCACAGCCTTTTTCAAATAAATTCTCGCCTTATCAACCTGCTTTTCTCCGATCAAATGCCGTCCCCAGCGCTGATAGGCGATCGCCTGCCACTGACGCACCTCCAAATCTTCGGGAACCCGCTGGGCCAAACCCTCAATCAAGGCGATCGCCCGCGGGAACCTCTGATATTTCAGCAACTGCTGCAACTCAACATAAGCATCTTGCTTTAACTTTTGTTCTACCGCCGACAGATCCGCATTAGATTGAACCGCGGCCTCTTTTCGAGTCACTTTAACTGCTTGCGGTTGAGCTTTCACCCCCAGATCCGGCGGTGTCGAAGTAGGCGGCACAGTTGAATTGGCAACTTTCGACTCCGCAACATGGTGGGGGGCAACATTCACCAGGAACTTATAAGCCTCAGTAATAGCAATAAACTTATTTTTAGCCTGTTCGTTTCCCGGATTCACATCGGGGTGATACTGTCTCGCTAACTGCCGATAAGAGGTCTTAACTTGCGATAAACTCGCACCTGACCTCAGTCCTAACTGTCGGTAATAATCTGCAATATCCATTTAGCATGAATGAGCGTTGATAATTCCATTAAATATGGCAGAATCCTTAAATGTAAAGATTCTGCCAAAATTTAGTGCGAACTAGGTTGTAGTGGGAGGGTTGCCCACACTACGGTCGCGCAAAAATAACTTACGGACGATCTTCGATTACTCTGTCAATCAAGCCGTATTCCTTGGCTTCCTCAGCGGACATGAAATAGTCGCGATCCATGTCCTTCTCGATTTTCTCGATCGGCTTGCCAGTATTCTTAGCATAGATATTATTGAGCTCGTGGCGCAGCCGCAGAATCTCTTTCGCCTCAATCTGAATATCCGTTGCTTGTCCCCGCGTGCCCCCAGAAGGCTGGTGAATCATGATTCGCGAGTGAGGCAAAGCTAAGCGTTTCCCCTTCGCACCGGCAGCTAACAGGAAAGAACCCATCGAAGCAGCCAAGCCCACACAAATCGTCACCACGTCTGATTTAATGTGCTGCATGGTATCAAAAATAGCCATGCCTGCCGACACCATTCCCCCTGGGGAATTGATGTACAAAATAATATCCTTACCAGAATCTTCCGAATCAAGATAGAGCATCACAGCGATGATTTGATTGGCAATTTCATCGTCAATGTCTCTGCCCAAGAAAATAATTCGTTCCCGGTAGAGGCGATCGTAGATATTAATCCACTGAGTATCATAACCACCCGGCATTTTGTAGGGAACTTTTGGCACACCTATAGGCATAATTCGGAACTCCGTTTAGTTGGTAATTGGTGATCGGGCAATTGGGCATCGGGCAATTGGGCAATTGGGCATTGGGCATTGGGCAATTGGGCAATTGGGCATTGGGCATCGGGCATTGTTAGTCATAAAAAGACTATTTAGTAACTAATCAGGGTAGGAACTACTAGGCATTAACCCTTAATTCTTAGTCATTCCCGATTCCCGATTCCCGATTCCCAATTCCCGATTCCCGATTCCCGATTCCCAGTTAGATGACTCCTGCAGGCAGCGGTTTCGGCAATTCTTCCGAACTTTCAAGAACGCGATCGATCAAACCGTATTCTTTCGCTTCATAAGGCGTCATGTACAGCAACCGATCCATATCTTTAGTAATCTTTTCGATCGGTTGGCCAGTACAGCTTGCAAAAATATCAAGCATTGTCGCTTTATTTGCCAGCACTTCCTTAGCCCGAATTTGAATGTCGCTTGCTTGACCCCGCGTGTAAGCCTTGGGTTGATGCAACACAATCGAAGCGTGGGGCAAACTCGCCCGAAAGCCTTTTGTACCGGCCGCTAACAGCATCGCAGACATCCCCATTGCCGAACCGAGGCAAATAGTGTGCACAGGCGGCTTAATGTACCTGATCGTATCGCAGATAGCGAAGGCTTCTGTTTCAAAGCCGACGGGTTCGCCACTGTAACCAGAAGTGCCGGTCGAGTTGATGTAGATTTTGATCGGCTTATCCGGGTCTTCGTACTGCAAGAACAACAGTTCAGCGATAATCAGTTCTGTTACCGCAGGCACCAGAGGCATCCCCAGATAAACGATCCGCTCCTTCAGCAACAGGGATGGCAAATCGGGAGGTGGCGTCCGAGAGTTCCCTTCCCCGTAGTATGGCGATTGCACAGCTTTAATTGGTGTGTTCATATAACCGAAATGTTGCCTGAACTGATGGAGCTATTCTTAAAGAAATAGTAACGCAATCTTTAGGTATCCCGCATGAAAGTTAGTTTGCTCCCGGTTTTAAACGACCCTAACCTTGACGCTGCTGCGCCCTCGACGCAGCGCCAGCTAGCTATTTCAGTGTCTGCGACGGCAAGCTCGATCGACTCCAGCGTACCCTTAAACCTGTGCCTGATTCTCGACCACAGTGGTTCGATGGGCGGACGCCCCTTGGAAACCGTCAAACAAGCCGCCGGACGGTTGCTCGACAGGTTGAAGCCCGGGGATCGCTTTTGCGCGGTGGCTTTCGACCACAAAGCCAAAGTCCTCGTCCCCAATCAAATTGTGGGAGATCCCAGCAGCATTAAACGGCAAATTGAGCAATTGCGCTCGGCCGGTGGCACAGCAATTGATGAGGGCATTAAGTTAGGTATTGAAGAGTTGGGCAAAGGCAAAAAAGAAGCTATATCTCAGGCGTTTCTGCTGACTGACGGCGAAAACGAACACGGCGACGACAGCCGCTGTTTGAAGTTGGCTAAATTGGCTGCCGACTACAACATGACTTTAAATTCTCTGGGATTTGGCGATAACTGGAACCAGGATATTCTGGAAAAAATTGCTGATGCTGGCGGCGGTGCTCTGGCTCACATTCAGCGTCCTGAAGATGCGGTTGACGAGTTTGGTAAACTGTTTAGTCGCGTCCAAGGTGTAGGTTTGACTAATGCTTATTTGCTATTTTCCCTAATGCCAAAAGTGCGGTTAGCCGAACTCAAACCGATCGCCCAAGTTGCCCCGGATACGATCGAATTACCGATACAGCAAGAGGGCGATCGTTTTATGGTGCGCCTGGGAGATTTAATGAAGGATATAGAGCGAGTAGTTTTGGCTAATATTTATATTGGACAGTTGCCCGAAGGTACACAGGCGATCGGGCAATTGCAAATTCGCTACGACGATCCGACTGTCGGGCAAGGTTTGCTTTCCGATCCTGTTGCAGTTTCTGCTAATGTCTTAAAAGTTTATCAGCCAGCACTTAACCCGATGGTGCAGCAGCACATTTTAGCTTTGGCTAAATACCGCCAAACTCAACTCGCAGAAACTAGATTGCAACAGGGCGATCGCGCCGGCGCGGCAACGATGTTGCAAACAGCAGCTAAAACTGCTTTGCAAATGGGCGATAAAAGTGCCGCAACTGTGCTGCAAACCTCTGCTACTCGCTTGCAATCTGGTGAACAATTGAGTGAAGCCGATCGCAAGAAAACTCGGATTGCTTCTAAAACTATTTTGAAGTAATCGCGCGATTTGAAATTCTAAATAATTTTAAATTGGGCGATCGGACAATTTGGTGATGCGAAATCGCCTCTACAAAAACGAAACCCGCCTGGGCGCGGGTTTCAATATTCTGAGTCTCGCCTGCAAAAGGCGAAAGTCAGTGTATGCCGATTGTTTCAAGCTGTGGATCGTGTAGAAGCTCGATCGTTTAGAATGTTTGTATCACCTCTCAACAGTGCTTGTAAGCTGTTGTGCATTTAATTTTTAGGTTGAGGGCGGGCAGGATGCCCACCCCATAAGAGGAAAAATTTATTTTAGTATGCAATTTAAATGCGGATTAGCTTATGAGCCAGACAATATCTGATAAAGTACGCTGGACTACCGCCGATTTAGAACTATTGCCCGATAACGGCGATCGTTACGAAATTATTGATGGAGAGTTATTTGTGACCTGGGCAGCACACTGGAATCATCAAGAAGTTTGTGGTAACATTTGCATAGAGTTAAATAATTGGTCACAAAAAACAGGATTAGGAGAATCAGTAATTAGTCCAGGGGTGATTTTTACAGATGTAGATTGTGTTATTCCTGATGTGGTTGGGATTAGCAACGAACGCTTGGCTATCTTGCTAGACGAAGCGGGACATTTAACCGCCGCACCAGAGTTAATTGTTGAAGTGTTATCCCCCGGTGCAGACAATCAGACACGCGATCGAGACGTGAAACTCAGACTCTATTCGGTGCGACGAGTGCAGGAATACTGGGTTGTGAATTGGCAATTGCAGCAAATAGAAGTTTATCGCAGGGAACAAGCAAGTTTAAGGCTCATTGCTACACTGTTGAGCAATGATGAACTAACTTCCCCTTTGTTGCCCGGTTTTAGTTGTTCGGTCGCTCAAATTTTTGCCTAAATTATGAAATCATCATTTTACAATTTAATTGCTACTCTAGTAATCTTTACTATCTTTGGTAATATATCCCCTGCTGTCTCTGCTAAATCCTCAGCAATATTAATAGCTCAAAAAACGATTGTTCAAAATCCTGCTGAAGATTTATTTAATAGTGCTTTAGCCAAATCAGAGGCAGGAGACATTCCAGGGGCGATCGCCGATTACACAGAAGCCATCCGCCTCAACCCGAACTACGCCAAAGCCTACAACAAACGCGGCATCATCCACGGCCGCAATCTCAAAGATTATCCAGCAGCTAAAGCAGATTTCGATCGCGCAATTGAAATTAACCCCAACTACGGCGACGCCTACTACAACCGCGCCAGAGTCCGCGAGTTCTTAGAAGACAAACCGGGGGCGATCGCCGATTATCAAAAAGCAGCAGAACTCTATCAAAAAGATGGCAATACCAACGATTATCAAGATGCCATCAAACATCTTCAAATGCTGCAAGAATAAATGGCTTTTGAAAACATAGTATAATATGCTTCGATCAGCGTTCATCCGCGTCCATCTGCGGTTAAACACTCCAAATTAACTATTCAAAAAATGCCCGAAAATTCCACCGTTACCGTTACCGTACCCGCCACAACCGCCAACCTAGGCCCCGGCTTCGACTGCATCGGCGCCGCTTTAAGCCTCTACAACCGCTTCCAATTCTCCCGACTCGAACCCTCAGCAACCGAGAAACTAAAAATTACTGTTACAGGCAAAGAAACCACCAAAGTTAAGACAGATGACAGCAATCTCGCTTATCAAGCATTTATAAAGTTATACGGATACCTGAACCAATCGCCGCCGCCCGTAGCCATACATATAGATATGCAAGTGCCGCTGGCTAGAGGTTTAGGAAGTTCCGCCACAGCTATTGTCGGTGGGTTAGTTGGTGCAAATGAATTAGCCGGAAAGCCTTTGAGTCAGGTGGAAGTGATGCAATTGGCGATCGAACTTGAAGGACATCCCGACAACGTTGTCCCCGCTTTACTGGGAGGATGTCGCCTCGCTGCTAGCAATGCACCCCCCCAACCCCCCCTTAGTAAGGGGGGGCTAAGAGAAGAATTCCCCCTTACCGACGCGGGGATCACACAATCACCCCCCCTTAGCAAGGGGGGGCAGGGGGGGGGTTCATGGGAGATTTGCGATATTCCCTGGCATCCGAATATTGTGCCCGTGGTAGCCATCCCCGATTTTGAACTTTCTACAGCCGAAGCCCGCAAAGTTTTGCCAGCAGATTACAGTAAGGCTGACGCGATTTTTAATGCTGCACACCTCGGTTTGCTAGTGCGGGCTTTGGAAACTGGCAATGAAAACTGGCTGCGCTGCGCCCTCCAAGACAAAATTCACCAACCTTATCGGCAATCTCTGATTAAGGGATATGAAGCGGTGCAACAAGCTGCTCTGAATGCAGGGGCCTATGAAATGGTAATTAGCGGTGCCGGGCCAACGCTTTTAGCTTTAACGGATATGGCTAACGCCGAGGCGGTTGAAAAAGCGATGGCGGCTGCTTGGATGGAATTTGGGGTCAAGGCTGAGGTAAGGGCGATCGGCCTTGATACTCAAGGCGCGCTAGTCTCCCTTTAATTATTCCAATCCTAGACACACAACATCTACATAACCGTGTTTTGTAGGGGCAATCTCTCGTGGTTGCCCCTCTCGATGGAATTATTCATATTTCTATTCTCTTCCTCTCTCCTTCAAATCTCTGGAATATCAAATCAAGTCTCTTTTCGATAACTTCTGCCATTCCCTCTACAAAATTTTACCTGAAAAAAGTGCAGTCATTGTAGGGGCGGATTCACAAGAATTTCCGGCTACAACCAACCATTTCAAAAACCCGCCCCCACCAACGGTAAATACTGTTAATTAACTGTGACGCAGCGGAATCTCTATCTGAATTTTAGTGCCTTTACCCGGTTCGGAAAAACACTTGAACTCTCCTTTGTGCTGCTCTACAATTATCCGATAGCTGAGAGCAAGTCCCGATGATATGGGTGGTTCCGCAGGTTTTGCTCCCAAAAATGGATCGGAAATTTCGGCTGTGGTATCTTTGCTATGTGCGATGTCGTTATCAGCAATCTCAATCGAAATTCGCTGAGCATCGACCACCTGAGTGGTAATCAAAATCACAGGCTTAAATTTGATGGATTCCAACTCCTCTAACTCTTGAGCCGACTCTTCCAAAGCATCGATCGCGTGATTGATGATATTCAGAAAAGCTTGATTGAGCAGCCCTGCATAACACTCAATCTGTGGCAAATTGCCGAATTGTTTGATCACCTTGATATCTCGCCTTCCCTCGCGAGCCGGCAAGCGGTGCTGCAACAACAACAGAGTATTTTCTAAACCGTCGGAAACATCAAATAACTGCCAGCCCGATCGATCGCTGCGGGAAAAATCCTGTAGCGACAAAATTATTTGGCGTATGCGATCGCTCCCGGTACGCATGGAACTCACAATTTTTAATAAATCGTCGAGTACGAAGTCCACATCCATATCTTGTTGTTTTTGCAGAATTTCTGCTCCGGGATTGACTAGCTCTTTTTGATACAATCGCAGCAGTTCTATTAAATCGGTCGCGTAGCTTTGGACGTGAGTTAGATTGCTGTAAATAAAAGTAATTGGGTTGTTAATTTCGTGGGCTATCCCAGACACCAATTCGCCCAAACTAGACATTTTTTCATTTTGCAGCATTCGATCGCGCGACAGTTGCAATTCTTGCTGGGTTAACTCCAACCGCGCCCTCAACTCGCGCGATCGCTTAGACGCGCGCACCCGCGCCAATAATTCCTGCTTAACTATCGGTTTAAACAGAAAATCATCAAAGGGCGCATCCAATTCTTGAATTTCATCAAATTGCTCCGGTGTTGTCAGCAGAATAAAATAGGCTGTCGCCAATTCTCGTGAAGCGAAGCTATCCCGTAGGGAATCGGCTTTCACCAGCCGGCACACCTCCAAAAAGTTGATTTGAGGCGAAGTCCCGTCGCAAATTATCGCATCGGGGGACAATTCCCTCGCCAAGTCTAAACCCTCCTTGTCGTCGGGAACGACTCTCACCTGATGTCCCTCTTGGCTGAGTAACTCTTGCACAACTTGAAAAGTCACAGTATCCGCGATGATCGCCAGAATCTTTGCCATACTTCTACCACCTCCACAAATTACTTTTTAGGATACAACCGCCAGAATTGTGCTGACAGATTTAAAATTCCAAAATAGTTCAATTCCCTCAAAAAACAGTCCATCCCCGCTCCCTCAAAACAAAAAATAGCTCATACCATTTGAGATTTTATATTTTAGAGTAAAAAATTGGGAATGACTTACTGTATAATAGTTGGGAGCTTGCCTAAAGTTGCAAATTTTTTGGGGACTGCTATCACGAGAAGGTATAATTTTAGACGGGTAATGCAAAAATGCAAATTTTCTCCTTCGTAATTAATGTTACATCAGAGCTTGCGGTCGAAAGACTGCTGAGGGCGATCGCAAATACTTTCTCAAATTGCGCCAGGAAACAATAAAAAACTTTAAAATCAATTAATAGTATCGTCAAATTCACCTTCTCGGTCAGCGCCTGAGAATGCCAATTACCAACACCACCTCAACTTTGATTCAAGCCGAAACACTAGAACTATTAGAATGGCCGCGCCTGTGTCAGCACTTGGCTACCTTCGCGGCCACCAAACTTGGCGTCGCCGCCGCCCTCGACCTCCAAATCCCGGCAACTCAACCTCAAACAGCAGAACTCCTAGCCCAAACTCAGGAAGCTTATCAGTTAGACAGCCGCGCTGGCGGTGCTTTGAGTTTTGAAGGAATCCAAGACATCGGCACTTCGCTGCAGCGAGCCGAACTGCAAGGTTTGCTCAGTGGCGAAGAATTGCTGGCAATTGCTACTACCCTCGCCGGAGCAAGGCAATTGCGCCGGATAATTGACTCTCAGGCAGATGTGCCGACGCTCAAAGAACTGGCATCCCAATTGCGGACTTATCCCGAACTAGAGCAAGAAATCCATCGCTGTATAGACGATCGCGCTCAAGTAGCAGACAGAGCCACTCCTAAATTAGCAGGAATTAGAGTTCAAATGCGACAGTTGCGCGATCGCATTTATCAAATATTGCAGGGGATTTTGCAGCGCCAATCCAACGCCGTACAAGAACAGCTAATTACCCAAAGAAGCGGACGCTTTGTCATTCCCGTCAAAGCTCCCCAAAAAGATGCCATACCGGGCATCGTTCACGACTCCTCGGCTAGCGGTGCGACACTGTACGTAGAACCCCACAGCACAGTCAATCTTAACAACCAAATGCGGCAGTTTCTCAGGCAAGAACAAGCCGAAGAAGAAGCAGTTCGCCGCGCCCTCACCGAGCAAGTCGCAGCAGTCAAACCAGATTTAGACAGATTGGTGGTGGTAGTTACAACTTTAGATTTAGCCGCCGCTAAAGCGCGTTATAGTTTTTGGTTGCAAGCAAATCCGCCGAAATTTATCGAATTGGGAGAGCCAGAATTAGCACCAAAAAATCCCGAAACAGAAGATGAGGAAAAAGAAGATGAGGAAAACTCAGAAAACAGTCAATTGTTAATTCGCAACCTGCGATCGCAAATTACCCTGCGCCAGTTGCGACATCCTTTATTAGTTTGGCAGCAACAGCACGAGCAAGGCTTTCCAGTCGTGCCCGTCGATTTAACGATCGGGCCGCACATCCGCGTCGTCGCCATCACAGGCCCCAACACTGGCGGCAAAACTGTCACCCTCAAAACCTTGGGCTTGGCAGCTTTAATGGCGAAAGCCGGAATGTTTGTTGCCGCCCGCGAACCCGTAGAATTGCCTTGGTTCGACAATATTTTGGCCGATATTGGTGACGAACAATCTTTGCAGCAAAGTTTGTCTACTTTCTCCGGCCATATCCGCCGCATCAGCCGCATTTTAGAAGTTTTACACAATAAATCGCAGGCTGAAGGGGAAGAAAATTCAAACCTTCCAATTACTAATTCCCAACAGCAAGACCTAGAAGTCACAGCTACACAGAACACTGTTTCTGCTCTCCCAATTCTCAAACCTAAATTACAAATTCCCCAACCCCAAATCCTAAATCCCAATTCCCAATTACCAATTCCCAAATCTTTAGTTTTGTTAGACGAAGTAGGAGCGGGGACAGACCCCTCAGAAGGCAGTGCATTGGCGATCGCCCTGTTGCAATACCTCGCCCAACATTCCCTATTAACAGTTGCAACTACCCACTTTGGCGAACTCAAAGCCCTCAAATATCAAGACTCCCGCTTTGAAAATGCCTCAGTAGAATTTGACGACAATTCCATGCAGCCAACCTATCGGTTGCTGTGGGGAATTCCCGGACGTTCCAACGCTCTCACTATTGCCAAAAGACTCGGTTTGCTAACAGAAATAGTCGAAGAAGCTCAAACCTATGTCGGGGGAGCCTCTCAAGATGTCAATCAAGTGATTGCCGGACTCGAAGCACAGCGCCGGAAACAGGAAACCAAAGCCAGAGAAGCAACTCAACTGCTACACCAAACCGAAAAACTGCACAGAGAAGTTTCTCAAAAAGCAGCCGCTTTGCAAGAGCGGGAGCGAGAACTAAAAATAGCTCAGGAAGTGGCAGTAAATGAGGCTATCGGGTCGGCCAAATCAGAAATTGCTCAAATCATTCGTCGCTTGCAGTCGGGCAACCAGACGGCTCAAAATGCCCAACAAGCGACAGAAACCTTAAATCAAATTTCCCAAAAACATCTCCCCTCTCGCCAACAACCGGCTAAACCCAAACCGAGTTTTATGCCGAAAGTGGGCGATCGCATCCGCATTCCCAGCTTGGGCCAAACCGCCGAAGTCCTCAGCGGCCCCGACGCTAACGAAGAGTTGAGCGTTCGGTTTGGGATTATGAAAATGACTGTCAAACTAGGAGAAATTGAATCCCTCGACGGTCAAAAACCGGAAACTAAAGCTCAATTAGCCAAGGCGGCCGCCCAAGCCCAAGCACTGGCTGCGGCTAAAGCTAAGCAAGCAGCGGCGGAACCTGCAAAACCCAATCCCGAAATCGCCATTCGCACTGCTAATAATTCGATCGACCTACGGGGTGCGAGAGTCTCAGACGCAGAAATCGAAATAGACAGAGCTCTTTCCAAAGCCGTGGAATACGGAGTGCTGTGGATAATTCACGGCAAAGGTACGGGACAGTTGCGGCGTGGCGTTCACGAGTTCCTCGCTTCTCACCCGCAGGTTTCCCGCTTTGAGTTGGCTAGTCAAAAAGAAGGGGGTGGAGGTGTGACGGTGGTTTATTTGAAATAGTCAGGATTTACGCATTTCCGGTTGACTCGTAATTATAGCAATCCTTGCATCATTTGTGAATTTCTTACTCCCTCCCCTTAGTAAGGGGAGGGTGGGGGTGGGGTAAAAAATTTACGACTCCTGCAAGGATTGCTATATCTAGTTGTCTGCAGCAAAACCAGTCGCAACGAACATATCATACTGATGCAACCGGAATGGATACTAGACTGCAAATCTGGCATAATTAAGAGTTGATTTACCACTTTAGTAACTGCCTGACTAATGAAAAAAACTCCCTCAAATGAAGTTTTGGTTGGCGACTGTCGTGAAGTGATGAAGACATTGCCAGAAAATTATATTTCTGCGTGTATCACTGACCCACCTTATAATTATGAATTTATTGGTCATAAATGGGATGACTCAGAAATTCAAAGGCGTATTGAAAGAGTCAATGGCAAGGCAAATAAAACCCTTGTTAAAAACATTCCTTATGGCAGTGGTTTAGCAGGTGGAGTCAGAAACGAAAAATGGTATCAAAGGAATCGCAACAACACTCTGGATTATGAAAAGTGGTGCTTTGATTGGGGTGAGCAGCTTTTTCGGATCTGCAAACCGGGTGCGACTGTTTTAGTTTTTAACAGCACACGGACTGTTGCTCACGTACAAGTAGCACTTGAAAGTGCTGGTTTCTATGCGAGAGATATTCTTGTGTATAAAAGATCCAGTGGTATCCCTAAAGGTGTCAATATCAAACAACAGTTAGAGAAGAAAGGATATGAAAACTCTGAAAAATGGGAGGGTTGGCACAGTTGTCTGAGGAACGAATGGGAAGCAATCTGCGTACTTCAAAAACCACTGGTCAATAATTACTTGGAAACTCTACAGGAGTATGGTACTGGTCTATTTTATACTAAAGATCAGTTCGGTGGTTTTCAGTCAAATATTTTAGAAGGTATACAGCGTGAGAAAACCGAGGAGTTTAACGTCCATTGCACCGTTAAACCAATCGCTCTCATGAGAAAGCTGGTCGAAATATTTGTACCGCGTTTGGAAAATTCTATTCTAATCGATCCTTTCGCAGGATCGGGAACCACCTTGCTGGCGGCGCAAGAATTTGGCATTAGGTATGTTGGCATTGAAATAGTACCTGACTACATAGAGATTATCAACAAGCGCCTTAATAGTTTCAGCGGTATACAGGGAATTCTCCCACTTTTTCAATAAGAAATGACTTTAAATCAAACCCGCTTATTGTTTTTATGAACTCAAACGAATCGTCGCCTGTGTAAACTTTCCAAGTCCCTACTTGGCACGCTGTAATAGCTGCGGGTAAATTATCTTTTCTAAGAATCAAAAATACGGGTTCGTAATTATAAGTACGAAGCAGTTGGCCATAAGATTTGAACTTTTTCAGCGTTCCAGAGTCTCCTGAGCCAATAAGCTGTTGTGCATTTAAAACGCATAGTGGTATAATATAACATAATGATATTCAGACAAAGTGAATGCCTGCTAA
>NZ_JAUBOS010000114.1:0-7751 GCF_036700365.1 Microcoleus sp. w2-18bC1
AAACTTATCTCGTCAAGGCGATCTCGAATTCACTCATTTTTCGCAATGCTGTTTTCTGACTTTTTCAGCAAGCCCTACATACCCGTCACAACTGCTCGCTGAGATTTTGGCTCCAAACTCTGTGGCTTTTCCTGCTTTTCCTCTAACTATGGGACGAACATGGGGTTGGGTTAAACTTACTATTCTATCGTCAACTCTATTTGTTTTGTGTTGGTACATCCAGGATTGTTGGCGGTAAACTTCCTGACAGACTAGCAGCAGTTTATATTGTCGCTTACTCAAGTTCTCCAAAAGGGAGCCTAACTCGATTAATTTCTCAATATGAGCTAGGTTTCTTTTGATATATTGCAGTTGCTTTTTAATTGCTGCTCTTTTTTGGCTCTGTTTTGGTCGGCGCTGCTTGGCAATGGCTAGGTAATCTTTACGAGCTTTTTTGCGGTAGGTTCTGGGTTTTTTCGGGCATCGGTCTTTGATTGACTCGTAGAGGATATCTAGGATTTTTTCTGTTTGCATTCTTGTCCGATCGAGAATTCCTATGTCGGTTGGATAGGTAATGTCCGCGCTGGCACAAGTCGCATCTAATAGTAATTTTCCTTGATTTAGCCTCTCGCCTGGTTCTTCTGGTTCTTTTTTGTTTGATTCAGATTTAGGGGTAGTGGCTTCTCTGATTTTCTTCACCATCTTTTGGTTCACTTTGTTTACCAGGTTGACACTTATTCTTTGCCTAAAGTGAACCAATAGCGATGCGTCAAACGGGATTTCATTACTGTAGGATGACAAACCGATAAAGTATTGCAGGTATGGGTTTTCCCTGATTTGTTCTACGGTTTCACGGTCGCTGGTTCCTAATTTCTCTTTGATAATTAATGCCCCCAATGCCATCCGAAACGATTTGGCTGGTGCTCCCATAGATTGGGTAAAATTTTGAGCGTATTCTGATTCAAATTCCGACCACGGTATCAGTTGAGCCATCATCACCCAACGGTTATCTGAGGCTAATTTCTCCCCGTGAGGGAATTCAAAACTTTCTGGTGCGGTGCCGTCTGGGTCAACTTTTCGGTACACGGCTGTCAACGGTAGTGCAAAGGTTTGGTGCTATTTTAGCCCAAGAAGGTGCACCAGCGGTTCGATCTCATCATCATCTAAGGCTTGCTGTGTAACCCTGGGGCTGATTATTCAGCAAGCCCTACATTAGTCCTCTTTCAGAGGACTTTTGCTTTGAGGCAGGGGTTTCAACCCTTGCCGGACTTGCCGGAATGCGGACTTGCCGGACTTGCCGGAATGCGGGTTTGACCTTAAGTGTCCTAGTAAACGGAATTAACTGAAATTTAGCAATTATTGCTATCATAAATTAAGAGCAAATTTTAATGAATTGCTTAAATTTATGGTACAAACAATTCAAGCTAGAAATGTCGCGTTGAACGATTTGGAAACCAACTTCAAAATTGAGTGGGTTGAGGATGACCAATTCTTTCGCGAGTGGCAAGATGATTTGCCAGAAATCAGTGATTATGAAAAACAACGATTAGACAGAGTGAAAGCAAGTTACAGGAATTTGCTCAAACATCCGCCACTTCTAGAAAATACAGTCAAAATGGTTGTGCTGTCTCCGTTTTTGGATTTAGCTGATTTCTATCTTGCTCCTTTTCATGTTACTTCAGAAAAGTCTGTAGAAATTATTGACGAAGACGAGGGAGTGATTGTGAGGGGACAGTTGGATGTTTTGGCTTTGTTTCAGGAGTTTTGGGTAGTAGTTATCGAGTCTAAGAAGGCTGCGTTTTCTTTGGAGGTCGGGATTCCGCAGTTACTAGCTTATATGTTAGCTAATCTGAGTGCCGATCGACCTACTTACGGATTGTTAATGAATGGCTCTAGTTTTTTATTTGTCAAGTTAGTTAAGCGGGAAACACCGCAGTACGCTTTTTCTCGCTGGTTTTCTATGTTCAATCCGGGGAATGATTTGTACAGCGTGCTGAGTGTTTTGAAGCGCCTCGGTCAGTTGAATGTTGGCAATATAGTTTAGAAAGCGATCGTCCTTTTGTGAGGGCGATCGCTCAGAGACGCGGTTGTACTTCGCTTAAATAAAAAATCAACAATGAACTAATTAGAATCCCCAGTCTTATTTAGACAATTGTTCGCAGTGCCGCTAGCCCCCCAAGGTGTAGTGGGTAAAAATAATAGAAAAATCTTTTTTCTAGAGCCGTTGGTTTTTGGTCTTTAGAGCTATCGTAGTATGCCAGAACTAGCGGTGTGAATAGGGCGAAAATTTGAATCCAGCTTTTGCAACTAATTGCATATGCGATATTTGCTATAGTCCAGCGGAACCACCAAAGGCGAGATCCTCCTCCTTTCCACCTAATCATCAATAGCGGGCAAGCCACTGCATACCAGCCGTAACTCACTCCTAAAATTTGAGCAGTTACTAGACCTGTGCCTAAAACTGCAATTTTGCGATCGAAGCGTCGGATGTAGCTCAAAGTTAGTGCTGCTACAGCAAAGCTAAACATGATGTTTAACTGTAAATTGCCAAAAAGTAACATATGAGGTATTTGAGAAAGTACCCCAAATAATATCAGTCGAGTAATTAGAGGATTTTTGTCCCCCGGTCGTTTCCAGTTTTGAGCAAACACCCAACTAAACAACGGAAAACTGAGGCGGCCGATAATACGCATGGGTTCTGCTTCAAGCATAAATCCGATGTGGTCTATTAGCATTAGAGCTGCGGCAAACCATTTAATTTGATTTTGATTCATACAATTTATCCTCAAATTATGTTATTAAAACTTCGTTTATTGTACTAATTATTAAAGATTTGTTTAAATTTTTGACACAATACATATACAAAATTTCGCTTTCTTTGTATCTTTGATATGCTATAAAGTGCAGTTTTTGAACGTGTTTTTAAATGTCGATACTTCGTATTGGATCTATTATTTCTGAAAACATTATTTGTTTTAATTAAAATCCTCAGTACAATTAAATCGACTGTACTCATAATCTATCCTTAAAGCAACACCTAAATTAAAGAGATTTTTTTATCTTTAATTTAGGTGTTTTAAAAAATACACGTACAAACACTGTTGTGTACTCCTTAAGGCAGATTTACATTAAATTTATTGATTCGGAGCAAATAATAATTGAGTTAATTTTACTGACATCGATCGCGACTACTCCACCGACAACGATGCCTCCGCCGCCTCCGATGATTGCTCCATCCAGAATTACTACAGTGAAGAGGGAAGAGGCGCTGGCGGTAATCTTTTGTTCGGTACAGGTGCGGTAGAGGGAACAGGCGCTAGCGGTAATTTTTTGTTGGGTACAGGTGCGCTAGAGGGAATAGGAACTGGCGGTAAACTTTGGCGCGGTACAGGTAGGGAAGTGGGCTGGGGTTGGGGTTGAGGCAAACCGGGAACACGGATATATTTCCAATTACCAGTAAACAAGAGGTACATAACACCCGCAAGGACGACACCGCTAACCACAGCAGCAGTAATCTTCCAAACACTGTAGGGACGCTCGCCTTGAACTTCAGCGGTGCGTGCATTAACCATTACTTGATATCGTTGGTTTTGATAACGATAGGCACACAGCCACACAGGTAGCAAAATATGCTTAAAAGTGATAGCATTGTAATCAGTAGAAATGCTGTGAACCCGCTGCTCGTCGCCACCGATACTCCTACAAACGTCGAAGTGAATAGTAGAGGCCATGACATTTTTAGCAGATTCAAATCCTTGAGTGAGAGAAACTTGCGATCGCTGTGCTTCAAACCCAGCTAAATAAGATGAATTGTAAGGGCGCAGCGACTCCTTGAGATGCCAAGGTTCTAACGCATCCAGACGCGGGCGATCGACTGAAGTTGTAGCGGGAATCAGAATATCGTCAAAAGTGCGATCGACTTTGCCAGAAGCAGGCCACCACCTAGTATGTTGGACTTCGCGAGTTTTAGTTTCAGTTTCGCCCTCAGAGTTTGTTTCCGTATAAGTTTCAGTCACGTAGTAGTGTTCTCCGCGAGAACCTTGATAGTAACTAACCGTATAAGTGTCGTAAGTCCAAAACGGCAAATAAACCCCTTGAATTTTCTCCTGTTGCGCTAGGGATTTCAAAGCAGAAGGGGCAAACCAGCGATTGCTGAGCCACTTCTGAATGCTTTCTCTGGCCTGTTTATCACTAACTTCAAAAGGAACAATTCCCTCTGGATGCACGCTAGGGCTAGCTTTTTCAGGTTGCGTCACAATTGGCGAAGCACAAAATGGGCATTTACCGGCTACTTTCGGCGGTTCAAAAGTAACACTTGCTCCGCAATCATTGCATTTTACTTCAAGGGCTGTTGTTGATAAAGTTGTCAGCGTCGTTTCGTCGAATTGGAGATATTGTTCGTAAGAATTTTCCTTTACCTCTTCAGCAGTTTGGGGAATTGCATCTTCCCAGCCGCAGTAAGCACACTTGAGCTTTCCTGCTTGGGGGTTGAACTCTAAATAAGCACCGCAGCTAGGACAGGGAAAACGTTTAACAGCAGCTTCCGAAGTATTCATAATGGTTAATTGGTGATGTAATTGGTAATTGGTAATCGGGAAAGCAGATTAATTGCCAATTACCAATTAACTAAATATGCAAACAAAAATTTAGGCTGCTGCTGGCGGGGGAGGCGGCGGTACTGTCGCCAACAAAGATGCTAATTCCGGCACTTGCGATGCTAACTTCCAGCCGTCAAAACCCGCACGCCACACCATTACCTGATGTGTCAAACCATTTTGCAAAAGTTGCTCCAATCCAAAAGGGCCTGATTGTTGACCGTTCTGGGCAATATACCACTGATGTTGTGTTGCCGGAGGAGGTGGCGGCGGTGTTTGCGATGCTGGCGGCTGCATCATATTTGTCATTTGCTGACCTAGTGCCATTCCCATGCCCAATTCTAATGCTTGATTGCCGCCGCTGGGGTTATTTGCTGATGCTTCTATGGCGTTAGCAGCTTGATATTGGGTATATTGCTGCATATTTCCCAGAAGTCCGATAGAGGCTCGTTTGTCGAGTGCTTCTTCAACTTCAGGCGGCATCGAGATATTTTCAATTAATATCTGAGTTAATTCTAACCCAAACTGCTGGATACTTGGCTCTATGGCAACTCGTACCTGTTCGCCCATCTGCGTGTAGTTTGCTGCAAAGTCCAGCAGGGGAACGCGGGAATTGCCAACCCAATTGGCAAAGGCACTGACTATTGTATTGCGGAGTTGATCGGTGATTTCATCTACTTGAAATAGTCCGTCAGTGCTGATTAGTTGTTTTAAGAGTTGTTCTGGATGGGAAACTTTAATATTGTATGTGCCAAAAGCCCGCATTCGCACTGGGCCGAGTTCTGGATCGCGGATAATTATAGGGTTAGAGGTTCCCCATCTCAGGTTGGTAAATATTTTGGTGTTAAAAAAGTAGACTTCTGCTTTAAAGGGAGAGTTGAAACCGTAGGGCCAACCTTTTAAGGTGCTGAGAATGGGTAAGTTGCGGGTGTACAGTTCGTGCATTCCCGGAGCGAATACATCGGCAACTTGACCTTCGCTGACAAAGACTGCTATTTGTCCGGGCCGTACAGTTAGTTTAGCACCTTGTTTAATTTCGTTTTGGTGACGCTCAAATCGATAGGCAATGGTGTCACTGGTATTGTCCAACCATTCGATGATATCGACAAATTCGCCGCGAATCTTGTCAAAGAGTCCCATAGATTTATTTTGGGTTGTTGTTTGATTTTAGCTTCAATAGGAGCGATCGATGTTCCCGATCGCCATTGTAAAGTTTTTACGTGCGATCGCGCTCGGATGGGCGCGATCGCCCTTGCAGACAATTCATAATTCTGGTTCTATTCCAGCCGATCGCAATTGAGCGCGCAATTGCTCTAATTGGTCTTCTGCTTGTTGAGCTCTTTCTTGTTCGCGATCGGCTCTTTGCTGTTCTTGTTGAGCTCTTTCTGCTCCAGATAACAACAGATTTCCTTCACTATCCCACCAGCGCAGCCAAGGTAACTCAACATTTTGATACCTTCCTTGCCAAATTCCCAATTCCACCCCTAACGGTTCAATGGGATAATGACCGCGCTCATTTGCAGCAACTAATTGATATCTATCTTCGATCAGGTGATAGACTTCAACGCTAGCCTTAGTTACTTCATAAATCCCGTAAAATGCCGGACGGATGACATTTTCCTAAATCCAGAATTTACCCGGCTTAGTTTCCTGTTGACCCGATCGCAATAAAGGCGTTCTGTCCCGTTTTTCTGCACCATTGCCGGATACAAATTCTAACACAATTAACGGTGCTACAAATTCTTGCCACATTACATAAGAACGGCGCAATTTACTGTCAATAGTTGGCGGAACATTCGGCACATAAAACCAGTCCGGTGCTTCCGCACCCCGTTCTAGCGGCTCAGTTAATCGCCAATAAATGCCGCTGTCTTGACCGATACAATAGTTACCATCTGGATGAATGCTTTGGAAGACGGGAGTAATTGAATCCGTTAACAGAATGCTTTGGGGATGTTCTTGGAAATTTTTCACAAAAGTGCCGTCGGATTCTGGTAATTGAGTGTGATCCGGCCAGCCTGCGGGATTGTTTTCGACATCAAGGGTGAATTTCATAATTTTATTTTGATTGCAGGCATTGTTGGAGCGAGCTTTTGATTTCAATTATAGGCGATTGGTTTGAGAGTTTCGCATTTGCTGTAAGGTGCGGTGTGGCGCACCCGATCGAACTTTTGCCTTTCAAGTTTGTACTGAAAAATCCTCTGGATCGACTCCCCAATTAGTCCAGCGAATCGCTTCTCGTGCTGAGTGAATATCGGGCGGCACTCGTAAAGCGTGAATAAATCCCGTGCTGGGACAAGTCATCTTTAACAGATTTATTGGCTCTACATCAAAGTTTCTATCAATTTTTAATAAGGTGTATTCTTGCCATGAATCTAATTCAATTGCTGCTAACTCTTGGCAAAGGCGATCGTAACCAATTCCTTGAATTAGCACTCGTCGCAGTTCTGCGTTTTTTTCTGATAACAGCCATTGAGATTGCCATTGGTGCGGGTGAAGTTTTCCGTATTTTTCGGGTAAGGTGACACCGTGATAGGAATAAATGCTGTATCCGTCAGAAAATTGAATTGCGGGCCCTCCTTCGGCGTGGAGGCGGTGTTGGGAGTCGAAAGAGAGGATGCGGGGGCGATCGCACACAATACAAACTTTTTCATAGGTAAAAATCCAGCCGCATAGAGTTGTCAAAGACTTCAGTGCTTGCCACCTTCTGCGATGGTATTTGCACTTTAATACGGAGAAGCAGAAGTCACAACGTGCAGCAAGTTCTGCCCATATTATATAATCTAGAAACTCATAATCCTCATTATAGTGAAATGGTTCATTACAAAAAATAGATTCTAATAGTTTCTTAAAAACATCCGAAAAACTCATCCATGATTCCCGGTAAAGCTGGTAAGACAACTTACTTGAAGCCTGTGCCATTATAGAATCCAAAGTCTTACTGTACAGTTTCTCTGTAAATCTATCGACCAGATTAACTCCAAATTCTTCGTCTAGCTGAGTAATAGATTTGCAGCGAAGAACAAGATTTACAGCTTCATAGGGGCTGTGGCAAAAAATAATTTCCGGTTCTTTTTCGCCAATTACAAGGTAAGCTTGTTGTAAGGATTCAGGTCAAAAAAACTTCGGTGACAAAAGCTGGTAAAATAAACCAATGAAAAAGCCCCCAGCAACCAG
>NZ_JAUBOS010000015.1:0-105972 GCF_036700365.1 Microcoleus sp. w2-18bC1
GCCGGATGCGGGGAAACCAGCACGTCCGGATCTAACTGAGAGGTGCGGAGGATAATACCTCCCATCGACTCAAACAACGTGCAATCCCCCCGAACTGCAATAAAAAAATAGCCAACCGATCTTTACCTATGAGTATCACCCTCACCCCCGAACAAGAACAACTCATCCAAGCCCAACTCGCTAGCGGGCGCTATACCAACGTTACCGAAATCATTGCTGACGCGCTACGGCTGCTGGAAAAACGCGATCGATACAATAGCTGGGTAGAAGAAGTTTGCGTCAAAATCGACATCGCCTCCACACAACTCAATCGCGGTGAAGGAGTGGATGGTGAAACGGCGATCGCTCAAATCCGAGCCAAATTTCACAAAGCTCGATCGGTATAATCGCCAATGAGCCAATATATCATCTCACCTGAAGCGATTCGCGACCTGGACGAAATCGCAGACTAAGTAAGTCGCACGCAACGTTGAAGCAGGCGAACAATTCATCGACGAATTCACTAAAAAATGCCGCTACTTGACACAATTTCCTCTGATGGGACGCAGTTATAGTCAACTTCGCCCCTACTTGCGCGGTATTCCTGTGCAAAACTACATTATCTTTTACCGCATCGCGAACGATGGAATTGAAATTATGAGAATTATCAGAGGCGATCGGGATTTAGAAGCTTTTTTTGAAGAGAATGGAGCATAGGTTAGGAAATTTGCAATTCTAATGGATTTGCTCGATACTATTTTAGATTTTGGCGATCGATTATGACCATCAAAGAACAACTTCTCCAAACCATTGAAACACTGCCTGATGACTTGCTAGCACAAACCCTACAATTCATCCAAACCCTTCATAATCCCATTCACAAAACTCCAGGAATTTGTGGCGGTGCAGCGCGAATTCGCGATACCCGCATTCCCGTCTGGACGATTATCGCCTACCAACAACAGGGCGCAACTGAATCCGAACTTCTCTATAATTATCCAGGACTCACCCTTCAAGATTTGCAAGCGGTTGCGAACTATTACGAACACAACCGAGAAGAAATCGACCTGTGGCTTGCTGAAAATGAGTAACTAAAAATCCTAAAGTTTTACTCGAATGAAAACTTTCTGATCGCAATGGTTGATTTACTGCGATCGCGTGGCTATGATGTTTTGACATCCTATGAAGCTGGACAAGCCAATCAAAAAATTCCCGATGATGAAGTCTTGATGTACCCGACAAATGCAGGGCGAGTAGTCATTACAGACAATCGTCAAGATTTCATCAATCTCCATTCTACAACCTCAAATCATGCAGGAATGGTAATTTGTAAAGCCGATCGAGACTATGCAGGCAAAGTGCAGGTACTTCATGATTTTTTCACCCAAGATACACAGCAAATGGATAATCGTCTGCTTCGGGTGATGAAACAGAATCTTAAAGGTAGTCAACAGACATTTATACTTCAGGAATACCTAACGTTTTCTTAAAAATAATTGTGACTTTAACTGCTGCTGAGATTCCACCGCGATCGGATAGCGATACTGTATAATTATAATTCCCGTCTTCGCAGTTGGTTCATCGCGACTAAGACCAAATAAACCTGGTTTCTCTGAAAAATATTTGCTTTCTCAACTATATCTACGAATAAACCCAGTTTCTAGCCTCGACGCGCATCAGCCCTGTTTAGATAAACTGGATTAACCTATTCTCAAACAAGCCCGTGAAGCGTAGCAATGCCTAGGGAATCAGCCTTTTCTTAGATAACTCAAGACAGAAGCGATCGCATCACCAATCACACATAACAAACAATTAATACCTATTAACTCACAACTGAATTATTGTCAACAGTATTTTTTCTGAAATATTAAAGCTTAAATAAAAATTGCTACCGACATTTGCGAATTATAGCACTTTGTTCAAACTATTTGAAAATGCTAAGTTAATTAAAGATTTTATAAAAGTGACGCATAAGTATTTACATTGTCGATCGCTATTTTGTTATTCTATTAGTAAGTTTCATTCGAGCGACTGAATTTTTGTACTCCAGTCCTACCCCTAAACAGAACGGCAGTTTCCACAATGAGAATTTTAGTCACAGGCGGTGCGGGTTTCCTCGGTTCCCACCTAATCGATCGCTTAATGGCCCAAGGACACGAGGTAGTCTGCCTGGATAATTTTTACACCGGGACTAAACGCAATATCCTCAAATGGCTGGACAACCCATACTTTGAGCTGATCCGCCACGACATCACGGAACCGATTCGGTTAGAGGTAGATCAGATTTACCATCTGGCTTGTCCCGCTTCCCCTATACACTATCAGTACAACCCTGTCAAGACAATTAAAACAAACGTCATCGGCACGATGAATATGTTGGGATTGGCAAAACGGGTAAAAGCAAGATTTTTTCTCGCTTCCACTTCCGAAGTGTACGGAGATCCTGACGTACATCCACAAACAGAAGATTATCGCGGCAACGTTAATTGTATCGGGATCAGATCGTGTTATGACGAAGGGAAGCGAGTAGCTGAAACCTTATCTTTTGATTACCACCGTCAAAATGGGGTAGACATTCGAGTTGTCCGAATTTTCAATACCTACGGCCCCCGGATGTTGGAAAATGACGGCAGAGTAGTGAGCAATTTTATTGCTCAAGCTTTGCGGAATCAACCACTGACTGTATACGGCGACGGTTCCCAAACACGGAGTTTCTGCTACGTTTCTGATTTGGTAGAAGGATTTATTCGTTTGATGAATAGCGACCAAATCGGGCCGATGAATTTGGGGAATCCCGGCGAATACACTATATTGGAACTGGCACAAAAAATTCAAAACACGATTAATCCAGGGGCAGAAATTATCTTTAAACCGCTGCCGGAAGATGATCCAAAACAGCGACAACCGGATATTACTCGTGCTAAAAATTGGTTGGGGTGGGAGCCAACTGTGCCGCTGGATCAAGGTTTAGAGTTGACTATAAAGGATTTTCGCGATCGCATCGAGGGAAACCAAAAGTAGAGACTGGGAGAGTGAGGGATGGAAAAAAATTTCCTAATTCCCAATTCCCAATTCCCAATTCCTAATTCCCAATTCCCAATTCCTAATTCCCAATTCCCAATTCCCAATTCCCAATTCCCAATTCCTACCTGATTTATTTACTAGCTTTGAGGAGATTTCTATGCAGGTTTGCGTCATCGGTACAGGATATGTTGGCTTAGTCACCGGCACTTGTTTGGCCCACATCGGCCACCACGTGATTTGCGTAGACAACAACGAAGAAAAAGTTAAATTAATGAAGTCTGGACAGTCGCCTATTTTTGAACCTGGACTGTCTGAATTAATGTCTTCTGCATCTGCGTCTGGTAATCTAGAATTTACTTCGGATTTAGCAGCAGGAGTGTCTCACGGGGATATTTTGTTTATTGCCGTGGGAACGCCTCCATTGCCTACTGGGGAAAGCGATACTCGCTACGTGGAAGCGGTTGCTCGTGGCATTGGAGCTCACCTCGACGGCGATTACAAAGTAATCGTAAACAAATCGACAGTGCCCATCGGTTCGGGGGATTGGGTGCGAAGAATTGTACTAGACGGTTTAGCAGAACGTCAAAAACCTCAAAGCGGTGAGGGCGCTACTGGTGAGGAAGTCGCAGCAAAAACAGGTGTTCAATTTGATGTGGTTAGCAACCCGGAGTTTTTGCGGGAGGGCTGTGCTGTTTTCGATACTTTTAATCCCGATCGCATTGTTCTTGGCAGCAACTCTCAGCGCGCTATGGATATGATGCTACAGTTATATCGGCCGATTGTCGATCGCAAGTTTGCAGAAAATCCGTCTTTGCCGGAGGTCCCTGTGGTGATGACGGATATCAGTTCAGCGGAGATGATTAAGTACGCAGCTAATGCTTTTTTAGCTACGAAGATTAGCTTTATTAATGAAGTTGCTAATATTTGCGATCGCGTCGGTGCAGATGTTAGTCAAGTTGCCCGAGGTATCGGCTTAGATTCACGGATTGGCAACAAGTTTCTCCAAGCTGGCATTGGTTGGGGCGGTTCTTGTTTCCCCAAAGATGTCTCGGCTTTAGTTCACACGGCTGAGGATTACGGTTACGAGGCGCATTTGCTGAAAGCGGCAGTGGAAGTTAACGAACGCCAGCGGTTGATTGCTATTGAAAAGTTGCAACAAGTTTTGAAGATTCTCAAAGGTAAAACCGTCGGACTTTTGGGTTTAACTTTCAAGCCGGATACTGACGATTTGCGAGATGCTCCGGCGCTGAATTTAATCGAGAGTCTGAACCGATTGGGAGCGAAAGTTAAAGCTTACGATCCGATTGTTTCTCAAACGGGGATGCGTCACGGTTTGTCGGGAGTTTTGGTAGAAACTGACCCGGAAAGGTTGGCAGACGGTTGCGATGCTTTGGTGTTAGTGACTGACTGGGAACAGTTTCGTAATTTAGATTACGAGAAAATGGCAAAGTTGATGAATCATCCGGTGATGATTGATGGTCGCAATTTCTTAGACAAGAAGGTTTTAGAAGCGGCTGGTTTCCAATATGTGGGGATTGGAAGGTAAAGAATGAGCGTGAAGTTGCGATCGCGATTATATCTTGAGGATAGCGATCGCAACTTATCCGTTAGGTAAGAATTCAGGCTGAGAGGGTGACAACCAAGGGAAAACCCAGACGGGGCAATTGTTTGAGATAATGGAGAAGTCGTAAAAAAGCGAGTGGCCTTGGGAGCCACCCCACAAAAAATACTAAAGACATTATACCAAAAGTTATTACGAATCCACTTGAGCGAGAGTCAAGCACTCACCTTAGAACTCTTAGTTCTAATGCTTCAAAGCCATCGACAAGTCAGATTATCAAGATTGGCTAACATCTTTCCACAACCGATTCAATACAATAGTCGCGTCCGAAGTCTCCAGCGATTTCTTAAGCTCCCCCAGCTCTCGGCCAAGTTGCTGTGGTTTCCTATAATCAAAGTGGCTTTAAAGTCTGAATTTAGAGAGCAAAGATTTAATAGAGCGCAACGGAGAAACCGTTCAAAATTAACATTCTCAACTAAAAAATATGTAGCCGTTGCTCTCGAAAGAACTCAATGGCGAGACCGGAATCTAATCATAGTCACTATAATTTGGGGCAATCATGCTTTGGAATGAAAAATCAATAACTTGATGAATTATTAGATATAATCAAGAACAAGGCTAGATCGCTGAGTTTACCAAAACACCAGAGCAACTTGCAACAGTTTTTTTATTACCGTACACTATTTTACCTTTAAACCCATGTTTTATTCGAGTTCAATTGCGTCTAAAATGAAGAAGTTTTATAACTCTTTATCAGAGAAGGATAAAAGAAGGTATGTAGGGATTGAGGCTCAAAAATTGGGGTTGAATTAGCTATATAATACGACTTTGGGGATGTAGTCGAAATACCGTGGTTCATGGAATTGAAAATTTAAAAAAAATGGAGCAACAGATAGAGACAGTCAATAATTCAAGAATTAGAAATTCTGACGGTGGTAGAAAAAATATTTTTTCTAGCCAAATCGGAATTGATGCCGCATTTTTATAAGTTTTAAAATTTGCGAGAGCCGGAGACCCAATGAATGAGTTAATTTAAGGGACTAATTTAACACATAAAGAAATAGCTTAGGGACTTAAGTCGGTCGGATTTATTATCAGTATTCCCTAGTAAATAAACTCTTAAAAAAGCATGAATATGTCAAGCAACAAGCACAAAAAAGCAAACAATAGGAACTAATAAAAATCGTAATGCTCAATTTTACAATATTGCCATGCTCGACACACAGTATAGATGAAGCAGGCAATCCCATTATTAGTTTTGATACCAAAAAGAAAGAAGTTTTAGGTAATTTGTATCGTTCCGGTACTCTTTATACAACCGAACCTGTCATTACTTTAGACCATGTTTTTTGGAGTTTAGGTTGCGGGAAAGTGATTCCACATGGAATTTACGATGGCCAAAAAAAACGAGGTTATGTAACATTCGGTAACAGTAAGGAGACCAGTGAATTTGGTTGTGAATCCATCAAACACTGGTGGAACAATTATGGAAAAGCTACCTATCCTAATCCCAATTCGATTTGAGCTAAGTGTGATGGTGGTGGCAGAAATAATGCTAATCATTATATCTTTAAACAAAATTTACAAAGTTAGTAGATAAAACCGGAATTGAGCTTGAAATTGCTCATTATCATCCCTATATATCTAAATATAATCCCATTAAACATCGACTCTTCCCTCATATTACCAGAGCTGGTCAAGGAGTATTTTTTACAAGTCTCGATTTAGTCAAGAGTCTCATGGAAAAAACTCACACTAACTAACGATGGTCTATCTGTAGTTGTAAATGTGGCAGATAAAATATATAAAATTGGTCGAAAGGTGACTGATGATTTCAAAAAAAACATGAAAATTGTTTTTGATGAATATTTACCCAAATGGAATTATCGAGCTGTACCTCAACTCACTCACTCATCAATCAAGTTATTAATTTTTCATTTCTTAGCAAAACATGAACGCAACCTGAAAAAAAAAGCAGCAAAAACTAGCCAGAAAGGAGAAAAGAAGCAAGTATAGAAATAAAGCCAGGAAACTGGTTGCTAGGGTTCACGAACAAATTAACAATGTTCGTCAAGACTACTTACATAAGCTACCCTTGAAAGCTTGTTGACGATAACCAAGTCATCGTAGTCGAAAGTCTCAACACAAAGGGCATGGTTCGTAACCACAAACTAGAAGAGAGCAATTTCTGATGTATGTTGGAGGATGGTTGTCAATTTCTTGCAGTACAAACTAGACCGTGAAGGTAAAGTGTTGGTAAAGATTGACCGATGCTTCTCTAGCTCGAAACTCTGTTCAAACTGCCACTATCAGGTGAGTGAAATGCCATTAGATGTTAGGGCATGGACTTGTCCTAGTTGTGGTATCCATCACGATAGAGATGGCAACGCTTCAGCAAATATTAGAGCAGAATGACTCAGAATGCTATCAGTCTTGGAAAGCAGGACTGCTGAGTAGAGGAGGGGATTTGAGCCCGAGACTGGGACGCAAGTCCAAGTTGACGCAATCCCCGTTGAAGTCAGAAGCTCACGCTGTACCTTTATGTCAGCGCTGGGTAGTTCACGAAAACAGGACGCTCTCCGTTCTATGTGAAAATCATAAAGATGTTGTAAAGACACCGCAAATACTTAGTAATGTTTGACGGTCTGTGGCAATATTTAAGTAGAATTACGTAATCAATAAGTCGGACAGCGGCAGGCTGGCAAATTCAGTAACTCCCTGCTCTGTTGCCGGAGTGGTAAACTTTTGCCAGTCTAGTAGAAAAAGGGTTGCTATGAATCAGCAAATATCAGCTCAATCGCAAAAGCTTTTACTCCAAATTGGCAGAAATATTCGTCGCACCTTGGATCTCAATACCATCTGGCAGCAAACAGTTAACAGTCTGGGAGAAACACTAGGCGTCAGCCGCTGTATACTTTGTCCCTATGAAAGTTCTAGCCTGCAAGTCAAAGTAGCTGCTGAATACTGCCAAGAACCATTTTTACCCATGCTGGGAATGGAAATCTCGCTCACAGCAGCACCTCATTTCCTTCAAGCTCTAGCCACCCTCGAACCGGTGGTAGTAGAGTCCTTTGCAGCCAATGACTCTTTTGGGCCGCAGTCGCTGCTAGTGGTGGCTACCGCTTACCAAGAGCAACCTAACGGCATAATTAGCTTGCATCAGTGCAAAGGTCGATCGTCGGGAAAGGGTAAGACCGATCGACGTTGGACTCAATCCCAGATCGAATTCGCACAAGAACTTGCCGAGCAAGTAGGAAGTGCGATCGCCCTTGCTACCCTCTACCAAGAGCGCACCAAGCGAGTACAAGGACTATCCCAGCTCAAAAAGCAATTTTTGTTGAAAGCGTCCCACGAGCTCCGCACTCCCCTAAATCACATCATCGGCTATCTACAACTAACCATAGACGACCAAGCTGACGATCCCATAGAGGAGAGAGATTTTATCCAAGAAGCTCACCGTTCGGCTATCCATCTTTCTCAGGTAATTTCCAATATCTTAGATTACATTGAGTTAAGTGAAGCTTGCCAAACTCACGCAGAGTTAGCCACTTTCAGGAGTCAGGAAAAATCGGGGCATCAGTAAACCTTATAGTGGCGTATTTAACAAGTCTAATATTTACGTTTACACAAGTTTTACACAGGAAAAACCTGACAATTTATCGATAGATTCCCTCAATAAATTCGATAGGTGGTTCATCAATTATTTTTAGGGAATTATAGTTTTACAAAGTACAGCATAGCAACTACTACACGTAGTAAGCTGTCGAGCATTTAAATTACATATTGTCTGTTCCCCGTTTCCAGTTTCCTGTTCCCTTTCACCAAATCCTCACACCCTATTTAAATGCACAACAGCTTAGCGCGGTGTATTTATCATATTATGTCCGCTCGCACGACTCACATCAAATAGGTTATTTTACCGGAAAGGATATTGCAAGCATAAGATTACACTTTTGCACTTTTAATGCTTTTAACTTGTGCTTGATAGAATTACCCGCCGCCCTTTTTTTTCGGAGTTTTTGGAGGGCTGACATAGCGCGCCCAAAAAGGTTCCTCCATATCTTTCATCGCTGCTAGTTTTTGGCGCTCTTCCTCTATGCGCTTGCGTTCTGAAAGACTAGAAAATATGTTGATACTGCCGACAGTCTGGCCGCCCGCATCTCGCACACGTGCGGCCCAAAGCCAAACATCGATCGAACTACCATCTTTTTTCAACAAAGATATTTCCAAACCGTTTTGCGGTTTGCCATTAGACGCAGACTTTAGCAGCGCGTAAAAATCTTGCTTTTGGCCTTCAGGAATATTCGGTAAAGGTTTCCCTAAAACCTCAACTGCAGTCCAGCCAAAAAGTTGTTCGGCGGCGCGGTTCCAAACAACGGTATTGCCGTCATTGCTGGTACAGTTAATCGCCAGCGGCGCCGATGCTATCTGGGCTTGCAAAACTTGGTTAACGAGTTGCAGTTTCAATTCTACTTGCTTGCGATCGGTAATTTCCTGACAAGCACCCCACAAACGGACAACCCGTTCAGCAGTTTTGTCCCACACCACTTGCCAGTAGTCCCGCACCCAGCGCACCTCGCCTTTTTGATTAATAATGCGATACTCATTAGCTCCAGTGCGGCTGAAAGTACAGCCTTCTAACTGTTTAATTAGCATTTCCCTGTCGTCTGGATGAACGAGTTCAGAGTTCCACCAACCAAACGATTCTAATTCTTCAGGAACGCAACCGGTGCAGCGCTCAAAAGCTTCTGTCGCCCACTCGCAGGCGAACTTGCCGTCGGGCTGCCCCTTAAAAGAATAGGCAAAATCCGAAGTAATTTGCGACATAACTCTGTAGTGGAGTTCCGACTCTCGGACTGCAATTTCGGCTTGCTTCCGTTCCCCTATTTCCCGCGAATTAATTATAATTCCCTGCACGCTAGAATCGTAAAGCAAACTGTTACCTATCGACTCCATGTAGATCCAAGAACCGTCAGCGTGGCGTTTCCGATATTCGATTACCCCTCCAATTCCCGGAGATTCTAACAACTTACCAAAATACGTCTGCCAAGCCAGCAAATCGTCTGGATGGATTAACTCGCCGTGAAATTTGCCAATTCTTTCTTCGGGATTGTAACCCAAAAGCCGCTGTAGGGCTCCGCTGTGGTATCGAACTCGCCCGTCGGAGCCGACAATGGTAATTAGATCGGGAGAATTACGCAGCATAGCTTGCAGTTTGGCTTCACTTTTAGTTAATGCTTGAGTGTCCCTGCGATGCTGGCTGATTTGTTTTTCCAACTGCTCCCGTAGCTGTCTGATTTGCCCTACTTGCTGGGCTACAGTGCGTTCCAAAAGGCGATTATTTTTTTCAATTTCAACGAGCTTTGCGGCGTTATTTGTGGCGCTTTCAAACAAGCGGCTGCCTGCCATTTCCTGTAGAGAATTTGATAAATCTTCCAAAACTTTTGTGAAAATTGCCTGTTGCGGGTGTGGCAATTCCCTAGCTTGTTCCTGCAATGTTTCTAAGTGTTTGTAAACAGTTTCTAGCATTTTATTAAGGGGGGAATCTAATAGTTGCCTGCGGGTGCAACCCCTAAAAAGCGGACACAAGTTTTTTCAACATAACCCATAACTAAGACTGGTGTCTGGCGATCGACCCATCGCGCTCTCAATAACCAGGCATTTTGGGACTTTATCTTCAAATCATAGCAACCGATAGAGAAAGTAAATTCTTGTTGCGCCCTAATTGCCACCCCAGCCGCTCCCCCAACAAGTGTTCGCCAGGAGTGCGGGTAACTCCCCTACCCAGTGAATGTGGGGCTTCTCGCGGTTAAGCTAAACTAGATTGGTGTCAAGAGAAAGAGGGATTTATGACAGAGCAAGCCAACGCTCGCGATTTGTTTCGCGCTGCTTACGAACACCGCTATACCTGGGATGCCAATTTTCCCGGTTACAGTGCCGATATTGAACTCAAACAGGGCGACGAAGTATATACGGGTCATGTTTCCATCAAACCCGACATGAGCGTGGAAGTCAGCGGCATTGAAGATGAGGAAGTGCAGCAAAGCGTCTACACCCAAATGCGCGATATTGTCACCCACCGCAAACGATCGACATTTGAAAAATCTCACGGCAAAAATAGCTTCACCCTGGGCGAGAAAGACAGCACCGACGCTGTGGACATCTTGGTGCAAGGCGACTCAATGGGATCGAATTATAAAATCCGAGGTCTCTCAATTTGTCAAGTCAGCCGGGTGATGGGTCGCATGGCTTTCGTAATTGACACGCACAAAAGCTTAGAGACACCCGAAGGTTCTTTGGCCAGCCACTACGATGCCGTTTTCCGCAACCCTCAAACCGACGAAATTATCAAAGAACTCGAATTTGAAGATACCTTTGAGAAGATAGGCGACTATTATGTCATGACCAAGCAAGTAGTTCGAGCCAAAGAAAAAGGTCAACTGACAACAACCGAGTTCAACTACTCCAATGTCAAACTGCTAGAACCAGCAATAGTGTAGCGGCTTCAAAAACCCGATTTCTTAAATAAAACGGGTTTTTTTTAGTTAACGTATCAGAATCAACTTGATTTGGCGACAAGTAACGCTACGATCGAACAAGAGAGCTAATTGGGATCGAGCATCAGCGTGACAGAAACCGGGTTTCCTGCCGCGGGCTCACCTGAGTGCCTAAGTCTTTTATCAAAAAACCCGGTTTCTTAAATCCCGCGCGGGTTGAGAATGCTGCCCTTGAGTCAAATCGAACTTTCATCAACTGCAAGAAATCATCACAGAGGCGAAATATGACACTAGCACTAACCAGAGATAACGTCGAAACAGTTCTCGATGAAATGCGCCCCTACCTGATATCGGACGGTGGCAACGTCGAACTCGTAGAAATTGACGGCCCAGTGGTACACCTGAGACTGCAAGGAGCTTGTGGCTCTTGCCCGAGTTCCACAATGACTCTGAGGATGGGCATTGAACGTCGCCTGCGCGAGGCTATCCCAGAAATTGCCGAAGTCGAACAGGTAATGTAATTAGTCAGTTGGCAATTGGTAGTTGGCAGTTGACGGTTGACAGTTGACGGTTGACAGTTGACGGTTGACAGTTGACAGTTGACTTTGACTGTTACCAATTACCAGTTGACCGTTGACAGTTGGCAGTTGGATGTTAACAGTTGACTGTTACCAATTACCAGTTGACTGTTGACTGTTTCCAATTACCAAATTTAATTGCCAATTACCAATTACCAAATTTAATTACCAATTACCAAATTTAATTACCAATTACCAATTACCAATTACTAAATTCAATGTCTCATCCCCTTTATGTAGCCTTCATTTGGCACCAACACCAACCGCTCTACAAATCCAGAGTATCAGCTAGCCCAGGAGCAGCTCAGTACCGACTGCCTTGGGTGCGCTTGCACGGAGTCAAAGACTACTTGGATTTAGTGCTCCTCCTGGCAAAATATCCCAAGCTTCATCAAACCGTAAACTTGGTTCCCTCCTTGATTTTGCAGATAGAAGACTGCATCGCAGACAAAGCATTAGACCCTTACTTGACGGTGACATTAAAGTCAGCAGAAATTTTAACCCTCCCAGAAAAAGAGTTCATTTTAGAACACTTTTTTGACGCCAATTACCACACTCTTATTCAGCCGCACCCCCGCTACGCTCAACTCTACACTCAGCGGCAGGAAAAAGGCATTCAGTGGTGTTTGGGAAACTGGAAATTGCAGGATTTTAGCGACTTGCTGGCCTGGCATAATTTAGCTTGGATTGACCCGCTGTTTTGGGACGACCCGGAGATTGCAGCGTGGCTGAAACAAGGACAAAATTTTAGTTTGGTAGACAGAAAAAACATCTACTCAAAACAAAAAGAAATCCTCGCTCGCATCATTCCCCAGCACCGTAAAATGCAAGCTGAGGGACAGTTGGAAGTCTCCACAACCCCCTACACGCACCCGATTTTACCGCTGCTTGCCGACACTAATGGCGGCCGCATAGCTATTCCAAACATGACGCTGCCACAACACCGGTTTCAGTGGGCAGAAGATATTCCCCGACACCTGAGAAAAGCCTGGGAAATGTATCAAGACCGGTTTGATTGCCAACCGCGCGGTTTGTGGCCGTCGGAACAAGCAGTTAGCCCGGAAATTTTGCCCTACATTGCCAAACAAGGCTTTAAATGGATAGTCTCGGACGAAGCTGTATTGGGGTGGACAATTAAACACTTTTTCCACCGCGACGCGACAGGGAATGTCTACGAACCAGAATTCTTATATCGCCCTTACCGTTTAGAAACTCCTGACGGCGATTTAGCTATAGTATTTAGAGACCACAGATTGTCCGACTTGATCGGGTTTACTTACGGTTCGATGGAACCGGAAAAAGCAGCATCAGATTTAGTGGGACACTTAGAAGCGATCGGCAGAACTCTCAAACACCGACAACCCGACGGTCAAACCGCTTTAGAAAATCCCTGGTTAGTGACGATCGCCCTAGACGGCGAAAATTGCTGGGAATTCTATCCCCAAGACGGCAAACCCTTCTTAGAATCCCTCTATCAAACTCTCAGCGATAATCCCGATATCAAATTAGTCACCGTCTCAGAATTTCTCGACAAATTCCCAGCAACCGAAACAATTCCCGCAGCCCAACTGCACACCGGTTCCTGGGTGGACGGTTCCCTCACAACTTGGATCGGCGATCCCGCGAAAAATCGTGCTTGGGACATATTAGGGCCCGCCAGACAAATGCTGGCAAACCATCCAGAAGCCACAGAAGAAACCAACCCAGAAGCTTGGGAAGCGCTTTATGCGGCTGAAGGTTCCGACTGGTTCTGGTGGTTTGGCGAAGGCCACACGTCGAACCAAGATGCCATGTTCGACCAGCTATTCCGCGAACACGTAGCGACAATTTACGAAGCTCTCGGCGAGCCCGTACCCCCGGAAGTGCGGCGACAAGTAGAGGTGCACGAGGTTCAAGGCGACCACCTGCCGCTGAGCTTTATTCACCCGGTGATTGACGGTATCGGCAACGAACAGGATTGGGACAAAGCCGGTCGGATTGAAGTTGGGGGAGCAAGGGGTACGATGCACCGGAGTTCGGCAATTCAGCGTCTTTGGTACGGGGTTGACCACTTGAATTTTTACATTCGCGCCGACTTCAAGGTAGGCGTGCGGCCGGGAATTGATTGCCCGCAGCAGTTAAATTTGTTCTGGTTTTATCCCGATCGCACGATGAACAACAGTCTGATCCCGCTGTCAGGTTTGCCTGACGAAGCACCGCTAAACTATAGATACCACCATCAGTTAGAGATTAATTTGCTGACGAAATCGATTTGGTTTCAGGAAGCAGAAGAGGGCGATCAGTGGCAGCCCCGCATTAGCCGCGCTCAAGTGGGAGTGGATAAATGTTTGGAGGTAGCAGTGCCCTGGGCGGATTTGCAGATTATGCCCGACTGGCAGGTGAGGCTAATTGCGGTTTTATCGGAAGGAAGTCGTTACTCTAGCTGTATGCCGGAAGATGCTTTGATTCCGATCGGAATGCCGTAAAAAGTCATTAGTCCTTAGTCATTAGTCATTAGGCTGTAGGGGCGGGTTGCACCAGCTTTCATAGAACTGCCAACCCAAATAAATATAAACCCGCCCCCTGAATTAGTCCTTAGTCCTTAGTCATTTTTTGAACCAACAAACAATTAAATAATTATCAAATTATATTAAATTGGGGCTTCAACTCTGGCTACTTAATGCCTTAATAACTTCGATCGCGTCCGGTCTATCTAAGGCTATAAAATTTGTTGTAGTGAAGGCTTCATTGCCTCCTAGAAAAGAGGACTTAGGTCCTGACTACCAAACATATAATGGTTAATTTACCGGACATCATATCATTAGTCATGGGGAAATTAACAAACTAATGAGCCGCATTTTACTCTTGGTCGATCGCCACCAACAACTTAATTTGCCGATCGCCCACCTCAACACCGAGCATGAGGTGATCGTACTCGATCGCGCTTTAGATCCCAACTCCGAATTTCCCATTCCCCAAATCGCTTTTGACTTGTGCATTCTTGACGAGGCAAATTTCGATCGCATCGGGCCGCTGGTAGAATCATTAAAAACAGCCGCCGAGCCGATATTTTTACCGTTCTTGCTGGTTAGTAAATCCCAAACGCCTGCTCTTGCTGAGCAGCTATTTTCGCAGCAGATCAAACAACTCGAACGCAGAATAGACGATGTGATAGTAAGTCCTGTCGAACCCACCCAACTGCACTTGCGGGTAGAGAATTTGTTGGCCCGAAGGCGACTGTCGGTAGAACTCCACAGACTTCAAGAAGTAATTAAAGAACGGAATTTTACAGAAAGTTTGTTAAAGGACTCGCTGCAAACGGCAAACGAAAACCTGCAACGGGAAATCGCCAAGCGGGCGGAGGTAGAAACTGCACTGCGAGAAAACTCCTATCTCGACTTGCTGATGAATGCCATGCCAGATATTGTCTGTTTCAAAGATGGCGAGGGCAGGTGGCAGGAGGCAAATCAAGCGATATTGGAAGTGTTCGAGCTAGAACAAATAGACTACCGTGGTCTTAAAGATTCTCAGCTAGGAGAACTCAGCATTTTTTACCGCGAGGCGCTACAGGCGTGCGAGGTGAGTGATCAAGAAGCGTGGGAAAAAGGTGAGCTTTCTAGGGGAGAAGAAGTGATTCTCCGCTCAAACGGTACTGTGAAAATCTACGACGTGATTAAAGTACCCGTATTTCACCCCGACGGCAGACGCAAAAGTATAGTGATTTTGGGTCGCGACATTACCGAACACAAGCAAACTAGAGACGAACTCGTGCGCTTGGCGTCGATTGTCGAGTCTTCCGACGACGGCATCGTCGGCAAAACCCTCGCCGGGACAATTCAGAGCTGGAACGCAGGAGCAGAGAAGATTTATGGCTACTGTGCTGCGGAAATCAAGGGGCAGTCGATCGAGATTTTAGCCATACCCGAACGCCCCAAGGAAATGCCCCAAATTTTGGAAAATATTAGGGCTGGAGCCACCATCGACCATTACGAAACCGTACACTTGCGGAAAGATGGTCAACAGATAGATGTGTCCCTGACGATTTCTCCGATTAAAGACGCGACTGGAGCGGTAACGGGGGTTTCGACAATCGCTCGCGACATCAGCGACAGCAAGCGAGTCGAAAAAGCCTTTGAACAACTCCGCCACCAAACAGAAATGATTTTGTTCTCCGCAGGAGAAGGAATTTGCGGGTTGAACAAACAGGGAAAAGTAACTTTTGTCAATCCTGCAGCGGTGAGAATGGCTGGGTGCGAATCGAAGCAATTGATCGATCGACCACTCTATGAAAGTTTACACCGTTCACAGCAAGAATGCTCAAGGGCGATCGAGCAACTCTCACCTGCAACAGACATCTATTCAGGCTCTGAACTTGTCCCACACTGCGCCGCACCGCAGGCGGACAAACGGCTGCCGCCGAGGGTAAGTTCTCAAAGGGTAAGTTCTCAAATTTTAGCCACATTGGAAGACGGAGAGGCGCGCCGCGTCACGGATGAGGTTTTTTGGCGGCGAGACGGCAGCAGTTTTCCGGTTGAGTACGTTGTCGCTCCGATGCGAGAAGAAGGCGAAATTATTGGAGCTGTGGTGACTTTTAAAGATATCACGGAGCGGCTTGCCGTCGAGCGCATGAAAGATGAATTCATCTCTGTTGTCAGCCACGAACTGCGGACGCCCATGACCTCGATTCACGGTGCCCTGGGCCTCCTCAACAGCGGCCTGCTTGACGCTTACCCCCAGAAAGCTAAGCGGATGCTGGAGATTGCTGTCACTAACACTGACCGTTTGGTGCGCTTGGTCAATGACATCCTAGATTTAGAGCGGATGGAGTCGAGTTACAGCACTGCCATCAAACAAACTTGCAATGTGGCTGACCTGATGTTGCAGGCGGCTGACGAGATGCAGGGAATGGCTCAGCAGGCGGGAGTTACTCTGTCGGTGAAGCCTGTGGGGGCGCAATTGCAAGCTGTTCCCGATCGGCTAATTCAAGCCTTGACAAATTTACTCAGTAATGCTATAAAATTTTCCCCCTCCGGCGCTACGGTTTGGCTGAGCGGGGAGTTGACCCACAATCCCGATTTGGCAGAAAAAGCAGCGCACAAGTCGGTGTCGTCTCCGTCTTTGTTATCTCCTGAGCCTGCCGCCGCGCCTCCGCATTTGCCAGTTCCGAGCTCGTGGTACATCGTGATTGCTGTGAAAGACCAAGGGCGGGGTATTCCGCCAGACAAACTGGAGATGGTTTTTGAACGCTTTCAACAGGTTGATGCTTCTGATTCTCGCCAGAAGGGAGGTACTGGTTTGGGGCTGGCTATTTGTCGCAGTATTGTGCAGCAGCACGGGGGGCGGATGTGGGTGGAGAGCGTTGTGGGGGAGGGCAGCACTTTTTTCTTAAGTCTGCCACTTCTGAGGGAGGGGCTTGCAACTGAAAGTTAATTTCTACCTAGGTGTACCCAAAGTTACTGATTTGGTGCAGATTGTTCGATCGAGTCATCGACAAACAATCTCAGCCTTTTCGGCAGTTTGGGGACTGGGGGCAAAAAGCACAATTTGAGGTCGAAAAGTGGCTGTTTTTGGGTGGGATATTTTACAGCAACCGCGCCAGACGGTTAGGATGTTCTTAGTTGAAATCCTGCAGCTCGATTGCAACTTCGGTCTTCCTTGTTCCTTCTTCCTTCAACATCTGCTATACAGTTTTGAAAATTTACTGTAAAGTCCGATCGGGTAAGATAATTTGCTTTACAAAATATTCGCATTTCGCATCTAATCTATGATCAGTTCTCATTCATAAAAAAATGTTAATTTTGACTGCCAAGCGCATCTTGGTTATTGACGATGCGGAAGATATTCGGGAAGTAGCTCAAGTCAGTCTTGAACTGGTGGGGGGCTGGGAAGTCCTGACAGCGAGTTCGGGCCGCGAGGGTGTTGCTAAGGCTCTTGCCGAACAGCCTGATGCTATTCTATTGGACGTGATGATGCCCGACCAAGACGGGCCTACTACTTTTATACAGTTACAAGCTAATAAGGCTACGCAGCACATTCCGGTAATTTTATTGACAGCTAAGGCTCTGGCTGGCGACAGGCGGATGTTCGCGGATTTGGGGGTGGTGAGTGTGATTGCTAAGCCTTTTGAACCGATGTTTTTGGCGGCTCAGGTCGCTGAAGCTTTGGGCTGGGAGCAAGAATAGATCGATCGCCCGCATTGAATTGTGCAGCTTTTCAAGCAGTAGTTTTGCAGGCAAAGAGAGTTAAAAAAACTTGGTTTCTTTGCTAGGGTTCCTTAGAGAAAATCCGGTTGATCGGACAGGATATATGTAGCGACTTAGGCGCCGTGCCTATCGTCCTGTCAGCTTCAGACTAAAAACCGCAGTCCCGAAGGCGTTTAGGCGTTTCAACCCTGCCGATATTTGAGGTGAAATTGACACAGATAGATGATGCCTAAGTCCCTATTTCTAGTGCGTTCATTTAACCGAATTCGGCCTCAGCCATGAGAACAGTATTCCTACTGATGTATCGGGAAAATATAAGCTAGCAGGATTATTTTACTTTTTGTAACAACTCACTCGTCTTCATAAGTTCTTCAGGTTTTAGTTTTATGTTTAAGCAGAACGTCAGGGATCGCTCCTGACTGTTGGCAGACACATTGGGAGAAGACGACTATGCCCTCAGCTTACATTTTGCTACTAATAGTTTCTCTGGCAGCAGTCTGGGTTTACTGGCAAACCTCTCAAGATATTTTTGTTCTTGTGGCTTGGGCCGGGTTGGGTTGTTTTATTTGGGGTTTCTCTTGGGCTCCTTGGAGCGTTCAGCTTTTGATTGTGGTGTTACTGTTGGGCCTCCAAAAGTGCTACTTGCGCGACGCTCAAAGCTGTGAGTGAAAGAGATTTTTTATTTTTGTGCCTGGAATTGAGATGTGCAGGCATTTGTGAATCTCTCTAATGATTTGGTTATCGCTCCATATCTTCAAAAAAGGTTTAAAATATCATGAATAGTTGCCCTTGTTGCTCCTCTAAATTGCTCCGCCACGCTCGCCACAATCGCGTTTATTGGTTCTGCTCGCACTGCTGGCAGGAAATGCCGGATCTGTCGGAGATGATTTTACTTAAGGGGGGGCGGACTAACAAACGCGACGGTTTGGTGAAACATCCGGCTTTGACTCCTAAATTGAGGATTTTGGATTCCGTAGGAATTGCTTAGTTTGCTGGAGTTAGTCTCGCGATAAATATTGAGACGGAAAAGATTTTTGATTGTGCCATTTGTTGGATTTTTTGATTAAAAATGCAAAAGCCCCCTCCGTGTGAAGTGAAGGGGACTTATTAGCGGGGGGCTTTTGCACTTGTGATGGGGTCGATCGCCTGAATTTCAGCTATTAGTATGCAGTTAAGCTGATTACATCAAACCGATTTGAGAGAGAATGCCTTGACCGGTGAGGAATTCGGTAGCTAAGCCGATAACGAAGCCCAACATTGCCAAACGGCCGTTCCAGGTTTCAGCAAACTCAGTGAAGCCAACTTTTGCGTTTTTGTTTTCCATGACCAGAAACCTCGTTTAATTTCAACCTTATGTAACTAAACTTAACACAGCAGTACAAAGTTTGCAACATATTTTTACATTTACTGTTCAAATGCCGGAGATCAGCGGGATGATCCCGCAGGGAGATGGGCTCGCGGGCGATCGCATCGGAGGCGAGAAACCCGGTTTCTACGAGATTTTGCGACGAGCCACGAAAAATACAAGAAGAAACCGGGTTTCTGAGGTCAGGGCGCGTGGGTCGAAGGATGTCAGAAAAATAATTTTTAGTTAACATAAAATAGCAAAAATCTAGTGACACTCCGCCTGGGTTGCCCCGGAAGAGCAAACCCTAATTGTTTCGCACACAGCATAATTCCGGGGCACCATGCAATCTGAATCTATTAGATGCGAAGGTATTTCACAAAAATACTCATCACCTCACCACTTTTAGCAGTTGGTAGCAGGGGACTCCAGACACCAACCTCAGCGTACCCGCGCGCGTGGAGTAGGTAAATTGTACTCCTGACAGCTTGGGGAGAACCTATCAGCAGATGTTTGAGGGGTTCTTTCTCAGGATTTGCTGTGTCGGGAGTTAGCTGGGACGCGGGAAGTTGAATGGCGTCGCTGCTGGAATTGGATAAAAAACTCTGTGTCACAGTGATTAAAGGCTTTTGCTAGTTGAGTGCTACATCCAAAAAATACAACACCCAGCCCGCTTGACGCCACCAATTCAGTGTAAATATTCCCCTATTTTCTTAGATTTGTTTTTGATTCGTTCTAGTACCTCCTCCAAAAAATCTTCATTTTTGCCAGCAACCTCTATCATCTCTCGCAGCGTGTCAGCGTATGACAAGGTACGCTTGTGGTGGTCTGGCATTTTTTCAAAACTCGGCCCCCACCGCTTGACGGCATCAATATTAACGCCTAAAACCTTTACCAGAAGCAGGTTGCAACGCGCTTTGTAGCCTCTGGCTTTTTCTTCTTCTTGTGTGGCGTGGAACCACCGACGGCAAAAATCCCAAGCTTCCATTGACTCACTCAGCCAGCTAAACCATTTGTCGCGTCGCGACGTTCTGCAAGTTCGCAACATAGGGTAAAAATTACACTGTTTTAGGATTATGGTATCATCCCATTTGGTGTAAAATTTCCCCTAATAGACTATAGCTGAGAATTGAGACTTACCCACAAGTAGCCAGAAACCGGGTTTTTTTGCGAAAATACTTCGCTGCATCCCGCAGATTCGATAAAAAACCCGGTTTCTTTTGTCGGATCGCATAAGTCCCGTTCATAAAATCAAGCTCAAAAAATAAATCAGATTACCCATTGACATTTTAGAATTAATGTGCAAGCATCAAAGTAGTATAGCTGAGATAAACACCCTCATTCAAAAGCAAGGAGTGTTGGTTAAGTCGTCTCAGCGAGGATGATGGGTTTATTTCGGCTGGCACAACATTTGTTTAAATGTGTATATCAACGGGTTTTTAGAACCCCTAGCCGAAGTTTACACATCGTATCGCTGAGACGCTAACCAAACAACTACAAACTAAATTCATAGTTTCTTACTAGAGCCATTTGTTAAATGGGCGAGCTCATTTTTGAGCGAACCCAAAAACAATACTTCGTGCTAGATGGGTAATTTATTGATGCTGTCTGCTCACCCTTTTTTAGGAACGATTCAATGACAGACAATCATCGAACCACAGGCCAACAAAAAAGCCAGTCTCAGCCTTTAGTTTCCATTTATTGGGATCATCAGAACATCCCAGATAAAAAGCTAGCAAACAACTTCTTACTTTTGGGAAATTCATTGGGATATGTAGTCAACAGAAAAGCTTACGACTATTGGGAAAAAGACCACAAGGTTTATCAAGAAAAAAAAAGAACCTTAGTTAATCTTGGCTGGGAATGTGTTAATGTATATCAGACAATCAGAAATGCTGCTGACTTTAGTTTGTTGTTCGACTGTTCTGGTGAAGCAGCAATTAGTCCATATTCACATACATTTATCATTGGGTCTGGAGACGGCTATAACGAAATCTTGATTCCTAAGCTGCAAGACAAGGGTAAAAAGGTGATAATCGTGGCTCGACGAGATAGTGAAAATAAGAATCTGGAAAGGCTCGCCAATGAATTCTACTTTCTGGATGAATTACCGAAGTTGCTTGAAAGCTACAAACTAGCAGCCTAAATGTCCCTGAAATTTACCTCGCCGCAGATAGCAAAAATCTAGTTTATTTGATAAACTAGATTCTCCCAACCTACCGCTATTTGCGGCTCTTTCATGTCCACATAATAACACCAAAGTCCACAAACAATAACCCTTACAAAACTCCCATGCAATTAACTAACCCAACAAAAGAAATACAAATGACCATTCCCGAATTCAACAATGAAAAACTGCTGCGCCAAGCACTAACCCATCGTTCCTACGTCAACGAAAACCCCACATTCCGCGAAGAAGACAACGAACGCTTAGAATTTCTCGGCGATGCTTTGCTGACTTTTCTCAGCGGCGAATATCTCTATCAGCGTCATCCAGAAATGGGAGAAGACCAACTGACTCGCCGGCGTTCTGCATTAGTAGATGAAAAACAATTAGCCAGATTTGCTACTGAAATAGGTTTAGACTTAAAAATGCGGCTCGGAAAAGGAGCTTATCGAGAAGGTGGGATTACTAATCCAAATTTGCTCAGTAGCACTTTTGAAGCATTTATTGGCGCTTACTATCTCGACACGCAAGACATGGACAAAGTTCGCAGCTTTGTCCAACAAATGTTTGATTCTGTTCCCGAAAATGTAGTGGAAACTCGATCGACTGTAGACTCGAAAAATCGCTTCCAAGAATGGGTACAGGCCAATGGTGACACGACTCCCCCCAAATACGTGACTATCCAAGCAGGAGGCACACCCCACAAGCCGGAATTTCTCGCTAAAGTTTATGTTGCAGAGAAACTCTATGGAGAAGGTAAAGGCAAAAGCAAAAAAGATGCTGAGAAAAATGCGGCAGAAGATGCACTAGCAAAGCTGAAAAAACGCGGATTGATCTAAATTTGAAAACATCGGTAAAAACTACTAACTTTTTTGTGCGATACGGGCATTGGCGAAGTCCTCGAAGACGATCGCCCGAATTGATTGCCAGAGCACACAATGGGCTATAATCAGAACTTGTGCAAGTGTTACCGCCGTCGATCGAGGGTCGCAATGGCAGAAATTCGTTGACGAGTACCCCAGTGTCGATCCTAATTTTGGGAAATATCAGAGCAATTCATGTCTACTCAAAACCCGACTACCCTAACTGTTGAAGAAGCACAGCAAATCCTCAAAGATTTCACTTGTCTGGATATGCAATCTGTAGCATCGCCGTTGGAAAAAAAGGCACTCCGTCAAGCGATTTTGCTGGTAGCAAGTTTGTCGGATTATCAAATGTTGGGAGTGTGCGCTTCTTCGATGGATGAGGGGTTTTTAGCTTTAGAAGCTTATTTAAAAGCTTTGGGATATCAAGCTGTTTTAGAGCCCAATGCTGTCTCGACCTTTGCGGGTTCCGTTTATATTAAGTTCAATACTTTGAAGGGGTCGTATTATGTTGACGGCTATCCCGGAACTTACCGGGGCGTTTTGATTTCGTGTCAATCTGCCTCAGAAGATGGAGTTACTGGCACTTATGGTCATTTACCTCTCGATTTATTTGATTAATTGGTCATTAGTCAGTAGTCATTAGTCAGTAGTCAGTCGATCAACTAAATTGAATCAAAAACCGACTGAAAGCATCCAGGATACAAGCCCCCGAATTTATCCGTGGGGTCAATGCTTCAATCTAAAATCTAAAATCTAAAATCTAAAATCGATTGACTGACTGCGGACTAAGCTGTAGGGTGCGTCAGCCGATCGCCCTTCGATTCAGTCGAATCAAACACCGACTGACGCACCTTACTAAGATTAACCCTTACCAACGATCAATTCTGGCTCTTGTTCCGGTGCGATTCCTTCGGGTGGCAGTCCCAAAATATCGCTGTACAAGTTGACGTATTTCCGGGCCGAAATATCCCAGCTAAAATCTTCTCTCATGCCGCGCTGTTGCAGTTCTCTCCACTTATCTTTGTAGCGGAAACCTTCCCAAGTTCTGATCATGCAGGTGAACAAGTCCAGGGGTTCGTAGCGATCGAAACAGTAACCGGTACCGGTATTGTCGATCGGGTTGTTGTGGGAAACGGTATCGACTAAACCGCCGGTGCGACGAACCATTGGCACGCACCCGTAGCGGAGGGCGAGCATTTGACTGATGCCGCAGGGCTCGAAACGGCTGGGCATCAGGAAGCTGTCGCAGCCTGCGTAAACGCGCCGGGAGAGGGCCTCGTTGTAAAGTAGTTGGGTGGACATCCGACCGGGATAGCGGGCTGTCATTTGCCAGAGTTGGGTTTCGTAGTAGCGATCGCCCGTTCCGAGTACAATAAATTGAGCGTCGGTATAGGCCATGAACAGATCGAGCATTTGAATTATCAAATCCAATCCTTTCTGTTCTACCAGCCGCGTCACCATGCCGATCAAAAAGGCATTTTTATTTACTTCCAAACCGACTTCTTCTTGCAGCGCAATTTTATTAGCGGGGCGCTTTTCAATAGTATCAACACTAAATTGTTGATGGAGGTACTTGTCAGTTGCTGGGTTGTAAGATTCTGTATCAATTCCATTCAAAATGCCCGATACTTTACCGCCGAGGTAAGACAGCAAACCTTCCAAAGTTTCCCCATAAGCTGGGGTTTTGATTTGCTCGGCGTAAGTCGGTGAAACTGTATTTACTCGATCGGCAAACTGTACTGCGGCAGCCATTGTATTGTGACCTTGCATATACCAAGGACACCAAGTCATCTGCTCCAAACGCCAGCGCCACGGCCCTTGATAAGCTAAATTGTGAATAGTAAAAACCGTGCTGATATCGGGGTCTTGGCTCATCCAAACAGGTATCATCCCCGTATGCCAGTCGTGACAGTGAATAATTTGAGGCTTCCAATGATTCCAGGCAAATTCAGCCGCAGCATTGGCAAAGAAAGTGAACCTCCAATCTTCATCTACACCGCCGTAAACGCGGCGCGGCAAGAAAGATGGATGTTGTAATAAGTATAAAGGTACATCGGTTCCCGGCAAAACAGTTTCAAACACCGAGAAGCTTTGGAACATGGCAGACCCATCCCAAACAGGTTTTTTGGGAACGTCCATTTTGTCGGGGACGAAACCGTAGTAGGGCATGAAGATGCGGACATCGTGGCCCATGCGCCGCAGAAATTTCGGCAAAGCGCCGACGACATCGCCCATACCGCCGACTTTGGCGAGGGGTGATGCTTCGGCGGATACAAATAAAATACGCATTATTTTTTTGTGTTCCTTGAGATTGTTAGTCTAGATTAAGTTTAAATGGCGAGTGGCACAATATTAACGCGCCTGCCAAAAACAAGTATAAATCTGAGTTGCTGTAGCGATCGCAGTTTACTCAAGAATGCGATCGCCCTTTTTCCATCCGCGTCGCTGTGCAGTGAAAAAAATAGTCCTCGCCCCGACTCCCCTCCCGCGACAATTTTCAGGTTCTAATCAAATTTATATGTCACTTTCTGAATGACGGTAAACATCAAAAATGGTATGCTGTTTGAGATTTTTTACGCATTAGTAAAACTGAACGCAAAGCCCTCAATATGTAATTCAGTATGTAATTAAAAAAATAGCGATCGCCTTTTCCATCCCCTCTGAGAACAAGGGCGATCGCCCGAATCACATATTACGGATAACTCCCGACTAATTCTGAGAATTCTCCTCAAATGTCTCCTCAAATCCCGCTAGAAAATCATCCAAAGCTTCAGAGGCGATCGCCAAATTAATACTGTCGGCATCTTCCAATCCCCAGGTATTCACACCAACCACTTGACCAGCCATATTAATCAACGGGCCGCCAGAATTTCCCGGATTAATCGCCGCATCAGTTTGCAACACCTTCACCTCAGCAACATCATCTTCATCGTCGCCTTCCTCATATTCCTCTGGTTCGCGAATTGCACTCACAATACCTTGAGTTACAGTTGAAGCAAACTGCCCCAAAGGATTGCCGACGGCAATTACTCTATCTCCCACTTTCACATCAAAAGACAACTCTAGGGGAGGATATTCTTGGGGAGAGTCCACTTGTTCCCCTGTATTCGGGTCGAAGGTAAAATCGCTAATTAAGAGTAATGCTAAATCTTCTTCAGCATTACCAGTAAACACCACCTCGGCCAATCTCAATTTTCCGTCGTGAGTTTCGACTAAAACCTGTTCGATTTCATCTTCTTCATAGAAGTAATCTTGATCGGCAATATCTTCTACGACGTGATAGTTCGTAACAATTATGTCCGGCGATACAAAGAACCCACTTCCTGAAGAAATCTCTTCTTCTGTATCCCAATCCATGACGTAAATTGAAACTAAGGACGGCAAGACTTGCTCGACTACATCAGAAAAATTTCCTGCTTGAGTTTTGAACTCTTTCAATTGCTTCTGCAAAGCTTGTTGGTCTGCTTGCATTTTTCTATATAGTTGCTGAACCTTTTTCAATTCCAGCTTTAATTGAATTTCTCTAGCGCTCATATTGGGCCTTTACCTGAAATAAATTGCTGATTAATTTTGGATGTTTGATTGTAGATTGTGGATGGGGATGTTAAGAATTATAGGACTTACGAAAAAAAAACCGGTTTTTACCATAAATCTTGGGCTATACAGCGAGACTTACATCAGAAACCGGGTTGCTTAACACCCGTGCGGATCGTCCTAAATTAGTCAGATATTTTTGAAATCTATCGCACAAGTCCTACCTAAAATCCCATCAAAAATCTACAATCAGACTGCTACTCTACCTGTGAAAGCCAAAGCAAACCGCCTGTTATTTTTATTTTACAAAAGGCGATATATTGCGTCTCAAAGCATTTACAAACAGATGCGAATCGGTTTTATGAACCACGTTGAACTTCGACAAATATTTCCTCCAAAATTGCACTAGCACCCTGTTGGCGCAGTCGGTGAGCGAGGTCAATTCCCAGCATTTCAGCAGTCTCGGCGGCGCCGGAAACAGTATCTTTGACGAATCGCTGGCCGTCGAGACTCGATACCATTCCGGTTAAGGTTAATTGACCGTTTTCTATTTTGGTATTGACGCCGATCGGCACTTGACAGCCGCCTTCTAATTCCCGCAGAAATGCGCGTTCAGCATAACATCTTTGGGCGGTTTCCGAGTGTTCAAGAGCTTTAATCACTGCCATGATTTCGGTGTCTCCGGCGCGGCATTCGATGCCCAAAGCACCTTGTCCGACGGCGTGAAGGGAGATTTCAGCAGGGATAATTTGGTGGATGCGATCGCCCATTCCCAATCTTTCGAGGCCGGCAACTGCTAAAATAATCGCGTCGTAACCTCCCTCATCTAATTTAGCGAGTCTAGTATTGAGATTGCCGCGAATATCTTTAAATTCAAAATGAGGGAAATGGTGTCGCAGTTGAGCTAGCCGCCGCAGGGAAGAAGTGCCGATTACTGAACCTTCTGGGAGGGTGTCGAGTTGCTTGTCTTTGTGCTTGGAGTGAACTACCAGGGCGTCAGCGGGATTTTCCCGTTCGGTGACGCATCCTAAAATTAAACCTTCGGGCAAATTGGTAGGCAAATCTTTGAGGGAATGAACGGCAAAGTCCGTTTCATTGTTAATCATCCCCGTTTCTAATTCTTTGGTGAAAAGTCCTTTATCGCCAATTTTAGCGAGGGCGACATCAAGAATTATGTCCCCTTGGGTGGACATGGTGTGGACTTCAAAAGTGTGTTGCGGGAAGTGTTTCTGTAGCTGTTCTTGCACCCAGTGGGTTTGCACGAGAGCGAGTTGGCTTTTGCGGGAACCGATGCGAACGGTTCGGGAAGGGGCAGATGTGGTTGGGGACATAAGATCGATCGGAGGATAGCTTGAAATCAGCCAATATATTCACCTGATCTAGCGTACCGCAGGTGGGGACTTTAATTGCTGGTTGGGATAATTCGGGCGATCAAATAGAAATACCAGATTTTGACCGCCTGTTTGAAAAAAGGATGCAACGGTAGGCAAGCTCCAAACCTTTACATAATAAGCCCTTGCCAATCTAAAATCTAAAATCTAAAATCTAAAATCTAAAATGGTATGACCGCCAGTAGCAGTGAGCGTTGATGATGTTTCCCATCCAGCATTGGGCGTCGCTGGCATGGGGGCGATCGACATTCCGAAGCAAAGGCTGCCGATGATGTACTATTCACTGAGAGGTTGCACCATTGTCAATAAGCCTTTTAGGAACTGGCAAGATGCCCGTTCCACAAGAAAATCTACTCTTTGTGGAACAGGCATCTTGCCTGTTCTTGAGAATGGTGCAAGATGTACGATTTACCTAGGGTCGATCCGGATGAACCTGGTTGGCATGACGAGTTAGCTCAGCAGCAGCGAGAAAGAATTAGCTCAAAGGTTGCGGGATTTGGGGAGAGAAATGTAGTTGCGAGGGGAAAAGGGCGATCGTAATTGCGATCGTACTTCTAAAGCCACCAAATAGCTTAGCATCAAAAGTGAATTTGTCAAATTACTAAAATCCTAAAACTATGAAAAGTGCTCTTGACGTAGCTCGTTACTTTTTATGTCGTGTCGATCGAGAAGCAGGCGATACCATTTCTCCTCTGAAACTGCAAAAGCTCGTGTATTATGCACAAGCTTGGAGTTTAGTCTTTAGAAGCCAGCCGCTATTTGAGCAAGATATTGAAGCTTGGGTTTCCGGCCCCATTGTCCGCGATGTTTGGGATGAGTACAAAGCTTACAAATATAGCGATATTCCAGCTCCAGATAATTTTGAAGAAGAATTTGATGAAGATGAGATCGAGGTTCTCGAAGAAGTTTGGAATGCTTATGGAGAATTAAGTGCTAAACATCTTGCAGAATTGACGCAATCAGAGACACCTTGGCTCAACGCCCGCAAGGGATTAGAACCTGCCGAAACCTCAACTAAAATCATCTCCCGCGAGGATATGAAATCCTGCTATGCACCTTTGGTGGAGGCGTAAGTGGGGAAAAAAAGTCAAATACCAAAGCCATCTCAAAAAAAGCAACAAAGTAGAATTCCAGAGCAAGCAACTCAGTTAAATCGACCAAGCAGTACAGATGATGAGCATCCTAGCTTCAGATTTACCTATGCAGATAAAAATCGTTGGCTTTTGTCTGACTGGACATCATCAGAAATCAATGACCTAATTGAAGGACTAAAGAAAATTGATAAATATACTTGGGGCCAAATCAAAGGTCACGGATCAAAAAAACGAGGTGAATCAGTGGGAACTGGTTATAAGTTGATTAACCTTCATCCGACTTTGCCTGACAATATTCCTGAAGATGAGAGGTTATCCGAAATGCGAATTGATGAGAAAAAACGGATATTTGGGTTTCGCGTTCAGTCTGTTTACTACATCATTTGGTTTGACCGCGACCATTCAGTTTGTCCAGAATAAAGTTTATGAGGAGTGAAAAAGGTCGATTCCCTACCCTGCGGGAACGCACGCGCGTTCGGGATAGCTTGGCTCGCCCGTACCTTTTCCATTTATCACCCAAATTTAACGTTGGCCTGCTTGAAGTGCAGAATTTGCTATCTGGACAACTTCTTGCTGCCGTGCGTTTTTCCTTGTGACTCGGTACAGCACCCCCAGCCTTTGCCACTCAACAAAAGCAGTGCAGTAAGCACCGCAATTATTGAAATAAATCCCCCTGAATCCGCCCGCCAATTCAACGCTTCTGTAAGTATCCTGCGGCAATCGGGAAGGAGGCGAAAACGGTTCATTTCTTTTAGCTTCGATTGTGCCGAAATAACAGGCTCCGGCGCGGCATCCTTTGCCTAAATACATTCCCACAATGTAACCGTTGGCACCGGCTTGCACATCAAAATCAAGTTGCTGAATGTCTGATAAAGGAAGTCTACTCGGAAGAAAAACAGGCACTCGCGTTTTGCCTTTGATTTGTCTGAAGATGTTACTCGCAGGAAAACGACTGTTAGCCTGTTTTGCGCCTGAATAATCGGGGATTGAGGGAAACTTTTGCACAAACTCTCTCCACTGCACAACTCTATTTTTAGCAATGTTGAGAGTGGGAATCGAGTATTTTTCTAGTGCAAAAGAAGGGCGACCGTTGTTCAGGTTGAAGTTGCGGCGAATCACTGTAATTTCGGGTTTTCCTAAGCCGTAAGCTGTGGCTATGGAACGGGCGAGATTGCAGGTAATTTTGAAGCGTCCCATCTCAATACTGCCATTTTCTGCTTGATAAGACCAATTGTAACCCTCAGAAGCACGATCGCGATCGCACAAAAAACGCGAAATCTCAAACATCTTGGCAATATGAACATCGTACAACCGCAACTTGCGGCTGCCGGCAGATGTTGCAGTGTTGCGATCGGGTACAATAAATTGTATCGGTTGCCAGCTATCTTCAGGGGAATAATTAAACCAGCGGATTTCTGTAATCGGGACTTGAGTCCTTGCTAACGCTGAGTTTGGTGTCAAAGGTGCGTGAAGCGAAGCTATCCCGTTCCCCGCAGGGGTTCCCGAAGGGTAGGGAATCGTAAAAGCAGTCACCACACCAGTAAAAATCGCCGCCAATAGCCATTTTCCCCTCATCCTCATTTCTCCCTAAGTAGGTAAGCGCAAAAAAATATAGCATCTTGTAAGGGGCGAGTGCGAGTTAAGATATATCATACAATAAACGTAAGGTGCGCCCTTACGCACCCTACATATAGAAGTTGTGCCTCTCCGACTGCCAAACTTAACGCTTCCCACCTTGAATAGCAGAATTTCCTATTAAAATTAAATCAGATTCTCGTCCGTTCTTAATGGCGACGGTATACATAAAACCCTGAGTTTTCCATTGAAGAGTTGCTGTGCAGTAAGCCCCGCAACCGTTATGATAAACTCCTTTCACTCCGCCCGCAAGTTTGACATTTTTTAACGTCTTAGTTACCCCTTCTAGTTTTGTAGTAAACTCCCCGCCTTTTTGACCTAGAATTGACCCAAAAGAGCAAACTGTCGTACCGCCGCAATCTGGTTTATGATCGATTGAAATAGCATAGCTGTTTGCTTGTGCTGTAGTTGGATAGTACATTTTTCCCGAAAGCGGAATCCTGCTGGAAATAAAAATAGGCACTTGCGTTTTGCCTTTTAACTTTTGCAAAATTTGATTTACCGGAACCGCAGTGCCTCCTTGAGCAATTTGTGTTGTTCCCGATTGTCGCTGCGACAATTGCGAAGAGCCAAAAACAACCGAGAGAGGTACTAAAGCAGTCAATACACCAGCAGAAGTAGCCAAAAGTAATAATTTCTTCTTCACGGTCTTTTTCCTTAATATTCCAAGAGTTTAGTTGGGCGGCAAACCGCATTCACCTATCTACAACCCTAATTCAAAATACCAAATTAACACTCGCTTTTCCGGGAAAAATGTTTTTTGACTATCTTGACAAGGTTGCCAGAATATGAAGTCATCTATAATATAGAGAAGGCGAGCAATTTAGGAGTCGATCGTGGAACTGCAAGAGTATTTGCGCCAGTACGGATTGGAAACTTTGTCCGAAACTTATCATATCAAAGTTACCCGCCACCGCCAATATCCCGATTTAGTCTGTCTGAAATACTCGCAGATAGAATCTCCCCTGGGCGAAAAAATAGTCCAGCAGTGCCGAGGCATTATTTTAGATTCATCTCAAAATTGGCAGATAGTTTCTTATCCCTACGACAAATTTTTTAATTACGGAGAAATTCACGCCACTGCAATTGATTGGACAAATGCCAAAGTTTACGAAAAACTAGACGGTTCTCTGACTGTACTGTATTTTTACAAGGGAGAATGGAGAGTGCAATCTAGCGGCACTCCCGACGCCGCCGGCGAAGTTAATGGTTTTGGGTTCAGCTTTGCCGAACTTTTTTGGAAAGTCTGGCAAGAATTGGGATATCAATTGCCACAAGAAACCGACCAGTGTTTTATCTTTGAGTTGATGACGCCTTACAATAGAATAGTTGTCCAGCAACAAAACAATCAAATCGTGCTGCACGGGGTTCGCAACACTCAAACGCTGCTAGAAACAGACCCGAGTCTTTGGGCAAATAAATACGGCTGGGAATTGGTAGCATCCTATCCTTTAACTAGCTGGAAAGAAGTTATTGAAGCGGCTCAACATTTAGATCCGATGGATTCGGAAGGGTATATTATCTGCGACGCTAACTTCAACAGAGTTAAAGTTAAGTCTCCGCAATATGTCGCGATTTCCCATCTCCGCGAAGGGTTTTCGACCCGCCGCCTGATAGAAATTGTTTTAACTAATGAAGGAGAAGAGTTTTTAGCTTATTTTCCTGAGTGGAGTGGGTTGTATCAACAAGTTAAGGACAAATATCAATCTTTGGTTGAAGAAATCGAGGAAGCTTACCGACAGCATGAACATATCGAAGTTCAGAAAGATTTTGCCTTAGCTGTGAAACATTTGCCGTATTCCGGGATTTTGTTTTCTTTGCGGGCCAGAAGAGTTGCGGGAGTGAAAGAAGCTCTCCGCGATGTTACTATTCATAAAATAGAGGATCTATTGGGTTTAGATTACATCCATCTAGGTTTGTAGAAGAAGGCACGACACGGATTTTGACACGGATAGACGGATTAATTATCGAGCGTGAGGCAGATGTTTAAGGAAGAGGGAAAAGGGAAGTTCGGCAACGGATTATGTAACGGATGTAACGGATGTCAGGAAGAGGTAAGTATTTAAACAATGCCCAATGCCCAATGCCCAATGCCCAATGCCCACTGCCCAATTACCAATTACCAATTACCACTTACCAATTGCCATGAAAAGAGTTATTGTACTTGTCGGTTTACCTGCTTCGGGAAAATCTCAATTTGCTAGGGAATTGCTGCTGTCTGAACCTGCCAAGTGGGTGCGTAGCAATAAAGATTTGCTCAGAGAAATGGCTCACGCTTCTCATTGGTCGCCGGCAAATGAAAAGTTTATTGTGAAATTGAGAGATACGATTATTTTGATGGCTTTGGAAAGTGGCAAACACGTCATTGTTGATGATACTAATTTTGGTCATCACATCGAGCATATCAAGGAGTTGGTTAAAGGTAAAGCTGTTGTCGAAGTTAATGATTCTTTCCTGCAAGTTCCGGTTGAAGAATGTATTAAACGGGATTTGAAAAGGCTTAATTCGGTGGGCAAAGATGTGATCATGAAGATGTACAATAAGTATGTGCGGGTTCCGGTTGGGCCGCCGGAATATAACCCGGATTTGCCGGATGCAATTATTGTTGATATGGACGGTACGCTGGCACTTCTCAACGGTAGAAATCCTTTTGATGCTTCAACGTGCGATCGCGATTTACCGAATCAGCCCGTCTTAGATACCGTTCGCAAGTGGCAAACCAGCGCCCATATTATTGTAGTGTCGGGCCGAACAGATGACTGTCAGCCTCAAACTGAAAAATGGTTGCAGCAGTATGAGGTTAATTATGCTGCCCTTTATCTGCGGAAAACCGGAGATATGAGGAAGGATGCGATTATGAAAGAAGAGTTGTATCGGCAGCATATTGCAGGGAAATATAATGTTAAGTTTGTGTTGGACGATCGCCAGCAAGTTGTTGATATGTGGAGAGGCTTGGGATTGACGGTATTCCAAGTAGATGAAGGGGATTTTTGACCTATGGTTTTTCTGACAATTGTCCCATGCCTAATGCTATAATCAAAGTAACATTACAAAAAATTTTGTTATGATAGCCATTCCCCAAGCACCCCAAAAAATGACGGTTGAGGAATACCTAGAATGGGAAGCTCAACAAGAGATTCGCCACGAATATGTCAACGGCGAAGTTTTTGCCATGACAGGCAGTACAATTCCTCATAACGATCTGGCACTTAACTTTTACAGGAACTTGTACCCGCATCTGCGTTCCAGAGGCTGTCGAATGAACGTGTCAGATGTTAAATTGCAAGTTAACTTTCAAAGCCGTTACTACTACCCGGATGTGATAGTCAGTTGCGATCCAGAAGACATTAATTCACGCAATTTCATTCAGAATCCTAAAATCATTGTGGAAGTTCTTTCTCCCAGTACAAGTGCTAAAGATCGGGATGAAAAATTCACTTGTTACCTAAAAATTCCGACTTTGCAAGAGTATATCTTGATTGATTCACAAAAGATTTTTGTTGAGCGTTACTGTCGGGGCGAGGGCAGAATGTGGCTGTACTATTCTTACACTGCTGGGGAGATTATCACTTTATCAAGCATTGAGTTTGATTTGCCGATCGCACTTTTGTATGAAGGTGTTGGATTGGAAACAGAAACAGAAGGATAAAAACACACCTAATTTTGCAGCTTTTTTATGAACAGGCAAGATGCCTGTTCCACAGAGAGTGAAATTTAGTTTGTGGTGGGCTTAGACGCCGCCCATAAAAGCCGATAATGAACAAGCAAGATGCCTATTCCACAATTATTTACTTATCGCGTCCAAGCCAGCCAGCGATTAAACAAATTTTTCACAAACGGAGTCAAACGAGTGCGATTGTAAGCATCTCCCGCTTTCCGGATTGCATCAGCTTGTGTGGGATACGGGTGAATTGTGCTAGCAATCTTTCCCAAACCAATATTGTTAACCATTGCCAAAGTAATCTCGCTAATCATATCCCCAGCGTGCGGCGCTACAATAGTTGCACCTAATATTTTATCGCTGCCTTTCTTGACGTGGATTTTCACAAATCCTTCCTCTTCGCCGTCAATAATTGCCCGATCGACTTGACTGAAAGGAATTAAAAATGTATCTAGATCAATGCCTTTTTCCTTAGCCTCGTGTTCCCCAATTCCCACGCGCGCAATTTCCGGGTTTGTGTAAGTACACCAAGGTATCGTCAAAGCGCTGAGTTTTTTGCGCCCGAAAAATAGAGTGTTTTGAATTACCATTCTCGCGGCAAAATCAGCAGCGTGAGTAAATTTATGTTTCATGCAAATATCGCCGGCGGCATAAATGCGGGGATTAGTAGTTTGCAAGTTGTCGTTGACAAATACGCCCGTGTATGTATCGTATTCAACGCCGATCGCCTCCAGATTCAGCCCTTCCACATTGGGCGATCGCCCTGTACTCACAATAATTTCATCTACTGTTACCGATGCTTCCTTACCCTGAGATTTATAATAAATTATTTTGCCTGCATTTGTTGGCTCAACGCGCTCTATTGTGGATTCTAGTATTAGTTGAATTTCTTCGCGTACAAAAGCCTGCTGCACGATTTTAGCAGCATCCGCATCTTCTTTGTCTAAAATCTGAGCATTTTTGTGCAGCAATACGACTTCCGAACCCAGCCGCCGAAAGGCTTGACCCAATTCGCAGCCGATCGGCCCTGCGCCAATTACTGCCAAACGCTGAGGTCTTTCCGTCAGGTTAAACACAGTTTCATTTGTCAGATATCCAGCTTCTTGTAAGCCGGGAATTTGTGGTTGTAGCGCCCTTGCACCTGTGGCAATTACTGCTTTTTTAAAGCGAAGAGTTTGACCTGCAACTTCTATGGTATTATTGCTAGTAAAACTACCCGAACCTAAAAAAACATCAACTCCTAATTTGTACTGGTAGCGTTCAACAGAATCAACATCGCTGATTCCCGCCCTGATGCGGCGCAGCCGTTCCATCACAGCGGCAAAATCCACTTCTACACTGTCAGAAACATTAACACCAAATTTATTGGCTTCCCAGATATCGCCAACAGTGCGAGACGATCGAATTAAAGCTTTTGACGGCACACAACCGACATTCAAACAGTCGCCGCCCATCAAATGTTTTTCAATCAAAGCAACTTTCGCGCCCAAACCCGCGGCACCGGCAGCAACAATTAATCCAGCGGGCCCCGCGCCAATTACTACTAAATTATAAGAACTAGCCGGCTGCGGATTTACCCAATCGGGGGGATGCAAATAGGAGACTAATTTTTGGTTGTGCTCGTCCATCGGGGGGACAGTTACGCGATCAACTTTTGACTGCGACATTGGCCAATTCTCCTAATTAAATACTTTTTTCCAAAGCTTTGCTGGCTATGCGAGTGATAAATACAGTAACAGCGACAGTAGCAAGAAAACTGATAATATTAATCAACCATTTTACTGCGGAATCTTGAGGACTTTCATACACAGTTGCCGTGCCTATCGCAGCAACCTCTCCCACCAAAGAACCGGAGTAAACGTACATAATTGTACCCGGTATCATGCCAAAGGAACCTAATACGTAATCTTTCAAAGAAACTTGAGTGATTCCCAGAGCGTAATTCAATAAATTGAAAGGAAATAAAGGACAAAGACGAGTCAAAAAAACTATTTTTAATCCTTGTTGGGAAACTGCGCGATCGAGAGCTTTAAACTTGGGGTGAGATTCCATATATTTTACCACGCGATCGCGGCACAAATAGCGCCCGATCGCAAAAGCAAATACAGCACCTAAAATGGACGCCGCAAAAACGTAAACAGAACCCCACCACAAACCAAAAATCGCCCCCCCTCCCAGCGTCAGTAGCGAACCCGGTACAAACAGCACAGTAGCCAAGTTATAAGTAGCTACAAAAGCCACTGGCCCCCACCACCCTAAATCCTCGATCCGCATTAACAGAGTTCTCAAAACATCTTGAACGTAGGCAGATCTAGTTGCTACAATTAAGATAGCAAGCAAAAGTGCGATCGAAAAAAACAACAGTATGCGTTTAAATTTTACCCTAGCATAATCTTGGATTCGTGCTTTTGCCATGATTCACCCGCAAATATTGATCAGCATTATACTCCAAACTTAAATTATTACTGTCAACTACCATAAAAGCGATAGGTTATGACACCAAAAGCCCAACTCCCAATCCCCGAACATTTTGACCCCAAAAAAATAGGCGAAGTCTGGCGAGTCCCCTACCAAGAACGCGCCACCCAAGCGAAAGATTGGGCAAAGCAGCACAACATCCAACCAGCATCCAGCGACAAAAACCGCATTTGTTTGATGATAATCGATGCCCAAAATACCTTTTGTCTGCCCGAATTTGAATTATTTGTGGGCGGGCGTTCGGGTAGCGGTGCTATCGATGACAACCTGCGGCTGTGCGAATTTATTTACCGCAATTTAAACGCGATTACAACCATTGCGCCGACAATGGACACCCACACCGCCATGCAAATTTTTCATCCAATTTTTTGGATAAACGAAGCTGGCGAACACCCCCTACCCGCCGCAACTTCTATTACACTTGAAGATGTCGAAAAAGGCATTTGGAAAGTCAATCCAGCCGTCGCCGCTAGCATCAGCGGGGGCAATTTTTCAGCACTGGAAAAACAGGCTTGCCACTACGTCAAAAAACTCAGCGCCGATGGGAAATACCCCCTGACAATTTGGCCCTATCACTCGATGCTGGGTGGCATCGGACACGCGCTGGTTTCTGCGGTGGAAGAAGCAATATTTTTTCATACTATAGCCCGCAACAGCCAAGCACTTTTTGAAATCAAAGGGGGGAATCCACTGACAGAAAACTATTCGGTTTTGCGGCCGGAAGTTTTAGATGGATTCGACGGCAATCCGATTGCGGAAAAGAATGCTAAGTTTATTGATAAATTACTCGATTTTGATGCGGTAATTATTGCCGGACAAGCCAAAAGTCACTGCGTTGCTTGGACAATTGATGATTTGTTAACGGAAATTTTGGCGCGAGATCCGAATTTGGCAAACAAGGTTTATTTGCTGGAAGATTGCACTTCGCCTGTGGTTGTTCCGGGTGTTGTTGATTTTACGGAACAAGCAGATGCAGCTTATCAAAAATTTGCGGCGGCGGGAATGAATATTGTTCAATCTACTCAGTTAATTCTGGGGGATTAAAGACGTTTGTTTTCTGTTGAGGTTTTCAGTGCAAAAAAGTATACCTTATTCACCAGTGACGGTAATTTTTGTTAGCTGGGAAGTTTGCTGCGATCGCATTTAACGGATTACTTATGATATCATATCCGAAAAATCACTTACTGTAGAAGTGTAATCAAGGAGTTTCCTGATGGCTGCAAGCGAAATTTATAGTGTTGTTCCTTTTCGGGATGCGAGTGTGCGAGCAATTTCAAAACTCTCGGTAGCCATCGCCACGACTCTTCTGAGCACAGTTGTCACTGCAACCCAAGCCTACGCAGTTCCCGTAACCTACGATTTCACCATCACTGTTACCAAAGGCGGGTTAGCGGGCAATTCCTTCGACGGTTCTTTCAGCTACGATGATGGCAAATTGAAGGGAACGGGAGTCGAAGAATTGGGAATTACTGAGGGATTAACTACCTGCCTAAATTACCTGGGACGCACTTATCGCGAAACCGATGATACCAGTTATCCTAACTTTCCCACACTCAGATTTGAGGATGGTAAGATTACACAACTAAACTTCTGGATTCAGCCGAATCAGCGAGTTAATTGGTGGAATTTACCTGGATGGGAAGTCAAGCTGTCTGAGCCTAAAATGAGCGACTCAACTGTTCCCAATTGTCAAAAACGGTGAGGCGTACTCAAGGTGCAATCGAGGGTAAAAATATACGAGAAATTAGATGCAACTGCCTACGCTTACGGTAATTTCAGGCAGCCATGCTACCAAGGTGCGATCGCCGATCATCTGCTGGGGCGATCGAATATTTGCGATATCGAGGAACGAATGACTCAAAGATTGTTTGAAAAAAACCGCATGATTCCTCTTCTCTGTCGGTCAATAGTTCCTCTGCAGTTGACGATTTTCAATAACTATTTCCCATCTAATCTGGGGACTTCTTGCAAAAAACTGCCGCTCAACATTAACTCAGTCATTCGGTCTAATTTGCCGCTGACCTTTAACTTTTTCTCTGTTTGAAAGCGCTCGATATCTGCTTGCAAATTACCAGAATTATATCCTAATTTACTCAAATAGTCAACAGCTTGTTTGTCACTTAACAAGATATCCGCCGAACGAAAAATCGGCACGTATTCTTCGCGCCAAATCTGGGTAAAAGTTGCCCTATCTAAATAGAAAATCCTGCCCCGCGCCGGGTCTCCAATGGCAGCTACACTGTCATTCATGCCCAGCAAAGCGACCGCGTGGGGTAGCTTCCGAGGGCCGTCAAATAGCCAAACTGCTAGCACTCCGGGGCGATTAATTTGCTGAATTTGCTCCCAAGTAGGCCTTAGTTCGATCGCATTTACGCCCAAAGCTCTTGCTGCTATAATTAACTGCGGCATGGAAGTTCCCAAGCGACTCGTCCGGGCAAAACGCGCTACACTCGATTCCGTCGCCTCGATTCCCCAACGCCTTAACACTGTTGCTAGGGCCGCGGGGGCGCAACTGCTGTTAGATGTTTGCCGAAATACACCGTTTGGCTGCAAATTATCTATTAAATCATCGTAAATTGGCGCCATGAAATAGTTTTCAGCGCCTGTAAATCCTCCCAATCCCAACAAGCAAATTAAAATTACTGCGATTACTTGGGGTCGCGCTGTCAACCAACTTATACTAAAGCCAATACCGCAGACTCCCATCAACATCACTCGTAGCAAAGTCCAAGTAACTTGCATCCCGTGAAAGCGCCACTCGATCGGCAAAACAGGCATTTGAGGCATATTTAGAGCCAGTAGCAGCAAGGCAATATAAAAAACCAAAAAAGCTAGGGCGATCGAATTTCGACCCTTAAACAAATCATTAGCCGTCACTCCCGATCGAACTAACACCCGCCCAAACCGCATTCCCCAAACAAACAGCACCGAACCCAGCACCAGCGTCACTACTATTTCCATGAACTCAAAATTTTGTTGCTTAACTAGGTTGTAACATTTATGCGATCGACTTGAACCCCAATCAATAGTAGGAGAGAGGAAGAGTGGGAGAGAGAATTTGACGATGTTTGGGTTTCGTTCTTCAATTTCCCGCTACAATCGAATAAACAAGATTTATCCAACCAAAATCGCAGCAGGTAGAACAACCGTTAATCCTAAAGGCTTGGCCTGCATCGCTTGCTCGACATTAAGTTTTGCCAGGTTTTTATTGATGAGTGTGAATCAATGGTTGACAATCAGATAATTCAGCTACCTAACCCCAAAGGAGAGATTGCTATGTTTGTCAACTTAAAGCTGAGAAACCAGATGTTACTCGGATATGCAGTTCCCATTGCTTTATTTGTAGGATTAGTAGCGCCAGTTTTCTCTAGCGCCAGTAAGATAGCCGAGTCATATAAACAAACAAAAAGCTCGCTTATTGCCATAGAAGGGACAGATTCTATGAGTTTTTACATGGCCAAGATGGTGGGAGATACTAGGGGCTATATTCTGATCAAGGATGGAGATTATTTAAATGCTTATCAGAAAAATTTACAAACATTTAAAGAAACAGCAGCATCTCTAGGCAAGACGATTGAAAATCCCAGACAAAAAGAGCGATTGCAAAAATTAATGGGCTTACAAAAACAATATGATGATTTTGCTGGACAAATGATTAATTTAGTCAAGCAAGGAAAGCAAAAAGAAGCGCTAGAAGTTTTTGCCACGAAAAAAGGGACATTAATCATCAATGAATTCAACGAATTAAATCGCTCTTTTAATGAAAAAGAGCATGAAATTTTGGACGCTGCAACTTCCAAGGCAGAAGAAAATATCAGATTTTTAGTCGCTGCCGTTTTGGTTGGTGCCGTCTTAGGCATCACGATCGCCTTACTTGCTGCCTTTTTAATCTCTTCAGGTATTGCTAAAACAATTAGTGACGCAGTGAATGCGATCGCCAGTTCTTCCACAGAGATTGCGGCCACAGTGGAAGAACAGGAACGCACAGCCGCACACCAATCGAGCTCTGTAAATCAAACTACAATCACAATGGATGAGTTGGGCGCGGCTTCCCAACAATCAGCCCAACAAGCCCAAGCTGGTGCGGAATCTGCACGGCAAGCTTTAAAGAGCACTGAAAAGGGAACCCTAGCCGTGGAGCAAACCCTGGAATCGATGATAATATTGAAAGAAAATGTCGGGGCAATCGCAGCACAAATTCTGCAATTGAGCGAACAGACCCATCAGATTGGCAATATCTCTACTGATGTCACAGATTTAGCCAATCAAACAAATATGCTGGCACTGAATGCCTCAGTAGAAGCAGTCCGGGCCGGCGAAAACGCCAAAGGTTTTACTGTCATAGCCACAGAAATCCGCAAACTAGCAGACCAAAGTAAGAAATCAGCCGAGAAAATTAACCGCCTAGTCGATGATATCAAGAATGCGATAAATTCCACCGTAACTGTGACAAAGGAAGGTACTAGAACAGTAGAATTAGGAACAAAAATTAGTCAAGAAACGGCAGCAGCTTTCTCGGAAATAGCAAATGCTGTTAACAATCTGGTATTGAACAATCAACAAATTTCTCTAACTGCTCAACAACAAGCAGTGGCTATTCAACAAGTAGTGGAGGCGATGAACAGCCTCAACCTATCGGCACAAGAAACTGCTAGTGGTATTACTCAAACCAAAGTAGGCACTCAACAATTGAACGATGCAGCCCAAAATCTCAATTCAATTGTCTAAGTTAGTGGGTAGATGCTGGTTTTCTGTGGATGTCAAGTAATAATATTTATGGGAGCATCTCAATGAAAGCAGCCAAGGTAGAAATGGGAGTTGGGAGTTGGGAGTTGGGAGCCAGGAGCCAGGAGGAAAGAGTCAGAAGGAAGGAGCCAGAAGAAGTGTTTTTACAAATATGAGATGCTCCCATATTTATTATATTCCCCATTAAACCCGCCCCTAGAGTCGCTAGTGAAAAACCCTACTAAGATCGACGGATATATGCGTAAAGAAATAGGCTAATAACGCAAGTTGCTAGTTATTCCCCCTCATCCCCCAGCCCGCAATTCTGCACCAGGGGATAAGGGCAGTAAGAGTAGGATTAAAGCTTCTCGCCCATCTATAAAATTTTTTCCTTTTCCCCTTGCTCTTTTAGGAGGGGCAGGCGGAGGTGGCAGAAGGCTTGGGAAGAGGGTGAATCAATGTATAGGACATAATTAGCAACTTATTTTAATAGGACTTACGCAAGGAATCATTTTTCACACTATCTATTTTGCCAAAGTAAATAACTAATCAAGGAGTAAAAAGGGCAATGTCGCAAAATATTATTCGGCTGAGTAAAGTAGTTCCGTTAGGCTTCGGCTCAATTTTTTTGTTAATGATTAGCATCGGATTGGCTACTAAATTGAGTATGGATAATTTAGCCGAAGCTATTGAGTTGCAAACGCACACCTATGTAGTCAAGACAAACTTGCAAGCTATAGAAAAAGGTTTATTGGATGCTGAAACAGGACAGCGGGGGTTTATCTTCGCTGGAAATGAGGAATTTTTAGAACCTTACAACAAGGGGAGAGTCGCCTTTTATAAAACAGTAAATGATACAAAAGAGTTAATAAAAGATAACCCGGAGCAAGTTAAAAGGTTGGAGCAAGTTGAAAATTTTGCTCAGCAAAAACTAGATGAATTAGCGGAAACTATATCCCTGAAAAGGGCTGGAAAAGAACCCGAATTAAGAGCCTTGGTGATTTCAGGTAAAGGCAAGATATTTATGGATGAAATTAGGGATAAGCTGGCAGAAATGCTTAAGGTAGAAGATACTCTACTGGTTCAACGAACAAAAATAGCAAAACAGTCGGAGCAATTAGCGACGATTGTTTCTATAGGGGGTACGGTTATTGCTGTAGTATTGGGTTCATTTATTGTCTTGTTTATTTCAAATAAAATTATCCGACCAATCAATCAGGTAGCAAATACGATCGCCAGTTCTTCCACAGAGATTGCTGCTACAGTTGAACAGCAGGAACGTACAGCAGCACAGCAATCGAGATCGGTAAATCAAACTACAACCACAATGGATGAGTTGGGCGCTGCTTCCCAACAATCAGCCCAGCAAGCCCACGCTGGTGCGGAATCTGCACGGCAAGCTTTAAAGATCGCTGAAAAGGGAACCCTAGCAGTGGAGCAAACACTGGAATCGATGACAATCTTGAAAAAAAATGTCGGGGCGATAGCGTCACAAATTCTGAACTTGAGCGAACAAACCCATCAGATTGGCAATATCTCTACGGATGTCACAGATTTAGCCAATCAAACAAATATGCTGGCACTGAATGCCTCAGTAGAAGCAGTCCGGGCCGGCGAAAACGCCAAAGGTTTTACTGTCATAGCCACAGAAATCCGCAAACTAGCAGATAAAAGTAAGAAATCAGCCGAGAAAATTAACCGCCTAGTCGATGATATCAAGAATGCGATAAATTCCACCGTAACGGTGACAAAGGAAGGTACTAAAACAGTAGAAGAAGGAACCAAAATCAGTCAAGAAACGGCAGCAGCTTTCTCGGAAGTGGCAAATGCTGTTAACAATGTGGTATTAAACAATCAACAAATTTCTCTAACTGCTCAACAACAAGCAGTGGCCATTCAACAAGTAGTCGATGCGATGAACAGCCTCAACCTAGCGGCAAAAGAAACCGCTAGTGGTATTACTCAAACCAAAGTAGGCACTCAACAATTGAACGATGCAGCCCAAAATCTCAATTCAATTGTCTAAATGGCGCTCAGTCTTTTGGGGATAGCAGACGAGCAATTGATAGCATTGAGTCATGAATTGAGCTCCCTGCCCTCCCAGCTTGTCAAACAGTCGGCATCCAAGTCAAAGTGTTCGCAGGCGATCGCATCGCCAAAGCCAGGGCTATCGAATTTCTGCCCTTAAACAAATCCTAAACAGTAACGGACGATCGAACTAACACCCGCCCGAAGCGCATTCCCCAGACAAACAGCACCGAACCCAGCACCAGCGTCACAAGTATTTCCATAAGTTCAGAATATGGTCGCTTAACTAGGTTGTAACACGCTCTGCGATCGTCCGTGGGGCAGCGGAGGAGGAGGAGAGTAGGGGAAGGGCAGCATTTTTCTTTTGCCTCCTGCCTTCTTCCCTCTTTCTTCAACCACACCTAAAATTTGCAAAATGTCAAGGGATTCGATCGACTTTTCCCCACCTTAGCCACCAAGTCCCAAACAAGATTTAGCCCCGAAAAAAATCCCCCAAATTTCTTGCCACAAACGGCCACATCGGTTGTAATATAGATGTAAGTCACCGCCCGTTAAAGTAATCAAAACAATTAAGCCGCTCAATATATTCACGCTCCAACGAGCGATGAATTGTATTGAGCGTGCCTATTAAAGAGCGGCAAAGCTCGTCAGACACCCCAAATATTCAGGAAGAATCATGCCATCAAGATCCGCCAACGATGTAGACGTAGCAGAGCAATATTGGCACTACCTAGAAATATCCAAGGTTGCAACTATCTTAGAAACCAACCTGGAAAGCGGTTTAGAACCGACAGAAGCCAACCATCGCCAACAGAAATTCGGGCCCAACGAACTCACGGTTAAAGCAGGGAAACCAGCCTGGTTAAAATTTATCTTGCAATTTAACCAACCCCTCCTGATCATCTTGCTGAGTGCAGGTTTAATCAAAGCAGTGATCGGAGAATGGCTAAACGCTAGCGTAATTTGGGGGGTAACAACCACCAACGCTACTATTAGTTTCATCCAAGAAGCTGGAGCTGAGAAAAAAATTGAAGCCCTAGCCCAAGCTGTCACCACCGAAGCCACAGTCATTCGGGGCGGCAAAAAATTAAGAATTCCCTCCAAAGAACTCGTAGTCGGTGACTTAGTAACCCTGACTTCCGGCGACAAAGTACCGGCAGACTTGCGCTTAGTGAAAGTCCGCGACTTGCAAATCGACGAATCGGGACTCACCGGGGAATCTGTTGCTGTCGAAAAAGAATTAGGACAGTCTGGAGACATAGTTCTGCCAAAAGAAACGCCACTAGCAGAACGGGATAACATGGCCTATGCCGGCAGTTTTGTCACTTTTGGCCAAGCTAGCGGCATCGTAATTGCGATCGCCAATAAAACCGAAACCGGCAAAATCTCCCAACTATTAGATCGCCACATCGACCTCACCACCCCCTTAACCCGCAAATTCAACCAATTTAGTCAAAACTGGCTGTTATTCGTGTTGGGAATGGCAACCTTGACCTTCGCCGTCAGATTGGGACGGCCAGTCCCTGCGGGAGTTTCAGCCTTTAAAGAAGCAGTCGAACCCGCTGTCGCCCTGATTGTCGGCGCCATTCCCGAAGGCTTACCCGCCGTCATTACCGTCACCCTAGCCGTAGGCGTTTCCCGGATGGCAAACCGCCACGCGATCGTCCGCAAATTGCCCGCAGTGGAAACCCTCGGCGGCGCTACAGTCATCTGTTCCGACAAAACCGGAACTTTGACGGAAAACCAAATGACGGTGCAAGAAATCTATTCTGGCGGCGAATCCTACTCGGTTACGGGTACGGGATACAGCCCCGAAGGTGAAATTCAACTCAACCAACTGCCAATTACTGTCAGCCAAACTCCTACTTTGCAAGAATGTTTGCAAGCTGGACTCCTTTGCAACGACTCTCACTTGGAATTCAAAGACGATAATTGGATTGTCGTCGGAGATCCGACAGAAGGAGCGTTAATTGCTGCGGGCAAAAAAGCTGATTTGAGCCAGCAAATTTTGTCCAAGTCAATGCAGCGGCTGGATTCAATTCCCTTTGAATCTCAGTTTCAATACATGGCGACGCTGCACCGAACTCCCAGTGGCAAAATTTTGTACGTCAAAGGTTCCGTAGAATCAATTCTCGGCCGCTGCGGTTCCAGTCTCGACACTCAAGGAAATCCGGTAGAAGCCGATCGGGAACAAATCCACCATCAAGTCGATGAAATGGCAAAGCAAGGCTTGCGCGTCTTGGCTTTAGCGAAAAAGCCAGTACCCGAAAGCCAAAATTCCGTCGATCACTCGGATTTGGAGTCAGGGCTGGTTTTCTTGGGACTGCAAGGCATGATTGACCCGCCGCGGGCAGAAGCGATCGCAGCCGTCCAAGCTTGTCAAACCGCCGGCATCCAAGTCAAAATGATTACCGGCGACCACATCGCTACAGCTAAGGCGATCGCCCGCCGCATGGGATTCCGCAAAACTAAACACCACAGAGAACTTGTAGCCTACACCGGCGCTCAACTCGCAGCAATGAGCAAGCAGGAACTCGGCGAAGCCGTAGAAGCCGGCTCAGTTTTTGCCCGCGTCGCCCCCGAACAAAAACTCCGCCTGGTAGAAGCTTTGCAGCAAAAAGGCGAAATTGTGGCGATGACGGGAGACGGCGTTAACGACGCGCCGGCGCTGAAACAAGCGGATATCGGTATTGCGATGGGCAGCGGTACTGAGGTTTCTAAGGAAGCCGCCGACATGATTCTTACCGATGATAACTTTGCGTCGATCGAATCTGCTGTCGAAGAAGGGCGCTCGGTTTACAAAAATCTGCTCAAAGCAATCAGCTTCATTCTCCCAGTCAACGGCGGAGAATCAATGACAATTTTGCTCAGCACCCTCCTAGGTCGAGAATTGCCGATTTTGTCGCTACAAATTCTCTGGCTGAATATGCTCAACTCGATCACCATGACAGTGCCTCTGGCTTTCGAGCCCAAGTCAGCGGGAGTCATGAAACAGCAGCCCCGACCGGTAAACGAACCTTTCCTGACTCAAAATCGGATCAAGCGGATCATCGCTATTTCTCTTTACAACTGGACTCTGATTTTCGGAATGTTTGAATGGGTACGCCAAGCTCCTTGGGGAACCTTGGAACTGGCCCGCACGATGGCGATTCAAGCTTTGGTAATGGGGAGAATTTTTTACCTGTTGAGTCTCAGCCAGTTGTTGCCTTCTTTGATTGCTAAATTTAGCGGTTCTAAGGAAGAAGTTAGTGGCGCCCCCGCCCTCGGTGTGGGAATTGTTCTGGCGATAATTTTGCAGATTATCTTTGCTAACTCTCCCTTTGTCAATCGCATATTTGAGACGGCTCCGATGAATCTGGATCAGTGGCTGATTTGCTTCGGTGTCGCTCTGCCAATGATCGGTGTTGCTCTCTCCGTCAACCGCTTTGATCCACCGAACTAATCGAACTTGTAGGTACTGCGACCGATTAGTAATTTCGGGTGCTTAGAAACCGGGTTTCTTGAAGAAACCCGGTTTCTCTGTTTTACAGAAATCGCAACTGAAAGCCCACGTCATATCATATCCGGTAAATTACTTACGATTAAGCGCCAATTTTAGTCCACCACTGAAAACCAGTTAACCCTTTGAAAATAGGCGAATCGTACAATGTTAATTTTTTCTGTATAAAAGACTACAATAGCTCTGAAGAAAAATAGACATATATTAACAAAGTAAATGTGCGGTAGCTGCGATGTTGGCAACTTATTGACAATAGAGTTGAAGGCTGCCCGATCGGCCTTCGTTACAACCTTTACCCAGCAAGTCTTAGTTTGAAGCAGTTTTGATAAGCCAACCAGCTCGCCCTTTCCAACGGTTCGTTATCGATAGCGTGATCCTAAAAGATTTACTTATCAATCAAATTTAATAATTGTTTTAGAATTTCTGCAATAGTACGGTAGAGTTAATTATCAAGCCAAGAAAATGTGCTGCTCGCTTTTTGGGAGATCGCACCGCTCGGCCGATCGTCGAGATATTGAGTTAATCAAAAGTGTAAAATCAGCAGGGATAGTTTAAAGACTTATGCTAGCTATAAATCTTTTGATCCCTCCTGCGAACCAGCGCCCAAAACAGTTCGCTAAATTCCATTAACGAACAGAAAAAAAGCGCATTGATAAACTTCAGTGATGTCGTTACAGAAGATTATGAATTGCAGCGAGGCTAGACTATGACAAAATTTTCAGAGCAATTTTCTCGGCGTAAATTTATCGTTACAGCAGGTGCATCTGCTGTCAGTTCAATACTGCTCAAAGGCTGTTTGGGAAATCCTCCAGAACCCGGTGCCACTGCTGGTGCTGACGGCGCGATACCCGCAGCTACCTCAGTAATGGCTGTTGCCAACGAGAAAAGAGTCGAAGGAATTGAAAGCACTAAAATCACATTGGGATACATCCCGATCGTCGAAGCAGCACCTTTAATCATTGCCCAAGAAAAAGGCTTTTTTGCCAAATACGGCATGACTGAGGTAACAGTTGCTAAGCAAGCCAACTGGGGTTCTGCCAGAGATAACCTAGAAATTGGATCGGCAGGCGGCGGCATTGACGGTGGCCAGTGGCAAATGCCGATGCCTTATCAAATTAGTAAAGGGTTGATTACCAAAAACAGCGTCCAAATCCCCATGTATGTTCTAGCCCAGTTGAACACTCAAGGAAATGGAATTGCGATCGCAGCCAAACACCGAGGCAAAGGCATCGGGCTTAAACTAGACCAAGCGGCCCAAGACTACATGAAAGGCCTCAAAAAAGCAGGCACGCCCTTCAAAGCAGCCTACACCTTTCCCAAAGCCAATCAAGACTTTTGGATTCGCTACTGGCTAGCAGCTAACGGCATCGATCCCGACACAGAAGCCGAGTTGCTAACAGTACCGTCAGCGCAAACCGTAGCCAACATGAAAACCGGCAGCATGGACGGTTTCAGTACCGGCGACCCCTGGCCCCTGCGGATCGTCACAGAGGACATCGGCTTCATGTCCGCCCTGACTGGCCAAATCTGGAAAGATCACCCAGAGGAATATCTCGCTATTCGTGGCGACTGGGTAGACAAACACCCCAAGGCCACAGAAGCCCTGCTAGCAGGACTGATCGAAGCGCAGCAGTGGTGCGACAAACCAGAAAATCGCCCAGAATTAGTAGCCATTACTTCTGGCAGAAACTACTTTGACGTAGCTCCGGCAGTTTTGACACCTCCCTACCAAGGCAAGTACCTCATGGGTGACGGCCAACCAGCGATCGACGATTTCAAGATGAGTCCGCTGTACTGGAAAGACGACCTCGGCAACGTTTCTTATCCCTACAAGAGTCACGATTTGTGGTTCTTAACCGAAAGCGTGCGCTGGGGTTTCTTGCCAACTAACACCTTGGCCGATTCTAAGACAATCATCGATAAAGTCAACCGAGAAGATTTGTGGAAAGCCGCAGCCAAATTAGCCGGAGTTGCTGATGCTGACATTCCGAAAAGTACGTCTCGGGGTGTTGAGAAGTTCTTTGACGGCACAGAATTCAACCCGGAAAATCCAGAAGCTTATCTCAAGAGTTTGGCAATTAAAAAAGTGTGATGGGGTCTTAGCTTCCCATAATTTACTCTCAAAGTTTAGTCTCGAAAATACACAGCACCAGACATAGGAGATTAGCAGCATGGCTGTAAGTACAAGTCGGAGAGGCGGCAATGCACAAGGAGCATTTGGCGAATTTTGGAAGAAGAATTCCCCAAATATCTTGCCGCCAATTTTAGGAGTTTTGGGCTTTCTGTTGGTTTGGCAATTCTTGTCAAGTACGGGACTGATCAAACTGCCGGGGCCGATCAGCATTTGGACGGACGAACGGACGCGGATTTTGTTGCTGTATCCTTTCATGAACTCCAAAACCTACGGAATTGGATTATTTTGGCAGACTTTGGCGAGTTTGGAACGGGTGGCAAAAGGCTACACTCTCGCGGCCATTGTGGGAATTGGTACGGGTGTTTTGGTAGGTACAAATCCTTTTCTAAACCGCGCTTTAGATCCGCTTTTTCAGTTTTTGCGGATGGTGGCGCCTTTGGCTTGGGTGCCCATTGCCCTGGCTGCACTGCAACAAAACGAACCTGCTGCTTTGTTCGTGATTTTTATCACTTCAGTTTGGCCGATTTTAATCAACACGGCTGAAGGTGTTCGCCAAATTCCCGACGATTACAACAACGTGGCGAAAGTGCTGCAACTTTCTCGTCAGGAATATTACATGAATATTTTGTTTCCGTCGGCGCTTCCTTATATCTTCACAGGATTGAGAATTGCGATCGGTTTGGCTTGGCTGGCGATTATTGCTGCGGAAATCGTGATGTCTGGGATTACGGGTATCGGCTTCTTTATTTGGAATGCTTACCAGCAAAACTACATCAGCGAAATTCTGTTAGCGGTGTTCTACATTGGGGCTGTTGGTTTATTGCTCGATCGCATGATGGCTTGGTTGCAGCAAAAGATTGCTCCTTCTCAAGGAAAGTAGCTAATTAGATATGTTGACTGTTCACAGTTGACTGTTGACGGTTGACTGTTGACGGTTCACGGTTACAGCAATTACGAACTCCCTGGCTGAGAAACCTTTTTTTTTAACTGTTGTTAATGGATTAAAAAAAGTTTTTTGGTTGCTTTAAGAAACAGGTTGCTGTCTCCAGTCATATATTAACTATTAGCTGTTATATATCAACAGCGAACAGTCAACAGTCAACAGTCAAGAGTCAAATAACAAACTTACAAAAAAGGCAAGAAAATCATGTCTGTTTTGATTGCAGTAGAACAAGTCGGAAAAGTATTTAATTTAACAGACGGCGGCACATACATAGCCCTCAAAGGCATCGACTTAGAAATTAAAAAAGGAGAATTTATCTCCTTAATCGGACACTCCGGCTGCGGTAAATCTACGCTACTAAATATGGTGGCAGGTTTGGATCTACCCACAGAAGGATTGGTGACGATCGACGGACAAAGAATCACCCAGCCAGGCCCCGATCGCATGGTAGTATTCCAAAACTATTCGCTGCTACCTTGGCGGACGGTCAGAGAAAATATTACCCTAGCCGTAGACTCGGTAATGAGCGGCTTACCCAAAGCCGAACGCCTCGAAATCATTCAAAAACACATCGATATGGTGGGCTTGACGCCCCACGCCGAGAAGCAACCCGCACTGCTATCAGGCGGACAAAAACAGCGGGTGGCGATCGCCCGTGCTCTGGCCCTGCGCCCCAAACTGTTACTCTTAGACGAACCCTTCGGCGCTTTGGATGCTTTGACTCGCGGCAACTTGCAAGAAAAGTTGATGGAAATTTGCCAAGAGTACGAAATTAGTGCTCTGATGGTGACTCACGACGTGGATGAGGCGGTGTTGCTGAGCGATCGCATCGTCATGCTCACCAACGGCCCAGAATCGAAGATTGGCGGCATTCTCGAAGTAGACATCCCCCGCCCCCGCAAACGGATGGAAGTAGTCTCACACCCCAGCTACTACGCTCTACGTAGCGAAATGATTTACTTCCTCAACCAGCAGAAGCGCGTCAAAAAACTGCGGGCGCGGAAAGTACCCGCGATCGCCCGCCACGGCCTAGAAAAAGTCAACCTCGAACTCGGCTTTATTCCTCTGGCAGCCTGTGCTCCCCTCGCTGTCGCTAAAGAAAAAGGCTTTTTTGCCAAGCACGGTCTCGATGAAGTCCACCTCGTGCGGGAAACAAGCTGGCGCGGCATCGTAGACGGCATCGCGGCAGGTTACTTAGACGCAGCCCAAATGCCCTCTGGGATGGCGATGTGGTTGAGCTTGGGGGGCCACCAAGAGCAGCCGATTCCGACGGTTACAGCCCTCACCATGAGCCGCAATGGTAACGGAATTACCCTCGCGAGGCGCTTTTACGACCAAGGGATCTACACTCTGGCAGACTTTAAAAAAATGCTCCAGAGAACGCCCGCGCAAACCCACCGTATGGGCATCGTTCACCCTTCTTCGATGCACAACCTGTTGCTGCGTTACTGGCTGGCTTCCGGTGGCATTGACCCGGATCGCGATGTGTTGCTGAAAAATATCCCACCAGCTCAAATGATCGTTGACTTGCAGGGCGGCACTATTGACGGTTTCTGCGTCGGCGAACCTTGGAACTTGCGGGCATCCATGGAAGGAGTTGGCTTTACAGTGGCTACAGATTTGGAACTGTGGCCCGGACACCCCGGCAAAATTCTCGGAGTTCGGGAAGACTGGGCAAATGCTTATCCCAACACTCACATTGCTCTAGTCAAAGCTTTGCTGGAAGCTTGTCACTACTGCGCCGATCCAAATCACGCCGCCGAGGTTTCGGAAATTGTCGCGGGAAGGGAGTACGTCGCTACTGATAAGAGTTACATCCAACTAGGCGACCCGAGATCTGTTGCTTGCAACCTCGATACTCCGATGCGGGAATACGCCCACCACTTGTTTTCTGGAGATGGGGTGAATCGCCCAAGCCGCACCGAACAACTCTGGCACATGGTGCAGATGGCGCGCTGGGGCGATACTGTGTTCCCGCGCAACTGGGTGGAAATTCTGGAGCGGGTGGTGCGAGTCGGTGCGTTCAGCACGGCTGCGCGAGAGCTGGGGATGGCTGATATTACTTATACTCGCGGTTCTCTCAGCTTGTTTGACGGCTCGGTGTTTAATGCTGACGATCCGATCGGCTATCTCAACAATCTGGCGATTAAACGCGATTTCACGATGGCGGAAGTTGTACTCGATTCCGGCCGCCGAGCTGCTTAGAGCGGTTTTTAGTTAGATAAAAACAGGGTAATTGCTAATTGTTAGTTGTTAGTTTTTAAGTGCTAATTGCTAGTGAGCAATTCCCTCTTCATGACCTCCGTTATATCCGTTACATCCGTTACATCCGTTACATAATCCGTTGCCGAACTTTCCTCGCAAATCACCCAATCACAATTTCCTAAACCCATGCTCAACACCACTAAAAACCAGACGAACACCAAAACTCAAATCCAGCCGGGAAAAGGCCGCCGCCAACCTTTTTTGGTGATGGACAATGTTTATAAAGTATACCCAAACGGTTACAGGGCTTTAGAAAACGTCAATCTGAATGTAGCTGAGGGAGAGTTTATTACTCTGATTGGACACTCGGGCTGTGGCAAATCAACACTGTTAAATATGGTGTCGGGTTTTAGCCATCCCAGCCAGGGCACCGTGTCGATTAACGGAGAGCGGATTACGAAGCCGGGCCCCGATCGCATGGTGGTGTTCCAGGGTTATGCTTTACTACCTTGGCGCACGGTGTTTGAAAATGTTTATCTGGCGGTTAATGCTGTATTTCCTGAGAAGTCGAAGGTGGAAAAAAATGCGATCGTCAAAGAGCATTTGGCGATGGTGGGATTGACAGAAGCTGCTGAGAAAAGACCGCCACAAATTTCGGGGGGGATGAAGCAGCGGGTTTCGATTGCCCGCGCTTTGGCAATTCGCCCAAAAGTGCTAATTTTAGACGAACCTTTTGGTGCTCTGGACGCAATTACTAAGGAGGAATTGCAAGAAGAGTTGCTGAAAATCTGGAACGATCACCGCTGTACGGTGTTGATGATTACTCACGATATTGATGAAGCGCTGTTTTTGGCCGATCGACTGGTGATGATGACTAACGGCCCGTCGGCGACAATTGGCGAAGTTTTGGAGATTCCTTTTCCGCGTCCGCGCGATCGGGTTCAAATGATGGAAGATCCGGAATACTACAATTTGCGGAACTACGCCCTAGATTTCCTGTTCCGTCGTTTTGCACACGATCACGATGCCTAATCGGTTGGCAAATCAAAGTTAAAGAGGAGAATTAGGAGACTTCTCGAAAAATTTGAATTCTTTTGCGGAGTAGGGGTTAGGCATCCTGCCGCCCCAAGACGAGCTTTTTTTGCAGAAGTCTATTGAAAAGTTTAAGCCCCAGTGTTCCCCGATGTCCGGGGCACATCGCTGCGGGCGCAATTTTCCCGATCCGGTTGGGTAAACTGAAGCTTAATGGTGGACGAGAAGTTTTTTCGGACGTTCGGATCTTTTTCCGATATTTTACGTCTACCAGCGAAGAGACCCGATTGCCTAGCTGTCGGTAAGCTGGCATGAACTGAGCCCACCTTCGATTCGAGGGTGGGCTTCTTCTTCATGTTATTAAAAGTTTTTGGGCGATCGGTGGTTGGTGCATTCCACCCTGGGAACTGGCACACTGCAGGAACGTTTATGGGTGTTTCATGGGTTAAGGCTGTTGTCAATAGAAAGGTTTTCAGTTGAGTGAACTACAGATGCTCGGCTAGGGAAACGGCTGAGCCTAAGTCCGGCGCGGTGTTCTGTGACTTTTAACAATTGGTATAAGAGTGATGATTGTAGCAAGACTTTTTTGAATTTGTATTACTCAGGTTTGTACGGAAAACTCCTCTGGGTCAATATCCCAATTTACCCAGCGAATTGCTTCTTGAGCCGAGCGCATATCAGGTGGCACTCGCAAAGCGTGAATGAATCCCGTGCTCGGACAGGTCATTTTTAATAAATAAATATCTTCTTTTTTCGGAGCATCTCGATCCCCCTCGAAATCATCAGAATCGAAGCCGTCAATATCAGTATTAATTCTGAGCAGCGTGTATTCTTGCCAGCAATCTAACTCTGTTGCTTCCAGTTCTTCGCAAATTCTAGCATAACCAATTCCCTGAATTAATACTCGTCTTAATTCAGCATTGTCTTCTTCTAAAAACCATTGCGATCGCCAGTTGGCGGGGTGAATTTTCCCGTATTTTTCAGGTAATGTTACGCCGTGATAGGAATAGAGTTTGTAACCATCGGGGAATTCCAGTGCGCTTTCGGCATCTGCATGAAGGCGGTACTTGCTGTCAAGCCGAAACTGGCAAGGGCGCGAACACACATAACAGACATTCTCAAACGCAAAAATCCAGCCGCATTCTGCTAAAAGCTGCTTGACTGCTTCAAAAAATTTCTGTGCCTCTGGTTTGAGAACAATGCCCAAGCCAGAAACATAGAAATCTAGAAGAGTTAGAGCCTGAACTAAGTCTTGCGTAGTAACTTTAGAGCTTGAGTATTTCCAATAGTCATAAAATTCTTTATACAATTGTTGTTCTAGCTGTCCCCATCTATTGGTAAAAATATTGAACCTCGAAACTTCACTCAACAATTCATTTATTAAGGAAAAGGGGCACACCGCATCTTTTACCTGTTTGTCAAGTCGCTCGTTAAACTCAGTTTTATTTGACGTTTGCAGCATTTGTATTTGTGCTAGCGCTTCGTTAGGGCTACTGCAAAAAGTTATTTCTGGAGCTTCTAAACCGAGGAGATCGTAGGCAGCTTTAACGGCGGCTGTGGCTTTGGGAGCATCGATGGGTTTGGTAGAGTTGGCGAGAGATTCCCACGAATGACGACACTCTTCAATGAGAGCCTTCTGTTCTGGTGTAAAGTTTACCCATAGCACAGTCAAATTAGTCAGAGATTGCAGGGGCGTGATATCTGATATTTGATTGTGCCTCAGATCCAGAGAAGTCAAATTAGTCAGAGATTGCAGTGCTGTGATGTCTGATATTTGAGTATCGAACAGAGTCAGATGAGTCAAATTAGTCAGAGATTGCAGTGCTGTGATGTCTGATATTTGATTGTCGAACAGAGTCAGATGAGTCAAATTAGTTAGAGATTGCAGTGCTGTGATGTCTGATATGTGATTGTTGTAGTACAAATTCAGCTCTGTCAAATTAGTCAGAAATTGCAAGGGTGTAATCTCTAATATTTGATTGTTGAATAACAAAGTCAGCTCTGTCAAATTAGTCAGAGATTGCAGAGGTGTGATGTCTGATATTCGTTCGCAGCCCACAGTCAACTCTGTCAAATTAGTCAGAGATTGCAGAGGTGTGATGTCTGATATTCGATCGCAGCCCACAGTCAGCTCTGTCAAATTAGTCAGAGATTGCAGAGGTGTGATGTCTGATATTTGATTGTCGTGCAGAGTCAGATGAGTCAAATTAGTCAGAGATTGCAGAGGTGTGATGTCTGTTCGATCGCAGTACAGATTCAGAGAAGTCAAATTAGTCAGAGATTGCAGGGGTGTGATGTCTGATATTTGATTGTGGCTCAGATCCAGCTCATTGCTACTTGACAGTATCTGGTTCGCTTCATAAATGTCAGAAGTGCCAGCTTTTTTTAACAGCATCTCAACTGTATGCCTTGCCTCTCTTGTCAGACGATTTTTGTGCTTGCACCAGTCCGCAAAGCTACTGAGATTAATTGGTTGGTTTGCTTGTTGTTCTGGCATAGTCAATTTTGATTCAAGTTTGGTAAAATGTCAGTTTTTCATGTTTGTACGCTAAACTCCTCTGGATCGATTTCCCAATTTACCCAGCGAATTGCCTCTTGAGCTGATTCTAGATCAGGCGACACTCGCAAAGCGTGAATAAATCCCGTGCTCGGACAAGTCATTTTTAACAAATAAACAGGCTTTGGATTACCCGCGTTATCAAAATCATCGTCAAACTCGATGCTTAAGAGAGTGTATTCCTGCCAACTATCTAATTCTTTCACCGCTAATTCTTGACAAATGCGATCGTAAGTAATTCCCTGAATTAACGCGCGCCGAACTTCTACATTCTGTTCCTTCAACACCCACTTAGACTGCCACTGGTGCGGGTGCAGCCTACCGTACCATTCGGGCAAAATCACGCCGTGATAGGCGTAAATCGAAACACCGTCGGCAAATTGTACCGCTGGTGTTCCTTCGGCGTGCAAGCGGTAGTTGCTATCTGCAGAAAGTGCGATCGGCTTGGAGCAGACAATGCAAACTTTGTCATAGGGATAAATCCAGCCGCAATCCCGGACAATCGATTGAAAAACAATCCAATTTTTGGCGTAGGAATGATGTAAATTTAGAACGGAAATGCAGAAATCCAACAAACTCCCATAAGCAGCCCACAACTCTGGTTGAATGCAATTACTGAGGTGTTTTCCTAATGTTGGCCGGATTTCTCCACTCCGCTCATCGATCACCTGTTGCAGTGGCAATTGGCTTGATATTTCGCCAGCTAAATAATTTCGCTCCGGCTCCCACAATTGCGTTTTCAGTTGAGTATAAAGTCGTTGTTCCAGTTGAGTTGGCAGTTGGTTTTGCAGTTCGGTTTCTAGTTGGCTTCCCAAATAACCCCGCAGTTGTTTTTCTAGCGGGCTGCGAAGTTTTGTCTCGAATTGGCTCCGCAGTTGGCTCCTGCGATTGTTAAATCGACTGACGATTAGATCCGCAGCTTCGTAGGGGCGATCGACAAAAATGATTTCCGGTGCTTTGAGGCCGATCGCACTGTAAGCCGATTTAACTGTTTCCGCAGCTTGCGATCGATTTATCGGGCCAGTGGAAAGCGATCTCGCTCTCCACTTTTCCCGATAAACTGGAATCAAAGCTGCTTGTTCTGGCGTCAGTTTTTTAACCTTAGTCTGTGACATACCTCCAACCTTGCGGCTCATATTCCCGCTGAATTCGCACCATCCAATTACCTTCGGGAATTGCGATCGCATGGTGTTCTTCGTGACTCAATAAAGCTGTCGGTGAAAGCACCCGCAAGTACAGAGTGCCGTCTTTTTCGTAAAGTTCAGCTTGCCCCTCAATAATCTGGTGAGAATGTCCGGTGACTTCACCTTCGGCGAGAGTGAGGTGAGGTTTTTTTTCCCCTTCGATTTTCGGTACGGGGGTGAGAATCACGTCGCCTTGTCGGATGGGTTGCATAGGTTTTTTCTAAATTTTGTTTACTGGTGTCGATTGATCGAGCTTTTCTATCGTAACTCAATACTACATTGGTAATACACGGGAGTCAAGATCCACAAACCACATTCCATAACTCTTTGCTGCAGTGACAGGCGTTATCTTGGATCGTGAAAGCCGCCTGGGTGAGGGCGGGTTTATAGATATTGTCGATGTGAATGAAAGATTGTTCGTGAAACCCGCCACTACAAATATTGTGGTTAATTTATGGAATCACTTATTACTTGACATATTTGGCATTGCAACCTATTAACCTCGTCTGTGTTGACGACAGAAGCAAAAAGTTGTTCGTATTGGCTGGATATGACGAGGAAATTGAGATTGAAATTGCTCCAAATGGGGAGGTAGTTTAATGAGCCAAGTAGATTATACTGCAATGTCAGATGGAGAATTGAAGCGTTAGTTTCTTAAAAATTGCGGGAATAAAGCTGCACTACAAGCCTACTTAGACAGGCAGAAAAAGCGCTATAATTCAATCATAAAAAAAGTGGAAATTCGGTCGATACTAAGATTGAGGCAGCCATTCGCCAGCAAATGCAAGAATATAAAGGTTAGTCTTCAGTCCGCGCACTTGGACGAAAGTTGGTGTAGGATAGGTTTCAACTACCGACTCTTATCAACTAGGTTTCTAACTTGCCCTAAATTTCAAGTTGGAACCCAAAAATCCTCATAATCGATATCCTAATTCACCCAGCGAATCGCTCCCCTTGCAGATTGCATCTCAGGCGGAGCCAGCAAAGCATGAATGAATCCGGTACTCTGGCAAGTCATTTTTAACAAGTAGATTGCCTCTTTTTCAGGAACATCATCATCAGGATCGAAATTAGCAGGATCGAAGCCATCAATATCAGCATCAATTCTTAGCAGGGTGTATTCTTGCCAGCAATCTAATTCTGTGGCTTGCAATTCTTGGCAAATTCTGGCTTAACCAATTCCCTGAATTAACACTCGCCTTAATTCGGCATTTTCTTCTTCTAAAATCCAGGTAGATTCCCACTGATCGGGGTGGATTTGTCCGTATTTTTCGGGCAAGGTGACGCCGTGGTAGGAGTAGAGTTTGTAGCCGTCGCTAAATTCGATCGCGCTTTCTCCTTCTGCGTGTGGCCGATGTTCGCTGTCGAGAGAGAGTTTTAAAGGACGATCGCACACATAGCAAACCTTGTCAAACGCAAAAATCCAGCCACATTCAACTAAAAGCTGCTTCAAGCATTCAAAAGCTTTTTGTGCATCTGGGTTGAGAACAATTCTAAGTACAGAGACACAAAAGTCAGCCACACAGATTTTATCCCACAGGGATGCCCGATTAACGATCGACGTTGAGTTGTCTCTACAATAGTCCCAAAAATCCCGTTGCAATTCTTGTGTGACCTGCCGCTCCCATTCTATTAATTGTGGCAAATACGAACTACTATATCTTATTAAGTTAAAAGGCTTATAGGCTGATTCTAGCTGTTCGTAAATAAGCTGAAAAAAAGCTGTTTTTGGCTGTGGTTGCTCACTTGTTAGTGCGAAATAATACACGCACAAAAAAAATATATACCTAAACGGCAGACAGGCTGGTTCTAGCTGTTTGTAAATACGCTGAAAAAAATCATTTTTCTTAGTGGGAGATTTCAATTTTTTTAACTGTGTGATGGCCGAGTGGGGACTCGAACAAAAAATAATTTTCGGGCAAGTCTTGCCGAGAGCTGTGTAGGCAAATTCGATCGCGGCTGCGGCACGAGTGCGATCGACTCGCTCTGTGGAATTGGCAATAGCTTTCCACAGATATTGGAGTGGTGTTAAGTCTGATAAAAGATTGTTAGGCAGAGACAGCTTTTTCAAATCGATCAGAGAGTGCAGGGGGGTGAGGTCTGATATTTGATTGTTGTCCAGATTCAGCTCTATCAAATTGGTCAGAGATTGTAGGAGTGTGAGGTCTGATATTTGATTGTGGGACAGATTCAGATTATTCAAACTGGTTAGAGATTGCAGGGGTTTGAGGTCTGATATTTGATTGTTTACCAGATTCAGATATGTCAAATTTGTGACCAGAGACTTCAGCGGTGTTAAGTTTGATATTTGATTGTTGTCCAGATTCAGATATGTCAAAATCGTCAGAGATTTCAGTGGCGTTAGGTCTGATATTTGATTGTTAGACAGATTCAGATTAATCAAACAAGTCAGAGATTTCAGGGGTGTTAGGTCTGATATTTGATTGTGGGACAGATTCAGATTAGTCAAACAGGTCAGAGATTTCAGGGGTGTTAGATTTACTATTTGATTGTGGAACAAGTTCAGATATTTCAAACTGGTTAGAGAGTGCAGGGGTGTCAGGTCTGATATTTGATTTTTTTCCAGATTCAGCTCTATCAAATTGGTCAGAGATTGCAGGGGTGTTAGGTCTGATATTTGATTGTTGCCCAGATTCAGATTAGTCAAATTGGTCAGAGATTGCAAGGGTGTTAGGTCTGATATTTGATTTTTTTCCAGATTCAGATCGGTCAAATTTGACAGTATTTCTTCTAATTTATAAAAGCCAGACTTTCGTGCTGTTAACAACAGCACCTTAACTGTATGCTTCGCTTCTTGTGAAAGGCTGCCAAAGTGCAAGCGCCAGTCAGAAGTGGTCGTAGGGTTTGGTTGTTGAGAGGACATAGGGCAATAACCTCCTAGAAAAGTTGCTAAAATCTGATGTCGGTATCTACTTTAAATAACATATCTCTGGCGTTTCGGGGATTATGCCAGCGATCGCACGCACTTATTAACCACCCGATCGCGATCGCCAGTATTGCAATTTGTAACTCGGACTGCGGGCGATGTCGCACTCACAAAACACTTTTCATCTAATCTCCCGAACTGCCTCGCCTCCATTATTTAACCGCTTCCACCCTTGAAGCAATCAGCAGACAGCGAGACAATAAATTAATATCTAAATCAGGCAATATTTCGCTTTGGTCAATTTTTTCATATCCGTGCGATCGCAAATGATACAGGCTAAATACTCCCTCCTGCCAAAACCAAACTTCGGGGAATGCCAAGGCTTGGTAACGATGCAACTTGCTTTCGTTGCTGCTAGTAAATACAACTTCGATCGAGAGGTCTGCCATGCCTCCCGATTCTGTGCCAATTAAGTAACATTAGTCTGCTTGTGCGGAGGCTTTTCCTTCTTTTTCCTGGGTAGAACTTCGTGTGAGTAGAACTTCCTGTGGGAGTAAAAGCGATTTCTTTTTCTACAAAATACGTACCCAGCAACAGGGCGATGACACCGCTGAAGACTTCATGTTCTTGCGAAACTGCCAAGATTCATACCTCACATTTGAAATAAAAAAGTCGGAGGTCGGGGGAGTCAGAAAACCCCTGCTCGATTAGCTTGAATTGTTGCTCATCAATCCCGGAGTGAATTAGGCGCTGGTCTTTTGGTTTGTCTAAGGTTGCTGTCATGGCACGACCTCGTTTAACTATTTTATAGTAATTTGAATTCGCCCAACTTTGGAATCACATTGGTATGGTGCGTCTGACACAAAAAAATTGTTTAAATCGAAACGATAGATTTCTGACGCACCATACAAGTGGATTTAACTATTATATTATCCTTGAAATGTGGCAACCGAAACCCGATCGCGCCCTGCTTCTTTAGCCCGATAAAGTGACTCATCGGCCATCGCAATTAGCTCCCCCGGCTGCGATTTCGCCCCCGGAATGCAGCAAGCTACACCCAAACTCAGCGTCACATATTCGCTGACAGCAGACTTAGCGTGAGCTATGTGCAAACCCCGCACCTGTTGTGCGATCATTTCAGCTACGCAAGTGGCACCTTCAATATCCGTATTCGGCAAAACTACTACAAATTCTTCTCCACCGTAACGCGCTACTAAATCTGCCGCTCGCTTTACCGAATGCTGGATCACCCCCGCCACTTGCCGCAAACATTCATCCCCCGCTTGGTGACCATAAGTGTCGTTGTAAAGTTTGAAATAATCAATGTCGCACATAATTAAAGACAGCGGTGCTTCTTCCCTAGCCAAACGCCGCCATTCCGTATTGAGGTATTCATTAAAAGAGTGGCGGTTTCTTACCTCAGTCAAACTGTCGTAATTTGCCAAATACTGCAAGGCTCGATTCACTGTTTCTAACTGCTGTTTCTGCTGCTGCAACTGACGGTTGAGCTCCGCCAACTGCTGTTCGGCTGAGTGCGATCGCAACAAATTTCTCACCCTCGCCAGCAATTCCCTCTCGTCAAAAGGTTTTGAAATATAATCGTCAGCACCCGCATCCAAACTTTCGATCCGAGCGTCCATCCCCGATCGCGCTGTCAAAAAGATTACCGGAGTAGATTTCAATTCTGGCGTGTTCCGAATCTCCTTGAGCAAATCCAGTCCGTTTTGTCTTGGCATGATTTGGTCGCTCACAATCAAATTTGGCTGCAAACTTTTGGCTCTTTCTAAACCTTCAACGCCGTCCATCGCCACAGCGACTCGATAGTACGGAGTTAATAAAGTTTGGAGGTAAGCCAGCAGAAAATTGTTGTCTTCTACTACCAGCAACAACGGTAATTCTCTACTGTCACTTGTTAATTGTTCCAGATAATTTTTGTCGTCAAAACTGTTAGGTTCCGGCAGCGTGGCCTGGGGTGTGGCCGCCCGGATATTTCCCGAACCCCACTCTCCGGAGCCGAATCCAGTCAGTCCAGCCAATTGGGCGATCGCCCTCACCAACTGATTCGCTTCCACCGGCTTCGACAAATGCCTCTGAAACCCCGCCTCCAGCGCTTCGGCCGAATCTTCTTCCTCAGTGCCTCCCGTCAGCGCCACGGCTGGCAGCAGTTCCCTGTGCTCGGACATTTCCATTGCTCGGATGCGGCGGATTAAATCGCCGCCGTCGGCTCCCGATACCGTCATATCGCTGACCAACACGTCGGGGCGGGACTGTTGCAACTCCGCCATCGCTTCGGCGGCGCTACCCACCGCTGTTACCTTGGCTCCAAATGCTTCGAGGCCAGTTTTGAGAAATTGCCGGATCTCGGCGCTACTTTCCACCACCAGGACTTGCTTTCCCGCTAGGGGTTTGGAAACCGATCCGGGTCTGCTTTCTCTTTGGGCGATCGCAGCAGTGTGATCGTCGGGTGCATTTTTGTTGGCAATCGGTAGCAGCACCCCAAAGGTCGCCCCCTGACCGATACCGGGACTCGAAGCCCAAACACTTCCCCCGTGCAGTTCCACCAACTGCTGCACAATTGAGAGCCCCAGCCCCAGCCGATTTTGTTCCTTGGTCTGGAAGTTGTCTGCGGGGCGGAAGTAGTCAAAGATGTGCGGCAGAAATTTCGGATCGATGCCACAACCGCTGTCGCTGACCTGAATCAAGACGCCCGACTCAGTAGGCTCGATTCGCACTTGAATTGGGTATGGTGTCGCTTCTGGGGTGAATTTTATGGCGTTTGCAAGGAGGTTCCAGACTACTTGCTGCAAGCGTTCTGCATCTGCCAAAACATAGGTGATGGCGGGGTCGAAATGTTTTTCTACGCGGAGGTTTTTGGCATAGGCGGCGGGACGGAGGGTGTCAATCGCAGATTCTATGATAGACGGGAGGTGAACTTGCCCGATGTTCAGGCACATTTTCCCTCGCAGCAACCGCGAGAGGTCGAGGAGATTGTCTATTTGTCGGTTTTGTAATTTGGCGTTGCGCTCGATGATTTCCAAAGCGTGGCTGGTGGTGGCTTCGTTTAAATTGCGCGATCGAGCTAGCTGTGCCCATCCCAAAATCGCACTCAGGGGCGATCGCAGTTCGTGGGAGGCGATCGCCAGAAATTCGTCTTTTGCCCGGTTGGCTTCGGCTTGGGCTGCTTCAACGGCTTTGCGATCAGTGATGTCGAATCCGATCGCCAAATACTGATAGGGTTTTCCCTTACAGTCCAACAGTGGAACTACTGCTGCGTACACCCAATAATCACTTCCATTCTTGGCTTTATTCTGAATATCTCCTTGCCAAATTTCACCTTTGGCAACTGTTGATAGCAGATTGTTGATGATTTCCGAAGATTTATATTCCGAATGGAGGATGCCGAAGTGGCAGCCGATGAGTTCGGCTTGCGAATAGTTGGTGATTGAGCAAACTCGTTCGCTGACATAGTTGATAATTCCTCGCGCGTCCGTCCTCACCGCAAGTGTCGATCGGTCGATCGCTCTTTTAAAATCTAAACATTCTTGTAGCGACCAATCTAGTTCTTTTGTCGTAGAAATTTGACCGAGCCGATCGGACGCTTTTTGTTGCTGGCGATCGGGCTTATCCTTACTCCGTTGTTGGATTTCCATTGCTTCTATCTTCCCCTGACGGCTGACACCTAATCTACTCGCATCCTGATTCATTATCACAATTTTCTTTCCCGCACCGGCGGGTGTAATATTTTGTATCTCTTCATCTTCCTGAAAAATTGGCAGGCACCACATCCACTCGGGAGTCACCTTAATTTTTGTTTATAGTTGGCTAAAGTTTGTCAATCTGAGGACTGATTTTTTCATGTCTAGCCGATCGTCGGTTGGTGGCTCATTCCTTTTTATCTGGTATCTTTTATATTTTACTAAGGGGAATCACTGAGAATTTTATGGTGTGGATCACACACCGACAGTTGCATTCTTGTTTGAAACGGGTATCATAACCGTCAACTTTTTGCTCACAATTACTCCTAGTATCTGGCACAAAGTCTCGTCTTCGGCAGGCTTTCGCCTCTGTGGCATTCTGCCTCATCTGCACTGAATGAGATATATGTGGATGGCTAGACAGTTCCCAAATCAGGGGCGGGTTTGGGCGCACAAAGTCCCTATCTGGCGATCGTCCCTAACTTCTTTTAAATTATTTTCTTCAACATCTTGACAAGCCTGTATATTTTTTGTATTATAAAATGTAATATGCCTTCAGAGAAGAGAATCGGCTAACTGCCTTGACGCACTCAACTATTAACAATTTGAGGAAAATCGTCTGTGAATTTAGACGCTGTACGCGAGCAATTTGAACAAAGAGCCTTTGATTATGACGGCTTAATTCCCCGCATCATTCCGCGCTATGGCGAGCAACACGATGTAATATTGCAGTTAATCCCTTCTGAAACTAATGGTAACATAAAAGTTCTGGATTTAGGTGCGGGAACTGGCATACTGTCGGCTATGATTCTGCAAACATTTCCTCAAGCAAAAGTCCTAGCCTTTGATATGGCCCAAAATATGCTGAAAACTTGCCAAACAAACTTGTCCGCTTTCCGAGAACGGCTGACCTTGCAGCAAGGAAACTTTGCCGAAGATGATTTCGGCAGCGGTTACGATTTGGTAGTTTCAGGCTTGGCAATCCACCACCTCGACAGCCCAGGTAAACAACAGCTATTTCACAAACTTTTTCACTCCCTGAATCCAGGGGCAATCTTGCTAATTCGAGATATTGTGACAGGTGCTACTCCCCGGCTGACTGAGCAATACGAACAGTTGTGGCGGCAGTACATGAAAGCTAACGGAGAAGACGATGCAGCCTGGTTTCAAAAATATCGAGAAGAAGATATTCCCTCCTCTGTTGAAGAGCAGACAAAGTGGCTTGCAGAAGCTGGTTTTGCCGACGTAGGATGTCACTGGCGCTATCTAAATTTTGCTGTTTTTGGCGGAGTTATCCCAAGGTAAAAAGCATTCGGCAGAATGCAGAGTTTTTGATAATTATCAAAAGATAAATCTAGTGAAAAATCGCACAATGAAAACTTTTTCATTACCGGACGCAGAACCTAATTTTGTAGGTTCTTAATGGCCACTTTACCCCTCTAATTCGTGCGTAAAACCATTCATGTTTTGCGATATGAATAAGTTTCAACAAACCTGTAGAGGCGGGTTCACTCAAGCGCTCCCTGGCAGTGCCAACAGATTCAATAAACCCGCCCCCACCGCACAATATAACCCGCTAGTGACATTTGGTAAAATGTGATTTAAAAGTAAATAAATAAAGTAAAATCATGAGCGATTCTCGCTTAGTCAAAATTAGCAAATACCTGAGCAGACATCTGCGCCACGCGCCAGGGCGCATCGGCGTTGAACTCAATACAGGTGGCTGGCTTCCTGTTAGCGAACTCCTCGATGCCTGCCAAAAAAATAAATTTCCTGTTCAGCTTGCAGAACTCAAAAAAGTAGTAGCGGAAAACGACAAGCAGCGCTTTTCATTTGACTCCACAGGCACTCTAATTCGTGCTAATCAAGGACACAGCGTAGAGGTTGACTTACAGTTAGAACCCGCTGTTCCCCCGGATATTTTATATCACGGAACAGGTAGCACTGCCGTCGAGTCTATTCTCAGTCAAGGAATTAGGAAAATGTCGCGGCATCACGTTCATTTGTCCGTGAATATCCAGACGGCGCGCCAAGTAGGTGCAAGACATGGCATCCCGGCAGTCTTTACTGTAGATGCCGCAGCCATGCAACGCGATGGTCATACATTTTACTGCTCGGAAAACAAAGTTTGGTTGGTAGATTTTGTGCCGCCAGCTTATCTCAAAATAAGTTGATAATTTTCACTTTTTTTGTAGAATGTGTACCACAAAAGCAGTAAAATAAGAGTAAGTAGGAGTTTTGCCAAATGAGTGCAGAAGATATGGGCGATCGCGAAAACAATTTTCATCAAAACAATTCTCAAAATAGAGGTCTGCTAGGCTCTGGTTGGCGACCTTTTTACCGTCAATTTGATTGGGAACACCTGGTACATTTAGCGTCTAGCGATCCCTTAGAACTAGCTCAAAAAACTTTAGGGGTAGCTAGCGACCTTGCCGACGCAATGGGACGACACCAATATACTTGGTGGGCAAATATGTTAAATGTATTCTCGGAAAATACTCGCTACGAAATTGATGAATTTTGGGATTACATTACTCCGCAGCCAGTTTACCCGGATTACCGCTACAAAGACGTTTTAGTTACCGAAACGCCTGTGGTGCAATTAGTCAGCCGCGCTAGCATTCCCATCGACTACGTTCTCAACAAACTCCAAGAGATTACTGTTTTCAAAGTTCTGGATTTGCTAGGGAAACCGGATGCAATTACCCAGTCTTTTATGGAGCGACATTTTTCTTATCCCCCAGAGCGGTTTGTTAGCTGGGAACGCTTGGAAGTTTTGGGTACTGTTTATGCTTCTTGGGTTCGATTCGGCTGCTGGCTACAAATTGACAGCTACGACAGGGGAAGACGCTGCTACACTCTAATTTGCCAAGATATTGCGCCTCTCGTTAGCAAGGCAACTTACAATTTAGCGGTGATTCTGGGCGGGTACAAAAGCCGCGTCGGACAGGTTCACAGCCAGTTCTCAATTCGCACGTTTTCTGCAGAGGTTCAAAGTTTTACCGATACAGTTCAGCAGGCAATTTTGGATCAAAATCAGTTGGCTGTTTTGGTTAGTGGCGAACCGGGCACGGGCAAAACTGCTTGGACGCAAGCGGTAGCAAAGGAAATTTTAGTGCCGCTGGGTTATGTGATTTTTATCTTAGACCACGATGCTGTGGAAAATTTTGTGCCGCCGAGTTATTTAGAGCGGATTTGTATTATTATCAATGAGGCTGATAATTTGGCTCAAGATCGATCGACTGCTGAAGCCCAACGCACTAACAAAACTGAACACATTTTGAGTTTGCTGGATGGAACGTTGTATCAAAGCGTTATCGACGAAAACGGCATTCAATTTCAGCAAAAACTCGTAGTTTTGATGACTTGTAACACGACGGAAAGATTAGACCCTGCAATGTTACGGAAAGGGAGAGTGGATTTTACCAGTGAATTTACGCACAAATTTGTTTGAGCGCTCTCTTGCATTCTCAAGCTATTTGGCGATCACACTGGCTACAGGATCTCATACCATGTTCGATGTGGGATTTTCAATTAAAGAATTGGGAATGACTGAGGAAGCTCATGGTTTGGCTCACGGGCCTACAGTTGCATTCTTTTGGGAACTTGTCTAAAATACCCAACAATCACTAGGAAATCTTCTGACTCTCAAAGTGTGGGGGAAAATTTCTTGAGTACCTATAGACCCATTGGTGTCACCAATCGTCTAAAACCCTTTGTATCTCTCGTTTTTGGCCTAGTGTCGCTGCCATGTTGCGCCCCGGAATAGTCGGGGCAGGCAAGAGATCACTCCAGTCTCCTCCAACGATTCCGGGGGCGCCGACGTGATCTATGCCTCATCGTCACAGAGCAGGCGGGCACTACCTTTAGCCTTAAGCTGATAGCAATGCCTATAGACATATCCCCATCAAAAATGATATCAATGATGGGTGATACCCTCTAAGGGTATTGTCCGAGAGAGCAAATCAGGGGAAAACAGCATTTTTGGTGTAAAACAGAGTTTTTCAAACTTGACAGCTATGGAGGAAATCCCAAACCGTGCAAACTAAGCCAGTTCAGCAAAAAAGTCAGGGACTGGGAAGGTACGTTGACGGGAATGTCCCTATCGCCCAACAACCCGCAGAGGCAGCAGTGTCGGAGAGTAAAGAGCGATTTCGGCGGTTTGTGGAGCGCTCCGCCGAAGCCGTGGCAATGGTAGATTGTGAAATGCGCTATCTGTCGGTTTCCCGTCGCTGGGAAACAGATTGCGGGTGGGGCGACGGCGAGGCGCTCGGCCGCTCTCATTGGGAACTGTTCCCGAATCTCCCGGAATATTGGGAGCAAAATGCCCAGGCTTGTTTGACAGGAGTTTTGGAATATAGCGAGTTTGTGGCAGGGCGATCGATCGCATCTGTATCAGGAAAAACCGCAAGCGGCTCTGTCAGCAAGTCGGTAAGATGGGTATTTCAGCCTTGGAAAAATAACGAAGGTGCGATCGGCGGTTTGATTTTGTTTGCATCTAAGATAGGTGAGGCTCCCGCTCAAACCAATTGCTATAATAAATTTCAGTCCGAGGTTAAAAGAAAGCAGTTAGAAGCAATACCACAACTAACTCAAATTGCCCTCGAAAATGCTGCTGATACAATCTTTTTTAGTACCTCCGACGGTCAAATTTGCTACGCGAACAAAGCCGCTTGCCATCTTTTCGGCTACTCGGAATCGGAACTGCTAAACATGAGAGTTAGCGACATCGATTCGCATTTGCCCGCATCGGATTGGCGAGAACACTGGGCTCAACTAAAGCAGCAAACCAACCTGACTTTTGAAACCAGCTACAAAACCAAAGACGGCGCCAGTTTTTCCGTCGAAGTTAAAGTCAATTATTTAGAATACGGCGGCTGCGAATACCGCTGCGCGATCGCCCGCGACATTTCTGCTCGCCTCGCAGCAGAATCAGCGCTCGTACAGGCAAAAGAGCAACTTCAAGCCGTTTTAGACGCCGTGCCCGGATTAGTTTCTTGGGTAAGTTCCGATTTGCGCTACTTGGGAGTAAACCGACATTTAGCTAGCGCTTATAAAATGCCGTCCGAACTATTTATCGGTCAAAAAGTAGGTTTTTTAGATACAAGTCCCACATTTAACGATTTAGTATACGATTTCTTTGCCAACCATAAAAAGAAGACATCTCAAGAAGTAACAGCGAGCATCAGAGGAGAAAATAAAACTTATCTAATAGTAGCTCAAAAATACCATAACAATACGGCGGCGGTATTTGTGGGATTGGATATTACAGAAAGCAAACAGTCTCTTTTAGCTTTGCAAGAATCAGAAGAACGCCTGCGACAACAAGCGTCTAAATTAGAGCAGACGCTGTTAATTTTGCAGCAAACTCAAACTCAACTGATTCAAACAGAAAAAATGTCATCTCTGGGGCAGTTAGTAGCAGGAATAGCGCACGAAATCAACAATCCAGTTAGTTTTATTTCTGGCAATGTCAGCCACGCCACTGGCTACATTCAAGAACTGCTGCGAACGATCGACCTTTACCAAAAGTATTATCCCCATCCCGTGCGGGAAATTCAAGATTTGATAGAAGAATTAGACTTAGACTTCATCAAAAAAGACTTGCCAAAACTGCTAAATTCCATGAAAGTCGGTTCGGAAAGGATTCGCGATGTCGTGCGATCGCTCCGCTTGTTCTCGCGTACCGACGAAGCCCAAATGAAGCCTGCTGATATCCACGAAGGTTTGGACAGCACTTTGCTGATCTTGCAAAATCGCCTGCAAGCTAAAGGGGGACGACCGGGAATTTCTCTAGTTAAAGAATACGGGGATTTGCCGCCAGTTCGCTGCTATCCGGGACACTTAAACCAAGTGTTCATGCACTTGTTGACAAATGCGATCGACGCTTTGGAAGAAGGGGGGAGAAATTCCGAAAAGTATGGTAAAGTTCAAAATCAGTCTTACTTGTCTTCAGCCCGGTCCAACTCTGAAATATTCAATCCCGAAATTCGGATTCGGACTTCCCTGGTAGGGGAAAACGAAGTTGCGATCGCCATTAGTGACAATGGCCCTGGCATGACTGAAGAAGTCCTCGACTGCATCTTTGACCCTTTGTTTACCACTAAATGTCCAGACACGAGCACAGGTTTGGGTCTAGCAATATCCCAGCATTTAGTAGTAGAAAAGCACGGTGGTAAATTGCACTGTGTTTCGCGTCCGGGTGAGGGAACTGAGTTGATCATTAAAATTGCGATCGGCAACGATTAATTAGCTATTTACAAATAGGAAATAAGATGGTAATTGAGTGGCTCAAATTTAAAGTACCTCAAGAAAAGTGGGAGCAGTTTATTCAGCGAGATCAGGAAGTTTGGACTGAGGGACTAAAAAATTGGGACGGTTTTTTAGGCAAAGAAATTTGGGTAGATCCGGTGGAAAATGAGGTGGTGATGTTGATTCGCTGGGAAACTAGGGAGAAGTGGAAGTCTGTGCCACAAAGTACAATAGATGAGTTGGATGCCCAAATGGGGGATTTGCACATTGCGATCGCCGAAAGTCGCGAATATCAAGTTCGCAAGTTTTTGCATTAGTTAGTCAGCAGTCAGTTGCTCGTGGTAATTTTTGAAAGATTAATCATGCGTTTTACCTTGATTGTACTGCAGAGATCGATTTGGTATTTGGTGTGAAGGGCGATCAAGCTGGGTACAATCATCGCAGTGTTTGGTATCTGGTGTTAGGAGCGATCGCCCTTGATTGACTATTTCATGCGATTACTCTGGCGGTTCATTACCTAGAGGGGCTTGACGGCGGTGACGAACGTGTATTATTGCGACGGTATCGCCCTCCACCACAAACAGAATTCGATAGGTTCTTCCTTTACCAACCCACAGTTGTCGAATTTCCCTACCAATGATGGCAGCTTCGGGTGCAACTGAGCAACGGTAAGGAAACTGTTCCAGGGATGCGATCGCATCTTGGAGGTCGTAGTACCACTGATTTGCGGCATCAGCACTCAGATAATCGCACATCCAACGGTAGGCGTTTTCAATTTCTTGAAAGGCGGGTGGTTGGATTAGGACTTGATAACTCATAGACGAGGGGGGATGTTGAACTGCTGCTGTAGCGCTGTCATAGCTCTCTCGGCTGGAATACCTTCACCTCGATCGAAGCTTTCAAGTCCTTTGCGAATGCCGATGATAGCTTCGAGGTAGTCGATACGCTCTAGCAGTTGTTCGTAGGTATTAAGTTGGGGGTTTGGAGTGGATTTTAGCGATCGTACCAAACTGAGAAGATCCGCAAGCAGTTCGTCAGGGGTGCTATCTATTTCTTGGATGAGGAGTTCTTTGATGGTTGGTCATCGCGGCATCTCACGAGGATTGATACTTTGATTGTAACGGCGATCGCTATTAGTTTTGATGGGCGATCGATCTTGGTAGAATCATCGCAGTGTTCGGTATTTGGTGTGAAGGGCGATCGATCTTGATGCGTGAGGGGCGATCGATCTTGGTAGAATCATCGCAGTGTTTGGTATTTGGTGTGAGGGGCGATCGCAACTCGTACAATGATCGCATTGAAATAGTGGAAATAGAGCAGATTGTAAGTGGAAAAAGAGGTTGGGTAACACCAGCGTCAACCCAACCTAAAAGTGAGGGCGCTACAGCGAGAGAGCTACCGATACAGCAAGACTGACAAGGCTTGGATATGCAGCTTTAATTTCTCTTTTCCCCCATCTATAACCATCGTTGTGAGGATCGGAGAAGTGAACATCCTCAACATCTCCATTTCTTGAGTATTTTACAGTCCAGTGTGGATACTCACTGCTTTGCCCCGCTCTTCTCAACAAGTAGGCACGAGCATCATCACGTACCTTGTATTCGAGCTCATAACCTTCATCATCAGAAAAACCTGCTGATTGCCAACTAGAATATGCCATTTGTTCACCTCTATACTTTATTCTGGTTTATACAGGTGCATGCACCCCAAACGGATACTTAATCGAATGCAAAGAGTTTGTTGTACAGCTTCACTATCCTCTAATTGCTTGTTCTGTCATTCTCTCAAACTCATCGCATTTGTTGATAAGGGTTTGCACAATTTTGATGAAATAATTGATATCCAGTAAACTGATCTCTGCATTGTGCATTATCGAAAAAACCTGCCTTCCATTAATTTCCTCTAAACACCAAAAACCAGTTTTATACTTACTACTTTCCTTAAGAAGATATGACGAGATTTGATGAGGAATATAATCAAAACTATCAAATTTTAAACCGCTCGGGCAAGAAAACTCCAAGGTTGTGTCGTATCTCAAGATAAACACTGTCTGCGTACTTCCCGAAGCCATGTTAAATTTTATGATAGCATTGTTAGAGTTGATGTCAGCAATTCTCCAGCCAATTTGATTGCAATATCCTCTGACTGTTACCTGAAAGTTGTTAGACGAAAACAAGTCTTTTTCAATTGCCATATGCTACTCCTCAAGTTAATGATAATTATGACTTTAAATTACATTACAGTAGATGCCTGATTTGCGGGTCAGGGATAATCTTGCCAGTTGTGCTAAGCTGTTCACCATTTAAATCTCAGAGGCTATCTAGACCAGTAAAGGGTTTCAGGCTCTGAAATACGCAGTTTAAATGCTAAACAGCTTAGTTTTGGCTAAACTTTCTCAGCATTTAGATTAAGCTGTGGAGCATTTAAACCAGTAACGAGGCTAGTAGGGTGCGTCAGCTAGAACCCTTACGCTGAAACGGAAAACCTTAGATGCTGACGCACCTTACGCAAGTCCTTTAAATGCCGAACAGCTTAGGTGTCTAAACAAACCATTTAGTATTGGCTGTTTCACCTCCTATACCTATATCAACGCGGTAGGTTTCTCCAGAATATTTAAATTCTCTCCGTGCAGCAGGTATATCTCCATTACCGCCGTAACTTGTTGCTCTATTGTTTCCGAGCCAACTAATTACTTTATCTACAGTACGCTCAAAATCATCATGAGCTTTTCTAGGCAGTTCTGATTTCCCTTTACTTTTCAACCCTTCAACCACAGCGACAGCTTCGCTATAAGTTGGGGGCTGAGAAAATGCTTTGTCTGATGTAGCTAAATTATCTGTATTCTTCTGCAATTGAGCATAGAACCTATATGTACCCATGTCTTACTCCATTAAATCGACTATAATTAACGATCACTTTCATTCAGCAAAACTTCCTACCAAAGAGGTCTCGCCCCAGAAATAATTTGCTGGATGTCATAATCAGATAAGTCGTATACCCTACCTTGCTCGTCTCTAAAAGTAGCACCTTGACCAGTTTCTCCAACCTTGTAAATATGAATGTGATCTTTGTCAGCTTGTTTATCACTTAAACTTGAGCGAGCCATAAGAATATCGGTACACTTACCCTTGGTGTCAAATTGATATTTGACTTTGTAAGAACCTTTATTCTCCCAACTATTGGCACCAGGATACCACTTACTCATTGGCGTAGTTTATTGAATAATTTTGATTTTAGACTTGAGACCAGGGTATAAAACGCCAAGAGTTTAATCCCTAAATTAACGTTTTAATACTTATCCTATTTTCGTTTTTGTTAAAAATTTTGTCTAGCCAAAAATGCTGGATTTTGTTGGCAATTTTGTTGGCTACTCCAACTCGCCTTATGTAAAAAATGTTTGTAAATGCCAGAAAATGTTGGAAAATGTTAGGTATAATACGAAAAATCACAACATCGACGATACTGCATGAATCTTAAGGAAGTGTTAAAAATGGCTGACGAGATGGTATTTGCCAAAACTGGTCAGCACCTCGATAACTTACAAGAGGCAATTCTGCGAGGTACCATGCAAGGTGAAAAATACACCAAAATTGCCGAGGATATTCACTGTAACGAAAGTTATGTTAGGGATGTTGGCTCAAAGTTATGGCCGATACTTTCAGAAGAGTTGGGAGAAGATGTTAATAAAATAAATTTTCGATCGGTAATAGAGAGATTGCAAGTCTCGATAGTTTCACATTTGGAACAGCATCACAACAAAATTGGTAGTTTTAACATCTGTGGAGAAACTTTACACCCGCCAAATATCCAAAACTCACATCCACCCAATCAGGAAACAGCTAACGCAAAACCAACTAAAACTTCACATCAAGATTTAAGCGAAATGCCGGAGTTGGGTAATTTCTACGATCGCACCCTCGAACTCCAAACCCTCACAACCTGGATTCTACAACAAAACTGCCGCCTCATCACCCTCACTGGTATCAGCGGCATCGGCAAAACATCCCTAGCAGTACAACTCGTACAACAAATCAAACACGAGTTTGAGTACGCAGTTTGGTGCACCCTAGACGAATTCCCTACCATCGATAAATTTCAATCTAACCTAATACAGCTTTTTTCCCAGTCAGAAAAACAAGATTCATCCCCAACAAACGAGAAACGCTTACCGCTGATTAAGTATTTGCAAAAGCATCGCTGTTTAATAGTCTTAGATAACATTCACAACCTTTTCTGTAGCGGCGAATTGGCGGGAAAATATAAACCACAATACGAAGAATATCGCTCTTTATTCAAACAGATAGAAAAATTATCCCATCAAAGTTGCTTTCTGCTAATCGGTTGGGAACCGCCGAAAGAAGTTCCTCAACTCACCAGCGAAAATACTCCCATTCGTACTTTACAACTCACTGGCTTAGACACCGCAGCCGCCGGAGAAATTCTCAGAGATAAAGGATTAGCAGAAATCGATAACTGCGAAGCACTCATTCACCGCTACCAAGGCAATCCGTTATGGTTAAAAAGCGTGGCGACTTTGATTCAAGAGTTGGGAATCGGCGCGACCGAGTTATTAATAGATGATACCATATTGTTACCAGAAGATTTAAAAGATGTTTTACACGAGCAGTACGATCGCACTTCCGAACTCGAAAAACAAGTCATGTCATTGTTGGCGACAGAAAACCAGCCAGTCAACGTCGCCAAATTGCTACAAAACGGACAAATATCATCATCAGATTTGCTAAACGCCTTGCAATCTCTATCACGGCGCTGCTTGATAGAAAAAGAAGCAAGTCTTTACACTTTGTCACCTGTACTGAAGCAGTATATCAAAACTCGACGATCGCACTTAACAAACATCGACAGTGAATAAACATTTCAAACAACACCGCTTGTCAACTCTTGTTTCCTCAAATTCGGCAACAATGCCAAAACATCCAAATACCACCACCAACGCTGAGGTGTAATCTCCTCAAATTTGCGCTTCTGCATTAAATCCACAAATCTCGACAACTCCTCATAAAACTCCCTTGCTTGTTCAACTAACCGTCGATCGGCATTTGCTAATAAACCTTTCTCTTCCTCACTCAGTTGAGATTCAACTTTTGCCAACTCATCTCTAAGTTGCAACATTTCTAAATGTTCAGCCCCACTCACATCAGGAAATTCAACCATTACACAATAGTTTTTTACCAAAGTATTCATAACAAATCCTTAACTAAACCTACATAAATAAACATTGAATTAGCCAGGTAGCTTTCCGGTTCCTTTGGAGGAAAAGCCGTTTCTAAAACTCCATCCAAGCCCATCATTACCCGCCATATTGTGTTATTTACACTGCTGGTAACTGTCGGATAAAACGTTTATCCGTAGACATACACATAAACTTTAGCATCAGCATCCCTGACAATTAAACTAATAACTCCATTATATTCTTCAATGGTCGCATCCGGCCCTAAATGACCTAAATTAATCCTTTTGAGTAAATGAGATATTGCTTTTCCATGTTTCCAGAAAATTCCGTCTCTCACCCGCTCAATTGCCTGCACAATCTCTAATTGCCTACCTTCATCAAAAATCAACTTTAACCTTACCTGAGAAAAAGTTAACTGCAAACAAACATATTCTAACCTATAATATTTAACTGTTAACAGTCTGTGCTATCATAGAATACAAAACTTATTGAGTCGAGTTATATGACCACAATAACTACAGTCACAACAGCCTCAAAACTCGCTGATTACTACATCTGGTTCGCGAATGATGTAGGCTCCTATCTCAGCAACCACAAGCTACAAAAACTATTGTACTATGCCCAAGCATGGTATTTAGCCTTTGAAGATACACCGCTTTTTGATGAAGATTTTGAAGCTTGGGTGCACGGGCCGACTATCCCGGCTTTATTTTATGAATACAAAGAACAATTTGACTGGAAGCCAATTCTGAAAGAAGTCGAAAAACCCGAATTTCCCGAAGAAGTACAAGAGTTTTTAGACGAGTTATCCGACGAATATTTCTTTTGCGATGCCTATGAGTTAGAATTGATGGTGCGCCGCGAAGACCCTTGGATTAATGCTAGAGGTGATTTGCCAAAAGATGAACCTTCTCATGCTATTATTACCAAGGAATCAATGAGAGAATTTTACAAAAGCCGTGTCATCGAAGAAAATTAAGAAAGCAGATATACGCCGCCAGGAATCTTTATCTCGCATCAATCGTCTTGATGTAAAAATACCGGAAGGAGTTAGTTTTTCTTTCAGGTATTATCAGGATGATAAAGATAAGTTTTCACTAGGCGGTAGAGATGCTAAGTATCTAGCGTCTTTACTGAGAAGGCTGCGCGATTTGTCACAATTGAACGCTCAAGAAATTATCAACAATCAAAGTAAAAGCCTGCGCTGTCATGGCATAGTTTGGAAAAATACTACTGAACCTAATGGCTTTGGGATTCCCAATGAAGATATCCTAATCAATATCCCCTACCAGTTTCAAATATCTGCTAATGAATACGGCAGAGTGCATGGATTTTTTAGTGAAAATGTTTTTTATATTGTCTGGCTAGACCCTGACCACAATCTTTACAGTTGAAATTATAGCCGCAGGAAGAAGGAAGAAGGAAGAATGCAATCCAAACAACTGATCTCGTGCTTAAGATGCGAGACTTCTTGAAGAAGTTGGGAATCTCAAACAGTCCGGGACTCACTCCGACTAAATAAACCGGGTTTTTTACCTGATCAGGAGGCTGCGACGAAGTATTTTTGTAAAAAAACTTGGTTTCTGAACCCCATGCGTCCAGGACTAATTTTAAGAAAATTTTGCATAGAGAGCTGAAATAAAATTAACGCTTAAAAAGCCTACTCCTAGTACAAGAATGATAAAGATACCGATACTGAAAATAGACTTTAGCCGATCGCCAATTCCGGGTTTTTCTGAGTTCATTGGTCAATTTTTGCAGTAAATTTGAGAGGGACAATTCAGAAATAGTAGATTATACCAATGGGCGAACAAAAATGCAACTCCCGACAACCTCCAAACGACGATCGCCCTGAGTAGGTCGCATTTTTTAACTTTTAATCTAAAATCTAAAATCTAAAATAGTCTTGGGCATTTTTCGGTTAGCCTGGGCAGCTATTGTCGATCGCCCGAACCCGATCGCGCTAACTCCTGTAAAATAGAGAGCGCGTTGGGGCGAACCTTTTAACAGCCGGAATTGGGCGCGATCGCCACAGGCTCCCAAATACATAATAATATGGCAGTCATCCTTAACTTACTCACAAAGGTAAAAATAGAAGAGTGCCAAGAAATAATCTAAAACATATAACTGAAAAAAGGATAGAAATCGATGCTCCACCCAATCTCGCAACCTTACCCACAACGAGTAAATACTATGACCCAAAGAGCCGTGCGGAAGCCAAAACCCTCTGTTGCAAACCACTTGAGGCAAAGTTTTCCTCAAAGACACTGGCTGGAGCTGGCAGAGTACGCCTCTCTGGCGGCCTCTGGTGTGGGTTCCCTGGCGGTGGCAGTGTCGGGTCAAGCTTTTTACGGGGTGGCTCCCCTAACTTTGGCTTTGTCGCTGAATGTTGCTAACCGGTATCGATTCGAGCAGCAAGTGCGGGTGCATCAAAATTCGGAAATGGCCCAAGTCCAAAAGTCTGTCAATAAAGTCGAAAAAACGGCGGTGACGGTAATTGTTAAATTACGCAAGCAGTTGTCAGCAGATATTGCAGCGCTGCGCCAGCAAATGGCTGCCATGCCTAGGGCTGAGGGCTTTGAGGAGTCAATGGACATCCAGCGGCAGTTGGTGAGTTTAGGAGAGTCTGTAGCTTCTTTGCAAGAAATCGTGGCCTCTGCTGTGCTCGATGTCCGCCAGCAGGTGAGCGCACAACTACAAGATTTATCGATTGGCCAACAGGCGAATCTCCAAGCTGTGGAAGAGGCTATAGAGCAACTGCAAAGCGCGACGCAAGGCTTGACAGAAACTTCTATCACCAGAGACGACTGGGAAGTAGTAAATACTAGATTTTTGGAAATCCAGAAAGTCATGGCCAATTTGCAAAGCCAACTGCTAGCTCCCGCGCACCAATCGACTGCGGATTTGTCTCTGGTCCAAGCTCAAATCCACCGTTTGGAACACGAGCAGCAAGAAGTTGTCAAACCTCACCTCAAGCGCTTAATCTCAGTTGTCAAGGAGTTGCAGCACACACCAGAGAATCGTCAGTAGTCATAAGTCAGCAGTCATTAGTCATCAGTCATAAGGAAGATTTTTTGACTCTGAGATTCTGCGACTCACGCCCGATCGAGTCCTACTTTTTCGACAACTGTGTTAAAAGATTAAAAGCTAATCTGTCTAGTTCACCTGTTTTCAACCTGTTACAAGAAAAATCAATGACTGCAACCGTAACTATTGCTGATAACCCGTTACTAATCGGTCAAGGATTGCCTCCATTTGACGCGATCGAACCAGAACACGTAGTCCCCGCTGTTACCCAACTGCTGACCGAACTAGAAGCCTCGCTAGCTGACTTAGAATCGTCTGTAGAACCGACTTGGAGCAACTTAGTAGAACCATTGCAGCGACTCGGAGAGCGTTTAAATTGGAGCTGGAGCATTGTCGGACATTTGATGGGTGTGAAAAATAGCCCGGAATTGCGATCGGCTCACGAAACAGTGCAGCCGGAAGTAGTAAAATTTTGGAGCAAGCTCAGTCAAAGCAAACCGCTTTATGAAGCTTTTAAAGCACTGCGGGCTAGCGAAAATTGGGACAGCTTAGAGTCAGCTCAAAAGCGAATTGTCGAAGCCGCTCTCCGAGACGCCCAACTCTCCGGCGTCGGTTTAGAAGGCGAGCAAAAAGATCGTTTTAATGCCATTCAATTAGAATTGGCCGAAATTACTACCCAATTTTCCAATCACGTCCTCGACGCTACCAAAGCATTCAGCATCACCCTCACAAACAAAGACGAAATTGACGGTTTGCCACCGAGTTTGTTGAGTTTAGCAGCTCAAGCCGCTCGCAGCGCGGGCGAAGAAAATGCGGATGCCGAAAACGGCCCTTGGCGGATTACTTTAGACTTTCCGAGTTACGGCCCTTTCATGCAGCACAGCACCCGCAGTGACTTGCGCGAAAAGTTGTACAAAGCTTTTATCGGCAGAGCAAGTAGCGGAGAATTGAATAACTGGCCGTTGACCGATCGCATTTTGGCTTTGCGTCAGGAAAAAGCTGCTTTGGTCGGGTTTAGCAGTTATGCCGAATTGAGCTTGGCGAGCAAAATGGCTCCCGACGTGACAGCAGTGGAAGCTTTGTTAGAAGAATTGCGCCAGGCTAGTTATGATGCTGCTGTCAAAGATTTAGAAGAATTAAAAGCTTTTGCTGCCGAAAAAGGCGCGGCGGAAGGTGGAGATTTGAAGCACTGGGATATTGGTTTTTGGTCGGAACGGCGTCGGGAAGAAAAGTTTGCTTTTAGTGCCGAAGAATTGCGACCTTATTTTGCTTTGCCACAGGTATTAGAGGGGTTATTTGGATTAGTAAAACGCCTGTTCGGCGTGACAGTAACTGCGGCGGACGGTCAAACTCCTGTCTGGCACAAAGATGTGCGCTATTTCCAAATAAATGATGAAGCAGGAAATACGATCGCCAATTTCTATTTAGACCCCTACAGTCGCCCCGAGGAAAAGCGCGGCGGTGCTTGGATGGACGAGTGCGTGGTGCGCGCTAAATTTGTGGAAGCCGGAAAGACAACCACGCGGTTGCCGGTGGCTTATTTGGTGTGCAACCAAAGTCCTCCGGTTGACGGCAAACCGAGTTTAATGACTTTCTTGGAAGTCGAAACTTTGTTTCACGAATTCGGTCACGGTTTGCAGCATATGCTGACAACGGTAGACTATCCGGGGGCTTCGGGCATTAATAATGTTGAGTGGGATGCAGTGGAATTGCCCAGTCAATTTATGGAAAATTGGTGTTACGATCGCGCTACTTTGTTCGGGATGGCAAAGAATTACGAAACCGGGGAAACTTTGCCGGAACACTACTACCAAAAACTGCTAGCAGCGCGCCACTACATGAGCGGCACCGTCATGCTCAGGCAAGTACATTTTAGCAGCGTTGACATCGAATTGCACCACCGCTATCGATCGGGTGGCAGCGAAACTGTGGCCGATGTCCGCAACCGTATCGCTAAAACTACGACTGTTTTGCCTCCTCTGGAAGAAGACGCATTTTTGTGCGCTTTCGGACACATTTTTGCGGGCGGGTATGCGGCGGGGTATTACAGTTATAAATGGGCGGAAGTGCTCAGCGCGGATGCTTTTGCGGCGTTTGAGGAAGCTGGTTTGGAAGATGAAAGTGCGATCGCGTCTACAGGTAAGCGCTTCCGAGATACAGTGTTAGGATTGGGCGGCAGTTTGCACCCGATGGAAGTGTTTAAAACTTTCCGGGGACGCGAACCGAGCACTAAAGCTTTGTTGAGACACAGCGGTTTAGTTGCCGCTTAATTAAGTGTGGAATAACTGGGGATTAATGCGGGTGAATTTATCTGCATTAATCCCTTTTTTTTGTTTAATAAGATTTATACATACATATCCTGTATGTTTAGGGTGCGGTGTGCATGAAGTCTTACCGCTATAATTCATATCAAATCCGGTAGCATCGGAATTATTCATCTCTCTGTTCTCTCTCTGACTCTGTGTTCTCTGTGTCCTCTGCGGTTTAATCATTCCAATTCAACCGGAATTGATATCATGCGTAAAACCACTTTTTGCCTAACTTGTGCTGAATTCAAAATGTTTGTAGTAAAAACTAAAATATTCAGATTTTTATACTAATTCCCCCATTTTTGCTAGCTAGAATCCTGCGACCATCTGTAGGAAAAAAGCACTGCAATTTCCGGCGCGAGACTAGGCAAATTTTCATAATAGTTATAAAATTGATAACTCTAACCACACTTTTTTTATTTGTATTAATAGGACTAAAGTCCTCACTAAAAACCACTTTTATTGGTATAACACGATCCAAGAAATATCTGTAGTTTGACACATCATCCCCAATCTTTTGGTTAAAAATCGGGCAGAAAGTGCGTTAGCGAAGCCCTCGAAGAGGATCGCCAGCAGCTTTTAGTTTAAGTTGAAGGCTGATAAAACCAGCATTGGCGAATATTTGCTGTCATCGATCACTGATTATACTTAAGTTTCCCTTTCCCTAAAATTAAATTTATATTTCGCAACATTTACGGTTTTTTTCTCGATACAGCTAATGCTTTTATTTGCAACTAAAAATCGACGCTTTTACCGAATCTTTAAGATAGAGTGGCAACAGCGAGCTTTTTTTAAATTTTTGATAAAGAACCGGGTACTCGGCGTCAAAACGGTAAAAATTTTAGGTAGAAACTAAAAAAATTAGTTGGGATTAATTTGAGGATTGTAATAAAAAATATTTGTATATATGATAAAAAGTAAGGATTGATAGTCAATCGTTCACCTACAGATTAAGAATTTCATGGATATTCAATTAATTAATATCGGTTTTGGTAACATTGTGTCTGCTAATCGAGTGATTGCCATTGTCAGTCCAGAGTCAGCGCCAATTAAGCGGATTATTACTGATGCGCGGGAGCGGGGACAACTGGTTGACGCAACTTACGGCCGCCGCACGAGAGCGGTAATTATTACAGATTCGAGTCACGTCATCCTCTCGGCGATTCAGCCGGAAACGGTTGCTAATCGTTTTGTGGTGAGCAAAGACGGTTCAGGTCGGGATGATTGAGGTTTGTCAGTTGCAATTTGAGCGTTTACAGTCTAAAGTAAGCGGAAACTTAAATTGTTACACGTTTCTATTCTCAAAATGAAATCTGGTAAATTAATTGTTCTGACGGGGCCTAGCGGTGTAGGGAAAGGCACCTTAGTACGATCGCTCCTCAATCGCCATTCCGAATTGTATCTTTCGGTATCGGTGACAACTCGTGAGCCCCGTGAGGGAGAAATTGAGGGACAGCACTACTATTTTGTCAGCCGCAGCCACTTTGAAAAAATGGTTGAGGCTGGAGAGTTGGCGGAATGGGCCCAGTTTGCCGGTAATTTTTACGGTACTCCTTATTTTGGTCTCAAGCAAGGAATTGGTGAGGGAAAATGGGTAATCCTCGAAATTGAGTTGGAAGGGGCTAGGCAAATTAGGAATAATTTTCCAGAGGCGCTGCGAATTTTTATTTTACCTCCTTCTTGGGAAGAATTGGAACGGCGGCTGCGGAGTCGGGGTCAAGATTCCGAAACTGCGATCGCCCGTCGGTTGCTGCGGGCTAAAGAGGAAATTGAAGCGGCAGGGGAATTCGATTTCCAAGTTGTTAATGACGAGTTGGAAGTTGCTTTGAAAAAGCTAGAATCAATACTTAATTTGGTTGAGCTTTCAGGTAACTAATGACTAATGACTAATGACTAATTACCCATTTCTCCGTCCTGGCTAAAACTTCGCTACTTTGTTTGATAGCAACACAAACTTTTAAATTCAATTCCAGAATATTCAATGAAGGCGAAATTTTTCTCAACGGTTCAATTTCGCGAGCAGAACAGCCCAACATTTCCATATAAGCTAGCGTCCAGCCAATAGCTGCAATGTCCCCTACATTGCCTTCTCCGGCGCAAAGGTAACAATCCAATTCGCCCTCGGGCCCACACTCAGGACAAACCCAATTGCCCAGTTGTGAATTGGGCAGATTTATGCGGGAGGCGGATGCAATTGTTAATGCTTTAATATGATTTTGAACTACTTGTTTAAAACCTCGGTTTTGGTCGCTGCGGTGGTCGGAATTACCGTGCGATCGCCCGATTGCTACTGCTTGCTGTTGTGGCGAAGCAACAGAGGCTGTTTGGTTCTCCCTGGTTACTCTAGATTCGCCTAGATTCGCAGTTAGCTGAATACCATAGTCTTTCGACTCTTCAGTCTGAGAGTGGTTGAGTGCGCTGGAGGAATCGGGTTCGGAAGTTGTGAAGGATTGTTCTATGCGATCGGCAAAATCTTGCATTGAGAGGTGATGTTCGATCGCCAAAGACCAAGTTCTTTTATGTCGGAGGTCGCCATATTTTCTGGCTTCTTCCTCAGTAATGCCGATCGCCGCCGCCTCTTGGCGCAGCACATTCATCGAAGTCATAAAAACCTCGCGGTAGCTTGGAAACCCAGTGGCTTTAGCCCTGGGAGGAAAAAGGACACGGGATACTTTAGTATCCCGTCAACAGTCTTAAAATCCATAATTGTACCCATCCTTTTGATGAATAGAAAAACAATATTTGTGATTGATTCCTTCGACTAATCCTTGGGCTGTTGACACATTAAAACTGCCAGATGAGCGGACAGCCACTCTGCCCGTATAAGTACCCATCTTTTTGCCCGAAGTAACAACGGCTTTTACAATATCCCCTGTCTGGAAACCCTTAACAAACTTAAATCTAGGAACGTACCTAGAAGGAAATCCCAATTTATCCGTGCGGCACATTTGCCTTGAACCATGCCCCGTCGCTTTGATATTTAAAGGCTGATTCGTTGATACGGAAATTTCAGGTGTATTGCCTACGCAAGCAGCATCAAAGAAGTGGGTTTTTGGCAGTCCCAGCCGTATGCGATTGAATTTAGTCAACCCGCCAGAACCTGCAATAATCTCTTTACCTGTCGCTTTTAAGCGATTAAATAAAGCCCATCGAGTCGAGTTAACAGCAGTGGCATCCTTCAACGGACGCTTAGCTTGTGCCACGATTTTTTTCAAAACATCGGTTTTTTTTGCCAAGAATATCTTGATGTCTTTAGTCCCTTTTTTTGTGTTGCAAGGTTCGCAAGCTAAGCACAGGTTAGATATTCTATTAGTTCCGCCCGACGCTCTAGGATGAATGTGTTCAACTTGTAGCGCTACATTCTCTATGCCACAGTAAGCGCACCGCCTATTCCATTTAGCAAGAAGATACTCGCGGACTTCGTAGCCTTGCAGCTCTCCTTGTTGATACTCAATCCCTGAAATCTCCGGGTTTTCCATTTTTTGTAAATCAAACCTAACCAATTCCTGAAAAATCGTCTTAACGGGTGCAAGCTTTGATAGTTTGTTGACCCAAGTTAAAGTCGTATCTACTCGGTGTTGGAGGCTGGGAGCTAACCAGGCTTTGGATCTAGTTCGGTTCAAAAATCTCGCTTGGCGATACCTTGTCTGCCGACTTCTGCGGTTGCGCCGCAGAGAACGACGCGACTCTAGCAATGCCTTGATCGTTTGCCCGCGATGGGTTAATTCGGCTACCCAGATCAGATTGGAATTCAGAAGTAGACCAAACCCAGTAACTTTTGAACCGGGGTCAATCTTTAAAGTGACAGGCTGTGGGTCTTGAGCTACCTTTTTTTTCAAAATTATAGTGAAAGGATAAAGCCTGAAAACTTTACATTTGCCAACCTTTAACAGTTTGCGTGCCAAAGATGGTTTGCATGGTGTTAGTGGTTTGCGGTTAGCATCTAGAACGAAAACGTAATTTGGTTGGATAGACATTGTTGTGTCCCTTCGATTTCTCGTAAAGTTCGCTTTGCCAATGTTATAAGGGCTTTTTACGCTTGCAACACTATTCCAGTGACCTTAGAATTGTTTAATTGCAAACAACAGAGCGGAAAACTAGCGTCGCATTTTCCGGTGTTTTGACCCCCATAACGTAGCCAGTTAAGGCTTAGGCGGGTAAGCACGGCTTCAGTTTATTTGCTGAAGCCCCGTGTCTTTAGACCGGGGTTGCTTACTGTATCTGATATCATTAGTTTGTTTGCAGTTAAAATTACGATCGCCGGCTCAGCCTACAAATAAATTACCTTAGATATACTACAATAGTCCGGACTATTTTGAGATCCTAGTCGGAAACCCTTGATTTTCCGTTAGGAAGTCGATTATGCAATCGCCCTGAAACCCTTATTTTACGCTTGGCAATCACACACTGTCCGAAGTGTTGATAGTAGCCTAAATCTAAAATCTAAAATCTAAAATCTAAAATTGGATGACTTCAATTCTTCCCGATACAGCTTTATCTGTTGCCGGACTAACATCATACCTGCAAGACTTGTTGGAGGGCGATCGCAACCTGCAATCAGTTTGGCTGACAGGCGAGGTGTCGAACGTTTCGCACCACCCCAGCGGCTGCTTTTTCACTCTGTGCGACACCGACAAAAGCGCTGCTATTCGCTGCGTGGTGTGGAATTCTCAGCGGCAAAAATTGGTGCAAATCCCGGAAAAAGGGGAACAGTTGCTGGTTTTGGGAAGCATCCGGGTTTACAAAAATCGCGGCGAGTACCAGTTGACAGTAGTGCAATCGCTACCGGCTGGGGAAGGATTGCAGGCTTTGCGGTTGCAGCAATTGCGATCGCGCTTGGATGCTGAGGGTTTCTTCGATCCCGCCAGAAAGCGCCCGATTCCCGCACACCCGCAAATTGTGGCCGTGGTGACATCAGATACAGGCGCTGCTTGGGGAGACATTCAGCGGACTCTAGCCCAAAGATATCCGGGTTTGCGGGTGTTGCTGTCGCCGACAGGAGTGCAGGGAGAATTGGCTGCTGCTGCCATTGCTAGGGCGATCGCCCGCGTAGAATTGGACGGTAGGGCTGATGTGATCGTTTTAGCGCGCGGCGGCGGTTCTGCGGAAGATTTGGCTTGTTTTAATGATGAGAGAGTTGTCAGGGCGATCGCGAATTGTGCGATTCCAATTATCACTGGTATCGGGCACGAAAGAGACGAATCTCTTGCCGATTTAGTAGCAGATAAACGAGCCCACACTCCAACAGCGGCGGCGGCTCAAGCTGTACCAATTTTAGCCGATATTTACTTTGAACACAAGCAGCGAATGGTCAATTTAGCAAACGCTGTACGGGCCAGATTTCAGGCAGAAGAAGAGCATTTACAACTATTACAAAATCGATTAAAACGCTTGCCTGCGACATCCCGAACTTTGCGGCAAGCAACTGGTAAACTGGAGGTATTGCAAGAAAAGTTATCCGCACTGAATCCGGCTGCCGTTTTGCAAAGGGGTTATGCGGCGGTAATCCAAAGTGACGGTACGATTGTCCGCACAACTGACGGTTTGGAATTGGGAGAAGAATTGACTGTGAGGTTGAGTCGGGGCGTGCTGAAAGTTAAGATTGTAGAAGTATTGGATGCGGAAGAAAAGTTATGATTGATTCGCAGTTGCGCCAGTCTGACTGGAATTATGAGGAAACGGTCGATCGAATTGAAGCGATTATCGATCGGGTGGAATCGGGAGAGTTGCCTCTAGAGGAGGTTTTCGAGCAGTTTGGGGAGGCTGTGGAGTGTTGGCAGGAGTGCGAAAGATTTTTGGCGCGGGGGAAGGAACAGATGGATTTGTCGATCGAGCTTTTGGCTGCGGAACCCGATTTTTAAGCGCAGATTAACGGGGATTAATGTGGATGAAATAGCGCGTTTTGTCGAAAGTCCGACAGCGGATTAATTCCCTGTCTAATAGCGAAAGTCCTCGCTATTAGGAGTGTTAAACTCATGATACTAAATCTGGGTTGGCTACCCCCTTTCTCCTTACCAAACGCCGAATCAGCATCGACATTCTTTGCCTAGAAACCGGGTTACTTTGCATAACTCTTTTATTTGAATCTTTTAGTCAGATTCATCTTCCGATATTGCTTGATACTCCAAAAGCTGTTCCCCTCGGATAATCCACAATTTACCCGTAACTTCTGCCGCCTCCAATCCGCGAATTAATATTTCTACTGCCGCTTGCAAATCTTGCGGTTTCGCTTGAGAAGGCAGACGCAGTAACACAACCCCAGAATAATCAGAAGGATTGTAGCGGAGGCGATTGCCAAACCCCCTATCCAAAGTCACCAAACATCTACCTTCCCTCCGACAGATATCAATCAACAATCCATCCGCTGTTGAACTCAAATTTTGTTCCCTTCCCGTACAGTCGCAACATCGTGGCAAGCTAAACGTAACAGCGAAACAACGCGGATGCTGCCCAAATTTTCATCAAGTTTTAACTTCACTTTAAAACTACCTTTTTTTCACCCACAGGAATTTCGACATAACAATCTCTTGCCAACTCAGCCCCATAAGCAATACAAGCCAAAACGTCTTCTCGTTCAATTCCCGGATATTCCTCAAGCAATTCTTCAAAAGTCATTCCACTAGCGAGAAAGTCAAGAATCAGAGAAACCCAGATGCGATGACCGCGAATACAGGGTTTGCCAAAGCAGATATTCGAGTCGATTGAGATGCGAGACAGTAAATTATTTTGAGTCATGTCTTTTCAATTACATATTTTCCATTGATTCATTTTAATGAATTTTACGATTGAGTTGCGGGGGCCCATAAACCGGGTTTGATGGACGACAATATTTCGTTTCAACCCGCAGATGTGGCCAAAAACCCGGTTTCTTCTGTCGGTGGGAATTCATAAACCGGGTTTGATGGACGAAAATATTTCGTTTCAACCCGCAGATGTGGTCAAAAACCCGGTTTCTTCAGTCGATGGGAACCCCTACAAGTCATCACCATCTCCCCAAATCTCCGCTAACTTCTCCAACAAATCTTCAGCAATCAGATTCAGTTCCGCTTTCACATCCTCCTCAATATCTGAAGCTTTCTCAACAGGTGAAGATTTATCACGAGAGAAAGATATATCTCTATTTCCCAAACCTCCACTGCTAGAACCACTTCCCGCTAAAGCCTTCCCCCCTTCATATCCCCAGTCAGATTTCTCACTACTGTGCAAAACTTTATTCAAAATTGCCACAATTTCAGAAATAGATTTGTTTTGCAAATTCTCCCGAACTTGTGCTTGTACGGGGTCATCTTCTCCCAAATCAGATAGCAACTCTTCAATTTCACCTTGCAACAGCGGAATTGCCAACTCAATCCGATCCAAATAATCCCACAATTCCTCAACTGGTTTGAGATTAGTTAGATAAATTTCTTCATTTCCCTCCTGAATTTCCACAGCCGGAATAAAGCCCAAAACTTTCACCTTATCGAAAGGTTCGGCAAACTGAACGACGATATATGCAATGCGGTTTCCTCGCACTTCCGGCAGAGAAATCGCCGATTCTCCAAGCTGAACCGGACAGCATTCTATCTTGCCAATCCCCGGCAAAACCAAATCGCCGACATCCAAAACCGCCCGCATTGCTGGATTCCAACTATCACCGCCATCAATATCGGTTTCCATTTCCATCCATTCCAAAAAATAGTTAACCGCCCAAACCGCCAGGGTGTTGAAATAAACCCGCTTGCCTTTTTGCGGATTAGCTTGCTCAGAAGCAAATTGCAGAGCTAAATTGCGGGCAGTTTGCTCCAGAGGAATTTGTAACAAATAAGTATCCATGCTATTCACCATTATTCCTCCGGTTGATATCCACATTCTTTAGCAATTCTATTGCCAATCTCTTTGACGAGTTCAAAACCTGTTCTTTTCCAGTGAGAGTTGAGCGTTTGATAGTCAATATTTAAGTCTCTGGCAATTACCGATAATTTATCAGGAGGGCCTTTCAGCAGCAATCGCACTGCCAGTATGTGACAATTGGCATCCGGTCGAGGGCGACGATTTTCGGGAGTGTTTGGCTGAGTCTTATCTATTTTTTCATTGGGATAACTGTTTCGCAGTTCTCCCGTCGGATCGTCTTCAATACACTGCCATAGTTTGCGACCGATGCGCTGCTTATTGTGAGCTTGTTCTCTCTCGATGAGTTGCTCAATCCCATTTTTTGTGGTATCGTCTATCGGTTGTTGAGCCTCAAATTCTTCCCCTGGGTTGCTCGTAATCGGAGTATCAAAACTAACAGTAAAAATCTGTTGCTGCATCCGGCGATATTGGTCATAGACCTTGTTCTTGAGAGTTTTATTGAACCGCTGAACTACTCGGGTTCGCAACACATCAACAGCGAGATTGTCGAGGTCAATTGCCCGCAAAAATACCGAAAGCGTTTTGATAAAACCGCAATAAGCTTCCTGCATCATTTCCTCTAAATCAATATTAGGATAAGGATGCTTGCGAATTCCGGGCAAATCGGGAATGAGTTGGCACAATTGATTTTTGAGTCTTTCTTTTTCCTGACTCCCCTCTGGCGAGTCTTTCAAGAGTTGTAGAAGTTGGCGTAACTGTTCGTCGGTGTTCACTGGCACGTTCGGATGACATCGAGATAATTCGATTTTCCCAGGGAAAATAGCGCTGTAACGTGCCAACAGTAACAAAGTCAACGAAATCGGTTTGAGTTCCCAACCCGTGGGTGGAAGCAACAAGCTGAAACTTGCCGCTACAGGAACTAAACCTGCTAAGGGTTCGACGGGGGTATCATGTCTCGTCATAGTCCAGTTTTTGCGTGTTGATACTCTGATATCGCAGGTTTTGGCGGCTTTATGCAGAATTGAGCAAAAATTTTTCGTAAAGGCAATGCGATAAGGACTGAAGTCCTTACTACGAAATTAATCCGGTGTAAAATTAACAATCATAGGGACTTCTCCACTGCGCTTTTGAAGGGATATCGCAGGAGTCACCCAGTTTATGCACATTCCAAAAATAAATCATATCAAACCCTATTGATACCAAAGGATTTGATATGAAGCGAATTCTATTAGCCAGGATTTGGTATAACGCAGTTTCTACAATTTGTCGATCGACCTTTTGGCTTGATCGGCCAGATTTTTCACCGCATTTTTTGCATCTTCTGCTGCGTGGCGGGCGGCAGCTTCGGCTTGTTTGGCTTTACCTTCAACCTGGTCTTTTCTGTTGCCCGTGATACTACCGAAAATTTCCTGAGCTTTGCCTTCTAAATTTTTGCCGATCGCCTTAGCTCTGTCTTCTGCACTCATAATAAGCTCCGTTTGGCAAGTTGCTATAGTAACATTGTAAAATCAACTCGCCTGCAATTGCCTTTAACTTCATATTAATTTATATTCTGCTTGACCTCGGTCTTCTTCTGATGACTTACTTAGTGCAAATTCCTCCCTCAAAAAGCGAAAGATTCCTTTTTTTTACCACTGAATACGTCGGCAAAATTCGTCATAACTGAGATGTTGCACCATTCTCCAGAACGGGCAAGATGCCCGTTCCACAAAAGATAAATTTTCTTGTGGAACAGACCGGAAAGCCTCTTCATAAAAGCCTAATTGAGAATGGTGCAAAATTAGTCCTAAAAAACTATTTCAAACTCGCCGCAGCAACTTTAATTGGTTCCAGTAATTCTAACGGCAAATGCAGCATATTCAATTGGGTGCTATCGGCTGCTTTCCTTTCAGGATCGGGGCCGTGATAATCGCTGCCACCAGTTGCCAGCAAACCGTAATGAAGACACAAATCTTTCAACTTTTGGATTTGGCTAGAACTGTGGGTGGGATGGTATACTTCAACTCCCATTAAACCCGCATCTACTAATTCTTGTAAAACTTCCTCAACACCGCCGCCGCGAAATAAATAAGGGTGAGCCCACACCGGTACTGCGCCGCAACTTTTCAGTAAATCAATGCCTTCGACGATCGAGAATTTCTCGTAATGAACATAAGCCGGGCCGTCATCTCCCAGCCAGCGATCGAATGCTTCCCGCGATGATTTCGCGTGACCCGCTTTTACAAGTGCAGAGGCAATGTGAGGCCGTCCCGGTGCCATTCCTGGGGATGTTTTTGGCAGTTCGATCGCGTATCCCATTGCTGCTAATTTTTCGACCATTTCCTGCGATCGGCGAAACCTTCCTTCCAGGCGATCGTTCAAAGGAACTCGCAACTTATTTGCATCGGGATAAAAACCTAAAATGTGCAGCGATCGGCCGTTGTGAACGGTGCTGAGTTCGAGTCCGGGGACTATTTCGATACCGTGCAAAGCAGCAGCAGCGAAGGCTTCATCCCAACCCGACATGGTATCGTGATCCGTGACAGCCAAGGCGCGAACCCCCGAAGACGCGGCGGCGGCTACGAGTTCGGCAGGGGTGAGAGTGCCGTCGGAATAAGTAGTGTGGCAGTGGAGTTCTAGCATTTTTTTCGGTAAGTTAAAGTCTGTGAAACCTGCAATTATTCCCCTCACTCATGTGACATATATCGTCATACTATTTTAGATTTTAGATTTTAGATTTTAGATTGGGAATGAGTGATGATATAAGGGTTGAGAGTTTGTCTACTGTTGCATTTTTTTTCAGAACTGGTTTCACGGCCAGCAACATTTTTTTTATTTTTATCGTTATTTGTAATAAATAGTTGCGCCTTTAATTTGTACACTTATGCTTATTCAAACTCTGGATGACATGGGTATTCAGCCCGCCTTTTCCGTTGAATTTGGATGGAGAACAGCTTAGCTATTTCTTGATTTCTCGCATTGGGTAAAGGACACCCTCTGGCAATTTGGGAGGAACCGGCGATATTTCAATACTTTGTATGTTGTGAACTGGGATAACTACCAGTTTATCTGCCAATTCGAGAATTACCGGGTCTGCTGTCAACATTTTGTGCAGGCGAGTGCCTAAAGTTGCTTGCTCTCCTACTGTTCCCTCTGGCGCAATGAACTGGAAGTGTTGCTGTTTGCCGTTGGTATAGTGGATTGTCAGATTGATAATTCCTTCTTGGTTGGTTGCTTGCATAATTTTTTTCCCTAACAGTCGATCGGGACTTCGCAAAATTAACAATAAATCAAAACTGGCGATCGCACCACCGTTGGAAAGCTCGTTGCAAAGCTTTTGACCAAACGAGGCTGTCGATATGAAAGTTCGCGTGCTGCTAATTTTATCACAAAAACTGTACGGAAACTCGCCAACTTACCTAGTATACAATTGGCAGTCGCGCTGTCTTTGCTCCTCAATGCGCGAGAGCCTTCGCCAGCAATATTGGGTCGATCGGGCTTTCTTCTATGCCAGTTGGCAAAGTGGCTCAATTTAGCCTCTCTAGCGACTTGACTCAAAGCGGTCTCAAGTCATACAGCAGCAGCATTTGAGCGCTTTGGCTGTCAAGGTTTTTCGAGGTGGGAACTGTGGAGGTTAGGATAGTGGCATTCTGCTGTCACTGCCGTAGAGGATTTTTTTATAAATTAATAACATAACATTCAGGTACAGCTTATGAAATCCACACTTTGTTTTCCCGAAACTTCTCTTCACTCTAACGCAGTCACTGTTAATAATAATGCTATTGACTCTTGTATCCTTGCAGCTTGGATTGACTTAGTAGGAGGAGATTTTGATAGCTTGGGAGGAGATGATTGGCTTCCCTTGTGCGGTGACATTGATGACGGCGAAATTTACCGGGAATGGTTTTTTTGGCAAGACAGCGAAGTGACTCAAGAGTGGGAAGCTTACGATCCAATTACTAATTATCGAGTTGTGGCACTTAGCCGAGAAATGATGATTGCTAAAATCGACCAAATAGAAGATTCCAGAAAAGTTTAGCTGTTCGGGATAACGTTAAATCTTGATGTTCAACTTTAATATAAATTCTGTAAACCCACCCGGTTTCTGTGCCTAAAAGCATTAAAGAGACCGGGTTTTTAAGACCACAACAGTAGGTTTGGGTTTATTTATACGGGCAAGACCTAATAATTTATGTCGCTACTGTTTTTTGTTTTTCTCGTTCTAATTTGCGCTGCTTCAACGCTGACAGATTTTGTTTGATTGTGTCGATCGCAAATCCAGCCTCTTGCTGTTGATATAATTCGCTGGCACGGATAAAATCTGCAACAGCCTCGTCATCCGAGCGCAAATTTGCAAAAGCTAAGCCGCGATTGTGGTAAGCTTCTGCCAAGGTTGAAACTTGTTCTACAGCGCTGGTAAATTTATCTTTTGCTTTGCGGTACTTTCCTGACTGATAAGCCTGAATTCCTTGTTGAAAATAAACGGAAGCTTTACTACCGCTGTCGGTATCGGGAAATTCTGGGTAAGTTAAAATTGGTTCTTTAAAGAGTACAGAAATGCTGCCCTTGCCGAAGTAAGCCCAAGTCATTGTTCCAAACCCAATCCCCAGCACGAGGGCAATAATGACAGACAGAGCAATAAAATTGGTGAGTTCCATAGAGCAATATTTGTTGTATTATAATATGATAAGTTAATTCTTAACTTCTGCACCAATGGCTGCGCGGATTTACCTTAACTGGAAATGGTTTTTCGGATCGCTAGCTTTAGTATTGTCGATCGGCTTAATGATTGCAACTACAAGTTCTGACGCAGCAACCAACCCGCAAACTCAAGCAGGGTGGCAATTTTTGCAGCGGGGTGAGAGGGGGTTGGTGGTAGCAATGCGACACGCGATCGCCCCAGGTACGGGAGATCCTGCTAACTTTAAGTTGGGCGACTGTTCCACCCAGCGCAATTTATCAGCACAAGGAAGAACCCAAGCCCAGCAAATTGGAGCCGAATTTCGCAATCGCAACATCAAAGTGGCCAGAGTTTTATCCAGTCAGTGGTGTAGGTGTTTGGAAACAGCAAAACTGATAAATTTAGGCAAAGTCGAACCGTTCCCAGCGTTGAACTCGTTCTTTAGGGACAGCAGCAAAGAAGCCAGCCAAACAGCAGCAATTCGCAAATTAATTGTTGACAACCGCAACACAAAAGGCGCGATTATTATGGTAACTCATCAAGTAAATATTACCGCGATTACTGATATTGTACCGCAAAGCGGCGAAGCTGTTATTCTCAAAAGCGATCGACAAGGTAAAATCCAAATAGTCGGACGAATTGGAGGATTTTAAATAGATAGAAAGTTATAATATTATTAATTTCCCATTCCCAATCACCACTTACCAATTTATATGAGTTTCCAATACAGCGCCGCCCTAGTGACTTTAGCCGACCTTGATAAGGAAGTTCTCGTTAAATTTTACACAAAATTTCTCGACATAGAACCAAACCCTTACATTCCCAATACTTATGCTGAATTTCAACTACCAGGCTTAAGACTCGGCATATTCAAACCAAAAGATTCCCACAAATCGGAATTTGCCAATCGAGCAAAAACAGGCATGAGTTTGTGCTTAGAAGTCAGCGATATCGAAACTGCGATCGCCCGAATTTGGGCTTTAGGTTATCCGCCCAGCGGAGAAATTATCAAAGCTTCTCACGGTCTAGAAATCTATGCCTTCGATCCTGCCGGGAACCGCATAATTTTACATCAATCCCATTAGAATGTAGGATGATGGCTAATTATTGGTGAACTCTCGCTCTTGGCTTCTTTTCCTTCGCGTCCTTTGCGTCTTCGCGGTTAGTTCAAAAAAACATCTAATTCACAACCCGCTGAGGATTGCTATATAAGTTATGCAATTGCTTCACCACCTTGGCAATCACCTTGTAAAACCCGCCTCTACCAATCAAAACGGCTTTAACTATCTAATCAGTTCAGCAAAACTATAAAAACTGATAATTAATAACAGCAAGGCTGTCAGGTGAGTTAGTTGAAATTGAGGCCGCGGGCCGATGGATTCCCGCACCAAAATTGAAAAAGACGAACCAATTATATAACTCAAAGACAGCGTTAAATACTGCCACTGCAATGTTACACTCCACAGCCCCAGCAACATCATCGCCAAAGTCAACATTACCAACTCAACAAAGCGAGGCGGATTGTGCTGAGTAGACAGAATCAAAGTGTCCAACCAATATTGCCAAGGTCTCATGTTTTAGCGATCGAGCTTTTGGATTTAGCCTTCTAGCTTAACCTACGCTCGCCATTCAGTTTGTTGCTGCAAACACCTTAAAGCCTCCGCCGTCTCAACCTGCGGAAATTGCCCATAAAAGCGACTGACACTGTAAAAAGGGTGAGGAGTCTCCAGAACGATCAACTTATCGGCCATCTGGGCCAAAAATCCCATCAAATCTGCCGGGGCGACAGGCGCGCAAATCCACAAAGCCATCGGTTGCTGCGACTCCAAAGCCTTAGCCGCCACAGCCATCGTCATCCCCGTCGCAATGCCGTCATCTACCAAAATCGCCAAAGCCCCAGCCGCGCTGATATTTGGGCGTCCAGGAGACAAATCTGCCAGCAGAGATTGAGCATTATTTTGAGCCAGGGGCAATGCTGATTTTTGCAAGCGTAAATTGTGCTGCTTTTGCTTTTCCCAGAGGACGTGACCATCAGCAGTTGCAGCGCCGATCGCCAATTCTAAATTATCTGGGCGAGTAATTTTCTTCGCAACAACCACATCCAAAGGACAGCCCAAGCGGCGCGCAATCGGCACAGCAACGGGCAAACCCCCGCGTGGCAAGGCGTAAACAATCGGTTTCACCGCCTGCTGTGTCATTAAACTCAACTTGCCGAACTCGTCCACAACTGCCTCGGCCAGTTTTTCGCCTGCATCGGCGCGATCGTCAAAAAACGGGTTAGAGAACATATTTTTGCCTGTACGAGCTCAACCAAACAATTGGAGATTGTGCCAGTGTTAATTGGAGATTATACGTGAGCGTAGCTATCCCGTAGCGAATCGACAGCATCGCACACAAGCTTGTAGCCAATCTCAAATCACCAAACCCGATCTAAACTATAAACTCTAGACTCGAAAAAATCTCCCTAATTGTAAAATGTATGTCCAGCGACTTGCAACTCAGCCTTTTTGACAACAATCAAAGTGCCACTTTCCAAACAGACTCAATACCAGCAAATGCCAAAATTCCCATTCCTCCCGGCACTTATCAAAATATGGAACAAATCGGCGAGCACTGCAACCGCTGTCACCGCTGCGAATTGGGCAACAGCCGCACTCACGCCGTCATCGGGCGCGGCAATCCTCAAGCCTCAATTTTGATTGTGGGAGAAGCGCCCGGACAAAACGAAGATGAAACCGGATTGCCCTTCGTCGGGCGATCGGGCAAACTGTTAGATAAGATTTTAGAATCCGTGGGATTGAGTGCAGAAACCGACGTATTCATTGCCAACGTCATCAAATGTCGCCCTCCCAACAACCGCCCTCCGACAGCAAAAGAAATCGAAGCTTGCAAACCTTACTTGCTCGAACAAATCCGCATCTTAGACCCCAAAATTATTTTATTAACCGGTGCAACAGCCCTCAAAGGTTTGCTAAGCGACAAGCGACCCATTAGTAAAATCAGAGGTCAGTGGATTGAATGGGAAAATCGTTTGTGTATGCCAATTTTTCACCCGTCGTACTTGTTGCGAAATCCCTCCCGTGAACCGGAAACTCCGAAATGGTTTATGTGGCAAGATATGCAACTAATCAAGGCTAAACTAGACGAATTCAAAGAGCAATTATAATATTTTTTGTTTGTGCTTTGTATGGGCGGGTTTCACGAACAATAATTGCCTAAAACAGATAATCTCTCTCGTAAACCCGCCCCCCACGGTAAATCCCTCAACCGAAAATTCCTGGCTTTTCTGATACCTCTGTCAGGAACAGGCAAGATGCCTGTTCCACAATAAAATTATTTTCTGTCAGGAACAGGCAAGATACCTGTTCCACAATAAAAATTATGTCATGTGGGGAGTAGGGGTTGGGCGTCTCGCCCGCCCGCAAGATGGGGAGCGTGTCATTTTTGCGATGAGTATAAATACTGGTTAACCCCACCATGACTTTTTTGCCGATCATCAGTATCAATAGTCGGGACAGTTTTTATATAGCCCAATGGCTTATGCTCGCTTGACTTTGAGCCACTATGGATAATTAAATTAATGTCAGCTCCACGCCTGACTTACATTTAATTCGACTTTTTTATGATCCTTGCCCCGCGTAAGCTTGTAGTATCGTTCCAAAAACTGTCCGGAGTATTGCAGTATAATAGGGAATAATTATCATCTCTTCCCACTTGATATATAATCATGAACAACTTTATTGAAGCTATTGGTGGACTAATAGGAATCCTAGCTTTTGTGAAAGGCATTCTTGAGTTCGTAGAGCTCAATAGGATAAGTAGATATGAGAAGTTTCATGAGATGAGCAAAAGATTCGATGAGAACGAGTCAATCCAGAAAGTCTGTGAGCTTTTGCATGATAGCTCTAGCAGCATATCAGTCACAAAACAGGAAAAAGAGGTATTTATCTGCTTTTTGGAAGAGATTTACTTTATGATTATGTCTGGTATAATGAAAAAGGAAATTGCACTGTACACATTTGGCTATTATGCAAGAGAAGCAATGCACAGCCAAAGATTTTGGCACGATCTTGATAGGGGGGAAGAGTATTACACAGTATTCCATAAATTCTGTCGAATGGTCTCTATCTTTGAGCCAAGCAAACTGGGAGTCAAGGAAACGCTGAAATACTGAGCACCATGAAGATAAATTCTTAGGTCACAATGTATTTTTGACTGTTATCATTTGATTTAGAATTGAGTATTTCCTAATTTAGAAGGTCAAACATATTCGGAATTTCCAACTTATCTATTTCCAGCTCGTGATTTATTAACAGCGGACATTATACTAGATATTATAAAAAAAGGTGTTATCAAAAAAAGAGGTACAAGTAATGACACAGGTATAAGTCCTACAACCATCGGCACTCCAACCCAAGGGTTAGAACTAACAAAAGACATGAAGCCGCTCCAATCCAGACTGTTAATTAGACCCCAACCAACAACCAACCGCAAGATGCCTGTTCCACAATAAAATTATTTTCTGTCAGGAACAGGCAAGATGCCTGTTCCACAATAAAAATTATTTCATGTGGGGTGGGCGTCTCGCCCTCCCAAAAAATGCAATTTAGTTGCGAGATAACTTATTTTTTGCATGACAATCGCGCAACCACAAACGAATAGCCTCAGCAATTTCGCTTTCACTATCTTGACTTAATAAAGGACGAATATCAGCCGCATTACCAAACCGAGAAACAAGTTTTGCCAATTCCCAACCGTTTTCCGTTTTAGTTAAAAACAACCAATGATATTGCTGAACTTCTACTCGTTTTCCCCCGCGATACTGCCGTTCCAAAGTAGTAATAAAAACTTGACTAGCATTTTCAGGAAGTGCATCTTCAAAAGTTAAAGGTAACGGTTCAAACTCCGGGCGGCCGGCTAAAATTATTTGAGGCAGCGCGTAACCGGATGGTGTGTTTTTGTTAGGAGAAAAGTGCGATCGCACAATTACGCGATTAGCATAACTCGGCAAATCTTGCAACAGGCGATCGACCAAAGTTTCTAAATCAGCGGGACAGGGCGATCGCGCTAACAAACCATACCGACTGGCATTTATACTGTTAGCATGATTTGTCACAAAATTAACTGCCAAAGTCGGGGTTGCAACCGCAGATATCAGCAGATAAACACAGATGAACGCAGATACAATTCTATTGGCGTTCATCGGCGTTCATCGGCGGTAAAAAACAACATTCATATTGTTATTCAATCTCTTCACAAATACGCGCAAAAGCCGCCACCGGATCGTCCGAAGCAGTAATTGGGCGCCCAATCACCAGATAATCCGCACCAGCTTTCAAAGCAGCTTTTGGAGTCATCGATCGCTTTTGATCGCCTCCATCAGCCCATTTCGGACGCACACCGGGACAAACTAACACAAAATCATCCCCGCAACTCATCCTTAACTGTTCCACTTCTTGCGGAGAACAAACCGCACCAGCTAAACCCGTTTCCTTAGCCAACAATGCCATGTGCAAAGCATATTCCGGCAACTCCAAAGGTATTTTCAACTCAAAAGCCAACTGTCGCGAATTCAAACTCGTCAACAGAGTAATTGCAATCAACTTAGGACTCGGTTTATCCACAGCCGCCGCCCCTTCAGTCAAAGCCAACTGTGCAGCTTTCAAAGCATCTTTACCACAAGTAGAATGGATAGTCAATAAATCCACATTGTACTTAGCAGCAGCCCGACAAGCACCAGCCACAGTATTCGGGATATCGTGAAACTTCAAATCGAGAAAAATCCGCTTTTCCCGCTGTTTTAAAATTTCCAAAATCCCCGGGCCGGAACTCACAAACAGTTCCAAACCCACTTTCCAGAAAGATACTTGCGGGAGTTTGTCAAGAAGTGCGATCGCCTCTTCTTGACTCGAAACATCCAAAGCAACAATAATTCGATTATCAGCGTTCATCAGCGTTCATCTTCAGTATTCATCTGCGGTTAAAAAAGAGATTCAAGACACCAATCGCACAAACTTATTCTTCCCCACCTGCAAAATCTTACCGCATAAATCAGCAGGTGATTCAAAAGTAAGATTAACATCAGAAACCCGATCGCCCTCCAACTTCACCCCGCCACCCTGCATCAACTTCCGCGCATCACCGCTGCTTTTACAAAGCCCGCTAGCACTGAGAATATAAAACAACTTAGCCGGAAACTGCACACTTGCCAAAGAAAACTCCGCCACAGCATCAGCTTGTCCTGCAGCACCTTTAACCAGCGCAATTGCATCTTGTTGTGCGCGTTCCGCCGCTTCCGAACCGCGATACTGGCGCACCACATCCACAGCCAAAAGTTTCTGTTTTTCTCGCGGATTTTCGGGCAATCCATCAAGTGGCAAATCTGTCAATAGTTCAAAATATTGGGCGATCGAACTATCAGCAATTTTCTCCAACTTAGAATACATCGTCAGCGGATCTTCCGACAAACCCACATAATTGTTCAAAGACTTCGACATCTTCTGCACCCCGTCAGTCCCGATCAAAATCGGCATCAGCAAACCAAACTGCGGTTTCATCCCAAAATGCCGCTGCAAATCTCTCCCCACCGCAATATTAAACTTTTGGTCGGTTCCCCCCAACTCCACATCAGCCTCCAAGACTACTGAATCGTAACCCTGCATGACTGGATACAGAAACTCGTGGAGGAAAATCGCATTTTCCTGCTGCATCCTGTTATCAAATCCCTCTTTAGCAAGCATCTGCTGCACCGTCATCGTGCCTAGCAGTTCCAAAATCTTCGCCATGTCCAATTTTGACAACCACTCGGAGTTATAGCGAATTTCCAAACGTCCGGGCGTCTCAAAATCTAGAATCGGACGCACTTGGTCTAAATAAGTCTTGGCATTTTCCGCCACTTGTTCGGCTGTCAACTGGCTTCGCATCTCGGACTTTCCTGTCGGATCGCCAATTCTTGCGGTAAAATCTCCGATGACCAGTACCGCTGTGTGACCGGCATCCTGAAAAGCTCGCAGCTTGCGGAAGCAAATGCTGTGTCCCAAGTGAATGTCCGCCCCTGTGGCGTCAATTCCCAGTTTGACTCGCAACGGTCGATCGACTTTTGCCAGCAGTTGGGCTAAATTTTCGTCAGGGTTGCTAGAATCAGGTCGATCTGGAAAAATCTCGCTGACGCCGCGGTAAAGCGCTGAAAGGTTAGGAGTTATCATCGGGGAGCGATCGTCCATCATATTATTTTGCCAAAGTGCAGCAGAATTAGTTACACTCACTGGTTGACGCATAAAAACATAACTATCAAGCTACTATAATCCCAAAGCTGACCGGCTTTCATTAGCTGACCCCGCCCAAAAACGGATACCAGCCCCCGACAACAGTCGTGGAGATCCCCAAATTTTAGACTCTTGTTCAAACCCCCAGATTCATCTGTGGAATAAATCTAAAATCTAAAATCTAAAATCTAGAATCGACTGACAGTCTCTAGGGTTCGCATCTAAAATAAAAAGTCTTAAACACCAAATCGAGTGAGGAAGTGAAATCCACGTGTCAACCAACGCAGTCCGCAATAACACGGAAAACTCAGCCCCCGTATTTGAGTTTGTTCAGTCAGTCAGTAAAGTGACCGCCGGAACCATACTCAGCATGACAATGCTTGCCAGTTCCGTAGTCGCTGGTGGACTGGTTGGCTTAGCGATCAGCTTCCGCAATTTGCCAGATGTTCGGATCTTGCAAACCTACTCTCCCACAGAAACTACCCACATTTACGACATCAACGGCAAGCCGCTAGCCAGTATCCACGACGAAGCCAACCGGGATGTCGTACCCCTTGACCAAATCTCCCCGAACCTGAAACGAGCTGTTCTGGCGATCGAAGATAGCAACTTTTTCACCCACAAAGGCATCAACCCCGGCGGGATAGCCCGAGCTCTGATGGTCAACCTAGAGAAAGGTAGAACCGTTGAAGGCGGCTCGACTATGACTATGCAGCTAGTCAAGAACCTGTTTCTTTCTCCCCAGTCAAAATTTAGTCGCAAGGTAGCTGAAGCGGTAATGTCTATCCGCTTGGAGCAAATTCTCAACAAAGACCAAATTCTGCAACTATACCTGAATCAAATCTACTTAGGTCACAACTTGTACGGCGTAGAGACAGCCTCTCGAAGCTATTTCAACAAGTCCGCAAGTAATTTGACTCTTTCAGAAGCAGCGATGCTGGCCGGCTTAATTTCTGCCCCCGAAGAATACAGTCCTTTCGTCAATTACAAGTTGGCAAAAGAGCGGCAAACAATTGTTTTAGGCCGCATGAAGGATCTTAAATGGATTACGCCCGCCCAAGAGACTGCTGCCCGCCAGGAAAAAATTAAGCTAGGCAAAATTACCTCTTTTGGTGGCTCTCAAGTTCCTTACGTAACACAAGCCGTAGTCCAGGAACTGACGAGGCGTTTCGGGCGAGATGCCGTGGTTAAGGGAGGAATGCGCGTTCAAACCACGATCGACCTCAAAATGCAGCGCATAGCCGAAGAAACCGTCAAAGCGTGGCACAATCGGCTTTACTACCAAGGGCTGTTTTACGATCGCGAGGAAGGTCAAATTGCCCTAGCCGCCGTCGATCCACGCACCCACTTCGTCAAAGCAATGGTGGGCGGCGTCGATTACGAAAAGAGTCAGTTCAATCGCGCCATTCAAGCACGTCGCCAGCCCGGATCTTCTTTTAAACCTTTTATCTACTACGCTGCCTTTGCTAGCGGCAAATACAGCCCCGATTCAGTTGTCTACGACTCCCCTGTCGGCTACCGCGACGGCGACGGCTATTACTACCCTCAAAACTACGGCGGCGGCTTCTCCGGTGCAGTCAGCATCCGCAGAGCTTTGGAAGTATCTCTCAACATTCCCGCTGTCAAGCTTGGCCAAGAAGTCGGATTGAATAAAGTGATTGAGATTTGCCGCGTACTCGGCATCAGAAGTCCGATGGAACCGGTGATTTCTTTGCCCTTGGGTGCCGTTGACCTCACTCCTTTAGAAATGGCCGGAGCTTTTGCTACCTTCGCGAACAACGGCTGGCATTCTGACACCACGTTTATCGTACAAGTTACTGACAGCAGCGGCAACGTCTTGCTCGACAATACCCCCAAACCCAAATTAGTTCTCAACTCCTGGGCGGCCGCATCTGTCAACAGCGCCCTGCAAGGGGTAATTAACAGCGGAACGGCAAGGGCTGCTCAACTTGGGCGACCGGCTGCTGGGAAAACTGGTACAACTTCCTCAGAACGGGATATCTGGTTTGTGGGTTACGTGCCACAGTTGTCGGTGGCTGTTTGGATGGGCAATGACAACTATAGACCGATGAGCTACGGTGCTACTGGTGGTACTATTGTCGCCCCTGTTTGGCGTGATTTTATGAGCCAAGCTTTGGAAGGCGTTCCCGCAGAAAGTTTCAAACCTGCTTCATCTTTTGAGCGGCCTTAATTATCAGTCATTAGTAATTGGGCATTGGGCATTGGGCATTGGGCATTGGGCATTGGGAATACTTTCTTTTTCTTCCTTCTTCCCTCTTCCTTCTTCCTTCTTCCTTCTGACACTAGGATTGTTTTTCCAGCTCAGATTTCATCCGCTCCAGCGTTGAGTTCATTTGCTCAAACATCTGCTGGGGCGTGATGCCAAATTGATTGAGCTGTGTTTTTAACTGCTCTACAGTCATCTGAGCCATGAAGTCCTCCGACAGCTCAAAGCGCTTCATAAAAATACGGTAGCGCTCCATCATTGATTCCATCTGAGCGATGAACATTTTCTTGCCTTCGCGATCGAATTTGCCGTAATTCCCGCCTAGTTTGATGAGAGATTGATAGTCTTCAAACAACAGCTTGGCTTCTTGCTGAACAATTTCTGAATCAAAAAATCCCATAGCTTTCCTAATTTTTTAATATTCTACTAATTTTGATCTAGGCGAGAAATCCCGCTGCTTTTTCTACTATTTTATCAGTTGCCGGAGGAAGTCCCTACCCCTTAAGGCGCAAGAATAAGTAGAAATTTCCGTACAGGATAAGGCATGGGAATGGGGCATTGGGCATTGGGCATCGGGCATCGGGCATCGGGCTTGCGATGACAACAGTCAACAGTCAACAGTCAACAGTCAACTGTCAACTGTCAACTGTCAACTGTCAACTGTCAACTGACTTTAAACTTCCCCGATGCGTTCTAGAGGCCAAAACCGCACTACAGCGCGGCCGATGATATTCTGCTTAGGTAAAAATCCCCACCTGCTGGAGTCGTTGCTGTTGTTGCGGTTGTCTCCCATCACAAAGTATTCATTTTCTGGGACGCGATAAGGCCCCCACTGATATTTAGGAGGTTCGGCAATATATTTTTCGACGAGGGGTTTGTCGTTGAGATAAACTAAACCTTTTTTAACGGCGACGGTTTGACCCGGTAAGCCAATTACCCGCTTGATGAATGCTTGGTCTTGGGTAAAGCCTTGTTCTTGCAACTTTTCGGGCGGGGCAAATACTACGATGTCGCCAGTTTTGGGAGGTTCGAGGTAGTAGGAGATTTTTTCGACTACGACGCGATCGCCCACGTGCAAAGTGGGTACCATAGAATCTGAGGGTATGTAGCGCGGTTCGGCGACCAAGGCTCGAATCACTATTGCTAAAGTCAAAGCAATAATCACTATCTGAAGATTTTCTCGCTGCGACTTCCACGCTTTTTGCCACCAGCTTGCAGGCGGATTTTCTGCTACTTCTGTACCCAAATTCTTTTTTTCAGATGTCATGAAAGTCCTCGCTATATAGTTGCCACTAATTATCTGATTAAGCTCGCTCAGCATTTAAATTGCATCTCAAGAAATAATCAAACCCTGAGCGAGCTGGGCACGCGAACCCGCCCAAAATATACAATTTAAATGCTGTCCAGCTTACCATTGAACTATGTCGCTGTTAATTACTAGACGTGAAGTGCAGGCATTCGCAAACAATCTTGGAAAGCATCTGCGGTTGCCCTATCAATCAAAGATTTATGCCATAACTCTCCTCTTGAGATTAACTCATAAAAAAGGCAGAGAATTTAAATTCTCTACCTTTTTTATGTGAGGTTTTTGAGTTTTTTGCGATCGCGAGATTGGTTATTTCCCAACTTAACTCGCGATCGCACCTACTCAAACTTACTCAGCGCCTTGGGGCAGCAATTCCCGCTTTTGACCTTGCAGCACCTTAACAATTCCGTCCTCGCCCACATCCACAACAGCGGTGTCGCCGTCTTTGATGCGGCCAGAAAGGATTTCCTCAGCCAAGCTGTCTTCCAGCAAGCGCATAATGGCGCGGCGCAGGGGTCGAGCTCCGTAGCTGGGGTTGTAGCCTTCTTCTACTAAGCGTTCTTTGAATTTTTCGGTCACTTCCAGGGTGATGCCCTGTTCTGTCAAACGACCGAACACTTCTTTGAGCATGATGACCGCAATTTCCTTGACTTCTTCCTTGTTCAACTGGCGGAAGACGATAATTTCGTCGAGTCGGTTGAGGAATTCGGGGCGGAAGTAGTTTTTGAGTTCTTCGTTAACCAAAGAACGAATGCGGTTGTAATTAGCATCGGCTTGGTTGTCGCTGAACTCGAAACCGAGACCGCCGCCGCCTTTTTCAATCACCTTAGAACCGATGTTTGAGGTCATAATCAGCAGCGTATTTTTGAAGTCTACGGTGCGACCTTTGGCATCTGTTAAGCGGCCGTCTTCCAATATTTGCAGCAGCATATTGAAGACATCGGGGTGGGCTTTTTCGATTTCGTCGAACAGCACGACGGTGTAAGGACGGCGGCGGACTGCTTCTGTGAGTTGTCCGCCTTCGTTGTAGCCGACGTAGCCTGGAGGAGAACCGATGAGTTTGGAGACGGTGTGCCGTTCCATATATTCCGACATATCCAGCCGAATCATCGCGTCTTCGGAACCGAAGAAGTAGCCGGCTAGGGCTTTGGTGAGTTCGGTTTTGCCGACGCCTGTGGGGCCAGAGAAGATGAAACTGGCGATCGGGCGATTGGGATTTTTCAAGCCAACGCGAGCGCGACGGATGGCGCGGGAAACGGCTTTCACTGCTTCTTCCTGTCCGATCAAGCGCTGGTGCAAGGTATCTTCCATGTGCAGCAGCTTTTCGGATTCGGATTCGGTCAGTTTGTTTACCGGTACGCCCGTCCAGCTTGCCACGATTTGAGCGATATCTTCTTCGGTGACTACTGGCGATGGGTCGGTTTCGCCTGTGCGGGCCGAGTCTGTTTTTTTGGCTTGGGAAATAGCGCGAATTTCGGCTTTGATCGTCATTTCTCGATCGCGCAATTCGCCGGCTTTGTCAAAGTCTTGAGAACGCACCGCTTCGTCTTTATCTTTGAGGACTTGGCGGAGTTCTTTGTCCAGTTCTTTGGCTGCGGGGGGCAGTTGAGAGTTGATCAAGCGAACTCTAGAACCAGCTTCGTCTACCAAGTCAATTGCTTTGTCTGGTAGGAAGCGATCGGAGATGTAACGATGAGATAGTTTGGCTGCGGCTTCGAGGGCCGTGTCCAAGATTTTCAGCTTGTGGTGCTGTTCGTAGCGTTCCCGCAGACCGAAGAGAATCTCGATCGTCTCGTCAACAGTCGGTTCGCCGACCATGACGGGCTGGAAGCGCCGTTCTAGGGCTGCATCGCGCTCGATGTGCTTGCGGTACTCGTCGAGGGTGGTAGCGCCGATACACTGGAGTTCGCCTCTTGCCAAAGCCGGCTTGAGAATGTTGGCCGCATCGATCGCCCCTTCCGCCGCACCTGCACCTATCAAAGTGTGCACTTCGTCAATCACCAAAATCACGTTACCCGCAGTGCGGATTTCGTCCATGATTTTTTTGAGGCGTTCTTCAAATTCGCCCCGGTATTTCGTACCGGCAACGAGCAAGCCGATGTCGAGGGTAACAACGCGCTTGTCTTCGAGAATATCTGGAATATCGTTGTTAGCGATGCGCTGGGCCAGACCTTCGGCGATCGCTGTTTTACCGACTCCGGGTTCGCCGATGAGCACCGGGTTATTTTTGGTGCGGCGACCGAGGATTTGAATTACCCGTTCGATTTCTTTTTGGCGTCCGACTACTGGGTCTAGTTTGCCATCGACTGCCATTTGAGTCAGGTTGGCACCGAATTCATCCAGGGTTGGGGTTTTGGTGCGGGCACCGCCGCCAGTGGCTGCGACTTCTGCGGTTTCTCCCAGCATCCGAATCACTTGGGTGCGGACTTTCGACAAGTCTACTCCCAGGTTTTCCAAGACTCTGGCCGCTACTCCTTCACCTTCGCGGATCAGGCCCAGCAGCAGGTGTTCAGTACCTATATAGTTGTGTCCGAGTTGGCGAGCTTCTTCTAGGGATAGTTCTAGAACCCGCTTGGCGCGGGGGGTGAACGGAATTTCGACTGCTACGAAGCCGGAACCGCGCCCGATGATTTTTTCCACTTCAATGCGCGCGTCTTTGAGGTTGACCCCCATTGATTTGAGGACTTTAGCTGCAACCCCGGTTCCTTCTCCGATCAGACCCAGGAGGATCTGTTCTGTCCCTACGAAGTTGTGACCCAGGCGGCGAGCTTCTTCCTGGGCCAACATGATTACTTTTATTGCTTTTTCTGTGAAGCGTTCAAACATGATTTATTCCCATCACCTGCTGCTATGTGCCCGTTTCGAGGTCACGCTCGCACAACGAGCGTTTGTGTTCGAGTGTTAACTCGTACTGCTTATTCTAGCGCGACACTCCCAACCTATCTGCCGCACTCGGCTGCGGTTGCAGATTCCAGGCTCATGTTGCAGGGTGGCTTTCAACTGGGAAGACCCAAATGG